>JAAYJV010000151.1 GCA_012522755.1 Candidatus Hydrogenedens sp.
ATTACAGCAAAGGACTGTGAAGGTCAGAATAAAAGAAAATATTATTTTATGGATTTGATTATCCATAATGGTCTCCTCTATGTATACAGGGTAGACTTGGTTATTGTGGAAAAGGTTGCGCAGAAAGCCTGAGAGGAAGAACTTTGAGACGAGGCATTGGCCAAGGGCAAGTGGACAGAGTGGATACAGCTCTGCACAGCCGCAACCAAATGAAGCTTTTTGTTTAACTGCAATGGACTCGAAGGAATGACACTGACACGACGTTCCTTGGAACCACAGATGACCACTGATTAACGCTGATAAATTAAAGACCTTGGGTCGCGCAGCCTGGGAACGCCAATTTCCACATTGGCAAACTACGCATGATGACTTCAACAAGCTATTGACTCAGCCACGACATACAACCTTAGGCCGGAAAGTACTTGAGGTCAAAGAATTGCCCACAGGATTACACAACATACAATTCTGTTTCCCGGGAGAACAAAAAGGCGGAAAAACGGGCATGACGGCGGGAGGTATGTCTTGGGGAAATCAGAGACTTGAAGAGATCAGTGGTCTCTGGGGAATCGGTCGGATCGGACGAATGTGGGAGGGGCGGAGACATGTCTTGGGATACAAAAGAGACTCCGGGGAAACATAAGCTTTTTCCTCTCCTTCTATTCGCGGTTAAATAAAAACAGTTCATTTCCTTGCGGCTGTGCTGCGTTGTGCTACTACTCGGCATCTTCCATTATTTTCTCGAAGAAGTTTGTGTTCTTGACTCTGCAAGGCATGTACTGCCAAGATATTATGAACTTCTCGATTCGGCAAGGTGTCTTCAGATAATCAAGAACAAGTAATGCCTTGGGAAATCCTGAAAGACCATGAGATTCACTCCTGGGAACGCCAATTTCCACATTGGCTGACAGCGAGTCAAGATATTGACATTTTGTAAACAGTGATGCGGTAACAGGTCTTTCGTCAACCAAGAATAAAATCAAAGCCTTTGTAAATTCCGAGTCTTTGTTATCCCGTCAAATGCATACATGAGTCACGGTCTTTTCCCGGGTGTCCTGCCAATGTGGAAATTGGCGTTCCCAGGCTGCGCGACCCAAGGTCTTTAATTATCAGTGTTAATCAGTGTCCATCTATGGTTTTAAGGGACATCGTGTCAGTATCATCTCTTCGGTAAAGATGTATTTCGTCCGTGTGTTCCATGACTTCGCGGTTAGAAAAAGAAAAGAATCATTTGCTTGCGGCTGTGCTGCGTTGTGCTTCCTGTTCTCTCTGCGGTAAAAACGAAAATACCGACAAATAATTGTGTTGAAAACTGTCATTATGGGGTATAATAGGGAAAAGAGCACTGTTCTCCGTATATAAGGAATGGCCTATGAACAGCAAGTGCATTTCCTCTGTGTTTGTGTTTTTGAGTCTCTTATGCGGGATATGGGCTACGCCAGGTCTGGCTCAATCCTTTCCGTCCATGATCACCATCCCTGACGGATATTTTAGAATGGGCAGACCCTCCACTGATACGGGATACTCAGACGAGATACCCCGTCATTATGTCACATTGGATCGCTATCAGATCGGTAAATATCCGGTGACAAACGGAGAGTTTGTCACTGTATTGAACTGGGCCCATACCAATCATCTGCTCAAAAACGAAGACGGTACAGACTATACGGGAGGTACGATCTACGCTTATAATAAAGCTCTTGCTGCAACACAAAGTGATACAGAAGAGTCGCAGATCATCTTTGATAACAATCAATTCAGTGTCCGAAGCAGGGAAGGTCATGGCGGTCAGCTCTTCTCCATGGCTGATCATCCTGTTATCCATGTGTCCTGGTATGGTGCCGTGTGCTACTGCAACTGGCTGAGTGCCATGAAGAATCTTGATCCCTGTTACAATATCTGGCAATGGAAGTATTTTGAACCGATGCCTAATGGTTACCGTCTGCCGACAGAAGCCGAATGGGAACGAGTTGCGGCCTGGGACAGTGAGGATAAGGAACACCGGCGCTATGGCATGAATAGTGACAGCATCGATTTCACCAATGCTAATTTTGTCATCGGTGAACTTCCAGCCAATCCTCTGGGTTTGAAGTCAAGGCCCTATACCTCCCCTGTGGGCTGGTACAACGGCGTTAATCTGGCACGTTTGGACATGCCCGGTGTGCTGACCGTCAACGCCCGAAGCCCCGTGGGTGCCTATGACATGAGTGGCAATATATGGGAGTGGTGTTACGACTGGTATTCCGCAACATATTACACCAAGCTCTCCAAGGAAAACCCCACAGGCCCCGATTCAGGAGATTTCCGGGTTCTTCGTGGCGGCTCGTGGCTCAACTACGACGGGGAATGTCGCGCAGCGAGACGGGAGAAAATCCAACCTGAGATGTTCTTCTACAGCGTCGGGTTCAGGATTGCGCGGACTCCGGACGGATTCGCAGAAGGTGAAGAGCCTGAAGGCGAAGTGGAAGGCGAGGTCGAAGGCGAAATGGAAGGCGAAGTAGAGGGTGAAGTAGAGGGTGAAGTAGAGGGTGAAGTAGAGGGCGAAGTAGAGGGTGAAGTAGAGGGCGAAGTGGAAGGTGAAGTGGAGGGCGAAGTGGAAGGCGAAGTGGAAGGCGAAGTGGAAGGTGAAGTAGAGGGCGAGGTTGAAGGCGAAGTGGAAGGCGAAGCAGAAGGCGAAGTGGAAGGTGAAGTAGAGGGCGAAGTGGAAGGCGAAGTGGAAGGCGAAGTCGAAGGCGAAGTAGAAGGCGAAGTGGAAGGTGAAGTAGAAGGCGAAGTAGAGGGCGAAGTGGAAGGCGAAGCAGAAGGTGAAGTAGAAGGCGAAGTAGAGGGCGAAGTCGAAGGCGAAGCAGAAGGTGAAGTCGAGGGTGAAGTAGAGGGCGAAGTAGAGGGCGAAGTGGAAGGCGAAGTGGAGGGTGAAGTAGAGGGCGAGGTTGAAGGCGAAGTGGAAGGCGAAGTGGAAGGCGAAGCAGAAGGCGAAGTGGAGGGCGAAGTAGAGGGCGAAGTCGAAGGCGAAGCAGAAGGTGAAGTCGAAGGCGAAGTGCAAGGCGAAGTGGAAGGCGAAGTAGAGGGTGAAGTAGAGGGCGAAGTGGAGGGCGAAGACGCTGAAGGCGAAGCTGCTCCATTAAAACATCCCGCTGACATAAATGGGGATTGGAGAATTACCGCCAACGAAGCGATAGAATATCTTGAAAAATGGCAAGACGGCGATGTTGAAATGGCCATTGCTATTCGTGCTGTCTACATCATGAAACGTGGCGAAACCTATCATTACATACCGGGATCGGATTCGCCCTTGTGCTGGGAGCCCGATAACTGAGGAGAGATTTTTTACCACAAAGGGCACGGATACAACGCCCCTTGGATGCACAGATGCACACTGATAAACACTGATGACCCGAGGGCGACTTCCACGCCTGCGTCATCTCTGCGAAGGCTGGGATCTTGCGAATTTTCAAGTCCTCATGTCGCATTAAGATTCCTGCTTTCGCAGGAATGACGGAGGCGTGGGTATGTCTTGAGGCAAATAAGAGATTTGAAGGGTTAAGTGGTTTCTGGGGAGTCGGTCGGATCGGACGGATGTTGGAGGGGCTCGGCTGGGGTCAGGGCATTATCAGAAACCAGTGGACAGAATGGACCTTTGAAGACGATAGATCTTTTTTATGCCGCATCACTGGTGTCCAAATTAAGGGCACCATCGAATCCACACAGTTGAATTCATTGGTATTTTGGGCAGGTTTTGTCTTTATTTTTCCGGTTCCCAGGATCAGGCTAACTGATCGTTGCATTTGTCTGTCCAAATTACGAAGGCCCATGTAAGACCGTTCTACAGCCACACAATGCTATAAAGACAAGCTTTTTCGGGTACTCAGCACATAGAAACAGGTGTCAACACATGGAACGAGCCTGTCCAAGAAAAGCTCATTTGGACAAGGATGAAGAATTTTTATAGTTTGCCTTTTCTTTTCTTCCCTTCGTGTTTCTTAGTGTGACTTCGTGGAAGAAAAAATAATTCAACACTTGCGCTTTCGCCTTGCTGCTTAAACTGTCCAAGGCTTTCAGTTCCACAATGACCTATCATAACAGATCAATTTTTCTTCCACGAAGTTATACGAAGTCACACTAAAGGAAAGACGATGCAAGTATAAAGGCATGAAGCCTGTGCAAGTCATTTGTTGAATTCATTGGTATTTTGGGCAGGTTTTGTCTTTATTTTTCCGGTTCCCAGGATCAGGCTAACTGATCGTTGCATTTGTCTGTCCAAGAAAAGCTAATTTGGACAAGGATGATGCCGCATTGTATTTTTCCGTGTGTTCAGTGAATGACCTGGTTTAAAAATGGGTGCAGGCGCACTTCGCTGTACATGACCCGTTCAAAAAACAAAAAGAAATACTATGTATCCGCCCCTTTCTGATACTATATAGCTTTCAGAAGCGAACAGTCTCTGTGAGTCCTGTACAGACCGTCATTCTTCTCTCTTATAAACTATGATCAGCCTCTGTGTCTCTGTTTTTTCGCTTCTCCAGACAAGGTTGTCTTGCTGTTTTCAGGAAGAGATCCTCACACGGCAACTGTCTTAATCATCAGGATCAAATATCATGAATTCTTCTTTGGTTGACGATACACTGGTCATAGCCGGTCGTCGCTTCAATTCCCGACTCATGATCGGTACGGGAAAATTTCCTTCCGCTGCAGCATTGCGTGCAGCCATTGAATCCAGCGGTGCCGAGATCATCACCGTCGCTTTGCGGCGTGTGGACCTCGAGAGCGATGAACAGCAAAGCATTCTTTCGGCCATCGACCCTGAAAAGCAGCTGATTTTACCCAATACCAGCGGTGCTCAGACAGCTGAGGAAGTGCTCAAACTTGCGCGTCTTTCCCGTGCAGGAGGTCTGGAGCCGTGGATCAAGCTTGAACTGACTCCGGAGCCCCGTTATCTGCTTCCGGATCCCATGGAAACGCTTCGTGCGGCGGAGCAGCTTGTGAAAGAAGGCTTTATCGTGCTGCCTTATATCCAGGCGGATCCCGTTCTGGCGAAGCGTCTGGAAGAGGTGGGCACGGCAACGGTCATGCCTCTGGGTGCGCCCATCGGCAGCAACCGGGGTCTGCAGACAAAGGAAATGCTGCGGATCATCATTGATCAGGCTACCGTTCCCGTTGTTGTGGATGCGGGGCTCGGTGCTCCCTCCCACGCGTCGGAAGCCATGGAACTGGGAGCCGATGCCGTACTTGTCAATACGGCACTCTCCGATGCCCGCGATCATGGCGCCATGGCGAAAGCCTTTGCTCTGGCGACGGAAGCCGGTCGTCTCGCTTTTCTTGCGGGACTCGGTCCTCAACGCAGTACAGCCTCCGCCTCCTCCCCTCTCACCGGCTTTCTGTTCAATCAGGAATAAAACAGTATCATGACTTTTGAAACATTATTGAATCAATGGCCCGAAGAAAGGATAGAAGAAGTTCAGCGCTGCTGTACGGAAAGCCGTGTCGCCGCAGCTCTTGCCAATGAACACCGCAGTCCCGACGATCTTCTGGCACTTCTTTCACCGGCTGCGGTGCCCTGGCTTGAAGCTCTGGCTGTGGAAGCCAATAAAGAAACGCGCCGTCAATTCGGTCGTACCATCGGTCTTTATGCACCCATTTACCTGTCCAATGTCTGCGGTTCCAATTGCGTATATTGCAGTTTTTCCACGGTGAATGCGGGAAAAGAAGAGCGGACCACATTGGATGACCATCAGATAGAAAAAGAATGTCAGGCCCTGTCTGAACAGGGCTTTGACAATGTGCTCCTTCTGACAGGGGACGCTGTGCATGCGGCACCGCCGGAGTATATCGCCCGCGCTTGCCGTATAGCCCGGAAGTGGTTTTCCTCCGTGGCCGTGGAAGTTTATTCCATGACGGAAGAGGAATACGGGCTCCTTTGCGATCACGGTCTGGACGGGGTCACGCTGTACCAGGAGAGCTTTCATCGCCCCACCTATATGGAGATGCACCGGAGCGGTCGAAAACGGGATTATGCTTCCCGTCTGGAGGCCCTGAAACGGGCTGGCCGTGCGGGGGTCCGCCGTCTGGGTACCGGTATTCTTCTGGGCCTGTACAAATGGCGCATTGATGCCTTCTGGCTGGGCCTTTACGGGCGCTGGCTGCAGCAGCAGTGCTGGCACAGTCTTGTGTCTGTTTCCTTTCCGCGATTGAGGCACACTCCCAGCTCCTTTGTGCCTCCCTATCCTGTTTCAGATGTGGATATGGTGCAGATGATGCTGGCACTGCGTCTTTTTCTTCCGGAAGCGCCTTTCTCTCTCAGTACCCGTGAAAATGCCTCTTTCAGGGACAGGCTCCTTCCTCTGGGCATCACTTCCATGAGTGCCGGTTCCAGTACCCGTCCCGGTGGCTATGCTTTCCCGGACAGTTCCAGTCTGGAACAGTTTCAAATAGAAGATTCGCGGAGTGCTGCGGAGATCAAAAGAGTCATCGAAAAAGCCGGTTATGATCCTGTTTGGAAAGATTATGACCATGCTTTTGTGTCTGATCTCACTGAAGATCTTCACTGATTTGACTTTTCAACGGCTAAACTCATACGCTAACGGTAAACTGCTCAAATATCAGGGAGAAACCGGTCGTGCGATCACAGGAATTACGCCTCTCATATCAGGAAGCTATCCAGCTCATCCGTGTTGGCCATTACGAGGCGGCCCATCGTTTGCTCAAAGCCATTGATAACGAACGGCCCAATGTGAAGAATGTTCTTTATCCGCTGGCTGTCTGCTGCGAAGCTCTGGGCCTGGTGGATGAAGGGCTGGATTATTGCGACACCCTGATCAAAGACTATGATCACGCAAAAGCCAAAAAGATCAAAGAACGGCTCTTCACAAGTCTGCCTGTTCCTGAGGCCGTTGAACTGCCGGCCAGGAAAGAAAAAGCCGAGCCTCCCTCTTCAGAGCCCGCTGAAGTGATAGATCCTGAAATTGCAACAGTTCCTGAAGAGACGGGTGATGATGAACAGAAAGATTCTCCGCCCTTTTCTCAGATTGAGGAAGTCGAGAACCCTCTCATAAGCGACGATGACCCTGAAGAAAAAGAAAAGGAGCCTGCAACGGATTTCAGGGAAGACTCAGAACTGGAGGAAATGGAACCTTCAGACGAAACAGAAACAGAAACAGAAACAGAAGCGGAGAAGGATACGGATACGGATACGGAAAGGGAAACGGATACGGAAAGGGATGAAAAAGTCAAAGCTCCTTTCTGGCTCATTCTTGTTCTTGCTTTTCTGGCTGCAGCTGTTTCCGCCGGTCTGATTCATTATTTTATACTTGGTACAGAACAGCCTCTTCTGTTTTTGAAAGAGTTGTATACAAAAATTGTGGAGACCCTTCACTCTTTGCACTCCTGAGGGGTGCGTTATGTGACACTATGCTGGAACCCAACGATAAAAGCCTTAATCTCTATCTGATGGAAATCTCGAAGATACCGCTGCTGTCGGCTTCGGAGGAGATCCGTCTGGCGAAGCTTGCACAGAAAGGCGATCAATCCGCCCGACGGATATTGATTGTTTCCAATCTCCGGCTCGTGGTTTCCGTTGCGAAAAAATATCTCTATTTCGGGCTTCCTCTTCTGGACCTCATTGAAGAAGGCAATCTGGGTCTCATGCGTGCAGCCGACCGTTTTGATCCCAAACGTGGCTGCAAATTCTCCACCTATGCCACGTGGTGGATCCGTCAGGCCGTGACCCGGGCCTTATCCAATCAGGGCCGCACAATCCGTATTCCTGTGTATATCACCGACAATCTGGCGAAATACAAACGGATGGTCGATGATTTTTATAAAGTCCACGGCCGTCAGCCCAGCAGCGAGGATATGGCTGAAGTGATGGGCATGAAGCTCAAGGAAATAAAAAAGCTTGAGCTGTTTGAAGAGACGATTTCTCCCATGGAAAATATACAATCCCTGGACAGTGCCATAGGCCGAGAAGGGGGTATTTTCCAGGAACCTGTAGCTGACAACCCCACTCTGACTCAGTTTTTCCGCAATGAGGAGATGGACGCACTCATGAGACAGCTTACGGAACGGGAGTCGGCCATTATCCGTTATCGCTATGGCCTGTATGATGGCAAAGCCCATACCCTGGAAGAAACGGGAAAGCATTTCGCCTTGACCCGGGAGCGTATCCGCCAGATTGAACGGGAGGCCATGCGCCGAATGCGCAACTATATGAGCAGGCACGGCGACGATTTTACCAAAGGCTGACAGCTCCTCAAGTCATCTTTCTGATGCCTCCCTCTTTTCGCAGCGACTCTCAATCAAGCTCTCCATCCGGATGCACCGGTGAAATGAAAGAACATCCGCTTCTGTTTCATATGAACAAGACAGATGCTGTCACCGAGATGTGATCAGGAGAAAGAGATGGCTCCGGATAAAGATATTCAAAGAGCGTTGGAGAAACTTGTTGAGCAGATACACAAGTGCAGGGTCTGCGCGGCCCATCTGCCTCTGGGGCCCCGGCCTGTGGTACATCTGCATTCTCAGGCGCGCATTCTCATTATCGGCCAGGCACCGGGTCGGCGTGTTCATGAAAGCGGCATCTCCTGGGATGATCCCAGTGGCGACCGCTTACGCCAGTGGATGGGCATTGACCGCAGTGTCTTTTATGACGACCATAATATAGCGATCATGGCTTCCGGCTTCTGCTATCCTGGCAAACATGAACGAGGCGGCGACAAGCCGCCCCGTCCCGAATGCACGCCCCTGTGGCATCCTCAAATCCGGCCTTTGCTGCCTCATATTCAGCTGACCCTTCTTGTGGGTGCCTATGCGCAAAAAAACTATTTGCAGAAAGCAGCCAAATCAACATTGACCGAGACGGTTCGCCACTGGCGGGACTATCTCCCTGAATTTCTTCCTCTCCCCCATCCCTCACCCAGAAATGGCGCCTGGTTTCAGAGACATCCCTGGTTTGAAGAAGAAACAGTCCCTTTCCTTCGTGAGCGCATTCACGCTCTTCTGGAATTGTGATGCAGGTGGTCAGAACACTCAATCGTTTTCCACATAGGAAATCTGTGCCATTTCTTCTTCCGTGAAACGGCTGTTTGCGATGGGTCCGGGTGCCCAGCACTGTTCCAGCGGAGGCGGCGCGATGTCTTCAACAGGGATGCAGAAAATTTCGTTACCCTCTTCATCACTGAGAATTTTTCCGCCCTTGTACACGACGGCTTGTCGTACGAGTTGATCACAGACATCGAGAAGTCCATCGAAAGTATAGGGCGTGTGACTGAATTTAACATCCCGTTTCAAGGCACTGGTGAATTTTTCCGGTACATTCTCAATTCCGAGGGTGGTGAACAAAATACCGGCTGCACTGGAGGGATTGCAGTCTGAATCATGTCCGCAGCGTGTTGCCACTTCAATAGTTTTATCAGGATCGCCTTCTCCGTAGAGCAGTCCCATGACAATAAAGGATCCGTTGATCTTGGCATCAATATTGAACTTCAGCAGATCATCGTTACATGAGAATTTCCGGTAGTCCGGATTCAGGTGATATTTTTCATTGATTTTTTCCCAACTTGCAATCCAGTCATCAGGGAACTCACTGTGCCAGCGGATCACGTCCGTGATGCATTCATAATACTGACTTCCCTCGGGAATGGCCTTCAATCCGGCCTGAATAATTTTCTCAACTGAGCTTTCGAAGAAAGCTTCGCTGTACATGGCTCCGACAAAGAGCCCGCCATAAAGCCCATCTCCGTAGTTCATGAGCCGCCCGAAGGTTTCTCCCAGCTGAAGAACAATAGAAGGCATTCCCGGGGCAATGATACCACTGTAGTCGGCTTCGATCTGATAGTCAATATCATCGGCATGACTGTTGAATTGCGGGTGACCTGAATCAGGCGGGGCGATGCCTTTACGCAGGTTCTCACGACCGAATTTGTTGGCATGCCAGAGTTTGTAGCCGCTGTTGGCGAATTCGATACCGGCTTGCCGTGCTGTGGTATCAATCCCGTATTTTTCAAGAGTATGCAGAAAAGTCATTTCCACATAGAGGTCATCTTCTTCAAACTGGTTGATGGTCTCCGGGGTCCATTTCGGATAGTCCTCTTCAGGTACGATAACCCCGTTAAATTTGAATTCAGTAGGCACACCCCAGCCGACTCCGGCCATCTGACCGATCCAGGCTGCGGCCATGCGGGACTTGTATTCCTTCGCATCCAGCAGTCTGTAACTGACATTCTGTGCATTGTCCGCAGCCGGCACAGCCTGGCTCAACATGAGGAGTGCAACGGCAAAAGTAAAGAATTTGGACATGAATCTTTTTCTCCTTGATGAATCCTTCAGCCTTTATTGTTTGAATAGAGAAGGGCTAAACTTTACAATACAATTCGAAACCTGTGACCGCCTCTTAGTATAACAAATTCAAAGCGTTCAAAGGACTTGCGGACACTTGCCGGCCTGTCCTCCATCTACAACCCGTCAGGAGACCAGAAATGAACACTGCCCTTCTCCTCTCCCTCGTCTTTCTTTTTCATCAGTCAGCACAAGAGCCGCTGGCCCCTCTCTCCCTGCAGCCGCTGCCCACAGGAACAGTTCTGGCCGAAGGATGGTTGGAACAACAGTTGCGCATTCAAAGTGATGGCCTTTCCGGGCATCTGGATAAATTCTGGCCGGACATTCAAGACAGTGGATGGATAGGCGGTGATGCGGAAGGCTGGGAGCGGGCTCCCTACTGGCTGGATGGACTTGTGCCTCTGGCCTGGACACTTTCCGATATCACCCTCCAGAAGACTGTTCATTATTGGATGGACTATATTCTGGAACATCAGCACGAAGACGGCTGGCTGGGTCCCCGGAAAAGTGCGGGTTATCAGGAACTGGACACCTGGCCCCAATTCGTGATTCTGAAAGCGCTGCGCCAGTATCATGAAGTGACAGGTGACAGACGCGTTCTTCCGGCCATGCTCAAGAATGTGCGCTGCATAGACCGTGTTCTGGCTGAGAAGCCGCTCTTCGACTGGGGAAAATACCGTTGGATGGATCTGGTTGTCACGCTCCATTGGCTCTATGAGCAAAGCGGTGATATGGACTTGCTCGCCATTGCAGAGCGGGCCGCTGAACAGGGTTTTTCCTGGCGCAAACATTTTGAAGACTTCCGCTTCCCCGATAAAATGAAAGCAGACAAGTGTATTTTCGATACCCATGTGGTGAACAACGCCATGGCCGTAAAAGCATCAGCCGTATGGTACAGACAATCTCAGGATCCCGGTGATCTGGCTGCTGTGCAAGGCTGTCTGGATACGCTGGATCTGTATCACGGCCAGGCAACAGGTATTTTCACGGGAGACGAACACTATGCGGGAAAAAGCCCCTCCCAGGGCACGGAATTGTGCGCTGTAGTGGAGTATTTATTTTCTCTGGAAACCCTTCTTTCCCATCTGGGTCGCCCTGAAGACGGAGACCGCTTGGAGCGCATCGCTTACAATGCTCTGCCCGGCACCTTTTCTCCGGACATGTGGGCCCACCAATATGTACAGCAGGCCAATCAGGTCGTCTGCAGAGTATCTGAAGACCGTGTCTACACAAACAACGGCCCGGATTCCAACCTCTTCGGACTTGAACCGAATTATGGCTGCTGCACCTCGAACATGCATCAGGGTTGGCCCAAATTTGTGAGCCACCTCTGGATGATCACCCCCGCTGAAGGAGATCAAAAAGAAGGGCTGGCCGCTGTTGCCTATGGGCCTTGCAGTTTGAAAACCCGAGTCGGCGGGACAGCGGTACATATCCGGGTAGATACGGCCTACCCCGTTGACGATACCATCCGCATCGTACTGGAAGTGACAGGCGATTTTCCTTTGACCCTCCGTGTTCCCGCCTGGGCGGAAGGAGCCACTGTGCAAGTGGATATGGAAGCTCCTGAAGCAATGGAAGCAGGAGGCTTTTTTGTACTGAAGCGTTCCTGGAAAGGCTCAGCAAATATCGTCTTGCAGTTTCCCATGAAAGCGGTGAGCGAAAGACGTTTCAATAACAGCGCCACTATTTCCCGGGGTCCACTGGTCTACTCGCTGGCTATAGGAACGGAATGGCGTTATCTTCGAGGCGATGCTCCCCACAATGATTTTGAACTCTACCCGACAACGCCCTGGAACTATGCTCTTCATGCGGATTTCATCGATACACTGCGCTTTGAAACGGGCTCGATCAAAGGGAATCCTTTTGATCCGGCCACTCCCGCTGTTCAGGCCTGGACAGAAGGGCGCCTTCTTCCCGGGTGGGAACTGGACAGGAACGCCGCAGCCCCGCCACCAGAGAGCCCGGTGGAGTCTTCAGAGGAAAGTACCCAATTGCGGCTTATTCCCTATGGGGCCGCAAAACTGCGTATCACCGAATTCCCCGTATTGAAGGAATAGTCACCACAGTGCTGCATAGCCGTAATCAATTGCTGCTTTTCTTTTAATCAGGTCGCACAGGGAAAAACACATCTTAACCGAAGAGATGACACTGATACGACATCCCTGGGAACCACAGATGAACACTGATTAACACTGATAAATTAAAGACCTTGAATCGCGCAGCCTGGGAACGCCAATTTCCACATTGGCAGACAACGCATGATGACTTCATTTCCACAAAAGTTATCACCTGAAGACATCCTTGTCCAAATTAGCTTTTCTTGGACAGGCCAATGCAACGATCAGTCAACCTGATCCCGGGAACCGGGAAAATGAAGACAAAACCTGGCCAAAATACCAATGAATTTAACTGTGTTGATTCGATGGTGACCTTAATTTGGACACCAGTGACCTGAAGATAAATCTCTCTACTTTTTTGTTGACAGCAGTTCTCATGCCGCATCACAACCCACGGTATTTTCAAGGACTGGTCCCGCTGTATGCCAATGGGGACATTGGCGCTCCCACGATACGACCTTCACCGCCGGAAAGTTTTCGAAAGCATGAATATGTTTGAAGGCGTTAAGGAAAATGGGCACGGCATGGCGTTCCCAGGAGTGACTCCCAAGGTTTTTCAGGATTGCCTGGGCGTTATCAGTTCGTGGTCAACACAATCGGCGATCACTGGCGGTTATACACAGCCGGAAAGCATTCACAACGGTTGATATTGCTCTGAAATACTATTGTCTGTTTTTCAGGCCTTGAACCAACGCCAGGAGAAAATCACGGTTGTCAGCTGTCATATAACGCATTTCGCCGCCCATGCGGTTGAAGCTCTTGTTATAGCGCAGATAGTAGTCGGGATTGTCCATGGGCGGTTCACCCTGAGACCAGTCCCAATGGGATTCCTGGAGATCAACAATCACCATGTAATGGTTATCGATGTGCTTGCCTTCCTGAATATGCAGGTTCTGGGACATGGACAGGCTCTTTTCAAAAATCATGGGCGACATGACAGCTGAACCTATACTCATGTAGACGCCCCCATCGAGATTGTGAACCTGCTGTGCGAATGCGAGGAAATCACGCTGGGCGGAACGACCAATGGCTGCGCCGTGGTTCATGGGATGGGTATAAATGATGTCGTGGCCGATCATGGGATGGCTGGTGAAAGGAATACCCAGTCTGTAAGCTGCGGACTGAACGCCATATTTCTTGAAGGGATGACGAACAGCCATGAACCCCGGTTTAAGATCAAAATGGCGTATACGATCCAGAAAGTCAGCGGCCGCAGCAGCCTGAACCGGATTATTTACGGCTTCCTGGCGGATCTCCTCGATCAGTGCTTCCTGACTGGGGATTTCAACACCGTCATCTTCCACAAAGGCGCCAACGGCTTCTCCATAACCCAGACCCTTCCAGGCTCCGGCGACAATGGCGAGATTCAGATACATGCCCGTTTCCTGCCAGATGCCGAACTCGCCCCGGTCAACATTGGTACGCACATCTTCACTGCTGTGCCCTTGGAAGGCGAATTCCCAGTCATGAATGATACCGGCACCATTGGTTGCCAGATGGGTCACCCACCCTTCTTCCATGAGATGGATAAAGACGGGAGCCAGTCCATTTTTGATGGCATGGGCCCCGAAGGTCAACATACGTGATTTGTTGTTCTTCCGAGCCTGAACAAGTCTTTCAACCAGCTCGTCCATAACCTTCAACCCCTGCGCCGAGAGAGGATGTGAAAGAGGCGCATCCACAGGGACATGATCCCGTTCTATGAACACCTTGTCTTCCCGCTCAGACAGATTTTTTATAAAGAGTTTGTCACGATCAAATTGTGGGAATGGCATGCCTTACACTCCTGATGGTTGATTCTGAAAAGCGTTGGTCATGAAAACCAGAGAAAATTGTGATGAACGCAACGGATTGCACCGATTTGAAAAGTAAAGCTGTCGCGACTGTTGATGCATTGTCTTTCTGATTTTGTCATAGAGACCGGAAGAAGCGACTGCTCAGGAAAGCAGTTCAGCTACTATGGTCTCGGCTTCTTTCATGGCTTCGGGCAGCTTGGCAAGATCTTTACCTCCAGCCTGGGCCATGTCCGGCCTTCCGCCACCGCCGCCGCCCACCAATGGAGCCAGTCGTGCAACGATATCACCGGCACTGATTTTTGAAGTCAGATCTTTGGTGACCCCGGCCGTGAGAGCCACCTTGCCGGAACCGCCGCCACCGAGAACAATGATACCTGAGCCGAGTTTATCTTTGTACTGATCCAGAACAACACGAAGGCTTTTCGCATCCATATCCTGGAGCAGCAGAATAAGGGTTTTGACCCCCTGAATGTCTTTCACCTGACTCATGAAATCTTTGCCGCCACCCGTGGCTGCAGCCTGTTTCCATTTTTCCACTTCTTTCTGGAGACGTTTGTTGTCGTCCAACAGTGCCTGCAAACGCTGTTCAACCTCATCGGGTCGGGCACTGAGAGTATGAATCACAGACTGAAACTGTCGGTCCCTTTCCTGCAAGAGATCAACACTCGGAGCTCCACAGACGGCTTCTATACGGCGCACACCGGCCGCAACGGCGGAATCACTGACAATCTTGCAGAATCCGATGTGGCCTGTATTGCTCACATGGCATCCGCCACACAGTTCAAGACTCACATCGCCCGTACGGACCACACGAACCACATCATCATATTTTTCGCCGAAAAGAGCCATGGCCCCTTCTTTGCGTGCCGCATCCAGATCTTTGAAAGCAACCAGCACGGGGAGGCTTGCCCGTATATTTTCGTTGATACTGCGTTCAATATCCTGCAATTTCTCCAGGCTGATGGATTCGAAATGGGTGAAGTCGAAACGCAGACGTTCAGAATCAACATAAGAGCCGGCCTGCTGCACATGGTCGCCCAGAGCTTGTCGTAAAGCCGCTTGAAGCAAGTGTGTCGCCGTGTGATGTCCTTCCGTGCGCCGCCGTTTTTCTTCATTGACCTGTGCCTCTACCGTGTCGCCCACTTTCAGAGAGCCAGAGACTGCTTTGACCTGGTGGAGCACGGAATGGCCCACCCTGGTGAGGGTTGTGGTCACTTCCAAAAGCACCTCTTCAGTTTTAAGAAAACCGGTGTCGCCGACCTGACCACCCGATTCCGCGTAGAAAGGTGTCTTGTTGAGAAGCACCTCCCCACTCTCACCTTCGCTGAGTGCCTTGACGGCCTTTTCACCGGCGATAATTGCCAGAACAGTGGCTTCACTGGTCAGGTTGTCATAGCCGACAAATTCCGTGGAACCGTGCTCACTCTCGAGCGTACGGTAAATGGAAGCGACAGTCTGTTGTCCACTGCCTGTCCAGGCGTGCCGCGCTTTATCGCGCTGATCACGCATGGCCGCTTCAAAGCCTTCTTTGTCGACAGTATAGCCCTGTTCTTCGGCCACATCAGCGGCCAGGTCCAGCGGGAATCCGAAAGTATCATGAAGCTTGAAAAGTTCATCACCGGACACTTCCGTGGAACCGCTGCTTTTCATTTTGTCAAAGAGATTCTCCAGCAGATCCATCCCTCTGGCCAGGGCTCCCGCAAATCTCTCCTCTTCAGCCTGGATCGTTTTTTCAATACGTGTCCGGCCCTGGCTGAGTTCAGGGTATTGCTCCTGCATCATATCGATGACATGCATGGAGACCTTGTGGAGGAAGGCTTTTTCCAAGCCCAACTCCCTGCCGAAGCGCGCAGCTCTGCGGAGAAGCCGTCGGAAGACATAACCCCGGCCCTCATTGGAAGGCAGGATACCGTCGGCAAGCATGAAAGTAATGGCACGGGCATGATCAGCAATGACCCGACAGGGGACGGGCTTCTCTTCGTAACTGCAGGAACTGAGTGCGAGGGTGGCTTCGATGATGGGGAAAATACCGTCTGTATCGAAAACAGTTTCCTTGTCCTGCAAAATTGCCGCAATCCGTTCCAAACCCATGCCTGTGTCAATGCCTCTGTTTTTCAAAGGCGGGCGGCTGCCGTCGGCCTGTTGATCAAACTGAGGGAACACGAGATTCCAGAACTCCAGGAAGCGTTCATTGGGATCATTTTCCAGGGTGGCCGCCGGATCAATGTCAACGCCACGATCATAGAGCAGTTCGGAACAGGGACCGCAGGCACCTGTATCACCGGCTGGTCCCCAGAAATTATCGGCCGCACCGAGACGTACAATGCGGGAGGGACAAATACCTATTTCTTTTTCCCAGATCTCCGCAGCTTCATCGTCTTCGTGAAATACGGAAATAATCACTTTCTCTTCAGGAAATTCAAGGACTTCCCGGGTATATTCCCAGGCCCAGGCAATGGCCTCCCGCTTGAAATAGTCGCCGAAAGAGAAGTTGCCCAGCATTTCAAAAAAAGTCAGATGTCTGGAGGTCTTCCCCACTTCGTCCAGATCATTGGCTTTACCGCCGGCACGCAGACATTTCTGCGAAGTTGTGGCGCGGCGATAGGGCACAGCCACTTCACCTGTATAAAAATGCTTGAACTGAACCATGCCTGCGCTGGTAAAAAGAAGGGTCGGATCATTGTTGGGAACAATCCGGTCACTTTTCTCTATAACATGGTTACGCTGATGGAAAAAGTCCAGATAACTTGCACGAATCTCATTGCTTTTCATAATGGTTCTCCGGGGAATCAGGGTGGGAATCCCTGTAATGGTAACAAAAGCAGCTGTCCCGGTGCATCCTGTCTACACAAAAGCAGGTCAATGGCCTGCAATATTTGTCAGTGCATAAGAAGGAAGCGAACCCAGACGGTTGTAGGGATAATAAATGCAGCGGACTTTACCGACGATATCATCCAGTACTCCCAGATAAGAAAGGCGTGTTTCCTCATCGTAATCGCCGGCAAAATGAGCATAACCCCGGCTGCTGTCTTCACTCATGTTTCTATTGTCGCCCAGGTAGAAAAAACAACCCGGGGGAATCAGAACGGGTTCATCAATATAGTATTGCATGGACTCTCTTACATAAGGCTCAGAGGCATATTTACCATTGATGAACAAGGCTCCATCAATGATGCTGAGAGAATCGCCTGGAAGACCGACAATACGTTTGACCAGAAATTCTTCATCCTTTTCAAGAACAATCACATCACCCCGTTTATATTCCGGTTCATTGAGAGTCACAATCATATCACCGGGGAAAAGTGTGGGCTCCATGGACGCGGAAGGCACCATGAAAAAGCGCATGTTACGGCCCACAAAAAAAAAGAGAAGTATCGCGAGCACGATAAAAAGCACCCAGAGCCCGATCTGTTTGCTGTACAAAAGCTTTCTGATGAGGCTCTGTCCGGGCTGATCCTTGCCGGTAAAAGCGGGGTTTCCCGGATTTTGTGAGGGTTCAGGATTCAATAAAAATTCCGTTTCCAGGACCGCTGCTTCGGGTCTGTATCATGGTGTCCAAAGCTTCGGACAAACTCTCAACACTGTCTTCGGCCGTTGCCATGAGCGCCGCACAGCAGAGGCCCGTAGTCACAGCGGTATTTCCCAGCATAATTTTGGAGTGTCCAGTAAGTACCAGGATCCGACCGGCAATTTTCTTCAATCCTTCAATGGAGTCAGCCGTGAAAATTCCCAGGAAGGAGCTCTCGTTCCAGCGTCCCACCACATCGAAAGGGCGTACGCCGTAGGAAATGGTTTTTCCGACCATTCGGATAACATTATCGCGCGTCTCCGATCCATGAAGCTCAAGCACCTGTTCAAGATCAGTCATATGAAACTGAATAACACCAAAGATATACCCATGCTCACGGTAATCATTCAGATCTGTTTCCAGTTCTCTTGCCAGATAGCTGCGGTTCGGTAATTGGGTAACGGAACATTGCTGTCCGGCTTCCTGTGATTTTTTACTGCTCTTTTTATCTTGAATCCTGGGAGCATCTTCACTGAAGAGCTCTATGCCGCCTACAATGGAGTTGGCCTGATTCAGAAAGGGTGCTGTGCGCACGTAAACCGGAATCCGGTGACCTTCTTTATGGTGAAGGTAAACACGGGCCTGATTTGCCTTGCCATTGTTGATGCTGTCCGACATGGGACAGGGTCCCGTGCACAGTTTCACACCAGTTTCTGTAACATGAATCAAAATATTATCCGCACAGGATTTCCCGATCACCTCTTCCGCCGTATAGCCGGCAATACGTTCCGCCGCTTTGTTCCAGTACATGATCACCCGCTGTCTGTCAACAATATACACCCCGTCATTCATTGCTTCATAAAAATCTTTTTGATCTTGTGTAAGCATCTGTGCCCTTTCGGTCTCTACTACTGCACGGCCAGTTGAACCATTTCGAGCCTCCTGACAGCCCGATGAAATCGTCAGCAGCCGTTATCTTGCTCATGATAGAAAGAACAAATCAGTGATCCGCTTTCTGTCTGTCATTATACATTTTATTTGCGCGGAGAAGATCCGCTTCCGTATCAACACTGAAGCCCCGAAAACTGTGATCTCCCTCTGATACGATATCCACCTGAATATGATAGCCGTGTTCCAGCCAGCGAAGCTGTTCCAGAGACTCTGTCTTTTCCAGTCCTGTCGCTTTCAGAGCAGTCAGTTGCAGCAGTACCTCTTTCCTGTAGGCATACAGCCCTATATGTTCATAAACTGTCTGTCCCGTCTTTTCCCGCGGATAAGGGATGAGTGATCTTGAAAAATACAGGGCACGACCCTTCAGGTCTGTGACGGCTTTCACCACAGCCGGATCTGTCAATCCTTCTTCATCAACAATGGGCTTCATCAGGGTGGCAACCTGCGCCTGGGGATGATCCAGCAGAGGCTTCACCGTCTGATCGATCATGGCGGGATCAATGAAGGGCTGATCTCCCTGAATATTGACCACAATGTCCACCTCAAGTGTTTCGGCCGCCTCGGCTATCCGATCCGTGCCGCAGGTATGATCGCTGCGGGTCATCAGGGCCTTTCCGCCAAAATCGCTAACAACTTCTCTTATCCGCTCATCATCGGTGGCCACCCACAGATCATGCAGCAATGTGGCCTGGCGGCACTGTTCATAAACATGCCGGATCATGGGCTTACCGCAAATCAATGCCAGCGGCTTACCCGGAAGTCGGCTGGATCCGAAGCGTGCAGGGATTATGCCTGCAACCAAGGGTTTTTGCATGGTTGTTTCTTCCAATCCATGATCGTCAAGGCGATCCTGAAGTCTTTACTCTTGAATTGCATCACTGATGCGAGGATGCCTATACTATCATGCAGAGCCTGTTGTATAAAAACAATCTGATATAAATCAAATCGATAACACCCGGCTGGTTCCTGTTTACAGTCCTGCTTTTTGCTTGCAAAGTGCACTGGAACAAAATATCAGGATCCGGACAAAGTTTGCGCCGCAATGTGGATATTTATTAGAGTCCGACTGCAGCGCTGCTTGCGTGCTTATGGGTCATCATTAAAATCGCTGCAAAGGAGTCTCTGGAATGCTTTTAGACTTTGAGGCGCTGCTTCGGCTAGCCGTGGAACACAATGCGTCTGATATTCATCTCAAAGTGGGCAGTTCGCCCATGCTCCGGGTGGATGGCCGTCTGGAGCGGGTTGCGGATTGTGACGCCCTGCGGGGCAGCGATATCTTCGCAATCATAGAACGGATTGCCAGCGAGGCTTTTCGAAAACGTTTTCAGGAGACCATGGAGCTGGATACTTCCTATATGCTCAAGGATGTGGCGCGTTTCCGTGTGAATGCCTGTATTGATGATGGCAAACCCCGTGTGGTCATGCGTACAGTACCCTTGCACATCAAAAGTCTGGAAGAGCTCGGGCTGCCCCCCATTCTGACGCGCTTATGCACTCTCAGAAATGGACTGATTCTTTTTACCGGCCCCACAGGCAGCGGAAAATCCACCTCCCTGGCAGCCATGGTGGACCGAATCAATTCCACCAGAACCGATCATATTGTAACCATTGAAGATCCTCTGGAATTTGTACATGTCAACAAGGCCGGCATTATCACCCAGCGTGAGGTGGGGATCGACACTCTTTCCTTCGCCAATGCACTGCGCGCTGCGCTGCGACAGGATCCGGATGTCATTCTTGTCGGTGAAATGCGCGATGGAGAAACGGTTCAGACAGCCCTGTCAGCCGCTGAAACGGGACACCTGGTCTTATCCACCTTGCACACCGTGGATGCCGTGGAGAGTCTGCATCGCATTCTGGAATTTTTTGAAGAACATCAGCAGATACAAATCCGCAACCAGCTGGCCAGTGTCTTGCGCTGCATATGCTCCCAACGGATCATGCCCCGTATCGATGGAATCGGACGGACTGTCGCCACGGAAGTCCTCATAGGAAACCGAACCGTCCGGGAATTCATCCAACAGCATCGGCCTTTTAAAGAAATCGTCAAGCTGATTGAAGACGGGGCCAGCCAGTATGGCATGCAAACCTTTGACCAGTCCATCTATTCTTTGTGGAAATCCAAGATCATCTCCAAAGATACGGCTTTGCAGTTTGCCACCAGCCCCAAAGACCTCCAACTGAGAATGCAGGGACTCTTTTCCTGAATTGTCGCTTGAATTGATCCCTGAAAATCAAATCAGCGAGCAGAAAGGCCTGCACTCTGCAGTGGTCGGGCGCCAGTGCCTTTCACTGGCGAAAGTGTTGTGCAGAGATACAGAAGGGCCAGGAGTCAAGCTGGTTCACTGACCCTCCTTCCAGGCCCGCCCTCACACCGTTTTTTTACAATACGGCACCCCTCTGAACAAGGAAGCTTTCCAGCTCTTTTCAAGTCAAATAGCGTGATCATATGAAAAAAAAGGGAAGAGTATGTTATTCTACTCTTTTCCCCTCTTATTTCAAGAAAGGATTGTTATGGATGGTTTGACAGAGCACGATATCGCCCGTTTGGCGAGCTCGGCGCAATTGTATCTTGATGACAACACCCGTGCACAGTTTACCCGGGAAATCAACAAGATTCTTGAATATGTTCAGGTATTGGAAAAAGTGGATACCGAAGGAGTGGCACCGACAAGACATGCCACTGATCGCTTAAACGTTTTCCGTGAAGATATTCCCCAGACACCGTTGCCTGTTGAAGAAGTATTCAAGAATTCTCCTCTGGATGATGGTTCCTTCTTTCTGGTACCGCGGATTATTGACGGAGAGGAAAACTCATGAGCGCTCTCTGGTATCAGAAAACGGCCAAAGAAATCCGCGATGCCGTTCATACAGGCGAAGCAACAGCCCTGGATATTGTCAATTCATTTATAGCCCATAGAGAGGCCACGGACGGGACAATCGGAGCCTTTACACAATGCTGGGATGATGAAGCCCGAGAAACGGCCCGTTCCATAGATGAAAAACGTCAACAAGGTCAACCTCTGGGTCCTCTGGCCGGTGTTCCTGTAAGCTTGAAAGAATCCTTCTGCACACGTCTGGGAAAGACCACCGGCGCCTCGCGTATTCTCGAAAATTTCCAATGCCCTTATGATGGCACAGCTGTCACCCGTCTGGCTCAGGCCGATGCTGTTTTTCTCGGAAAAGTCAATATGGACGAACTGGCCATGGGCTCTTCTACCGAAAGCAGCGTGCTGCAACGTACCGTCAACCCCTGGAATCATGACCGGGTGCCGGGCGGGTCAAGTGGTGGCTCTGCGGCATCCGTGGCCATGGGCTGCAGTGCCTTGTCTCTGGGCAGCGATACAGGCAGTTCAATCCGACAGCCTGCGAGTTTTTCCGGATGTGTCGGGGTAAAACCCACCTATGGTCGCATTTCCCGTTTCGGGATCATCGGTCTGGCTCCCTCTCTGGATCATGCCGGCCCTCTCACGCGGACTGTGGAAGATGCCGCTTTGGCTCTCAATGTTCTTTGCGGCGAAGATCCGGCTGACAGTACAAGTTCCGATAAGCCTGTACCTGATTTTCTGCAGGGACTGTCACAGGATATCAAAGGCTTGAAAATAGGGGTAGCCGAAGAATATATGACCGATGAAGTGGACGAAGAAGTACGCGGAAAAATTACAGAGGCTCTGGACTGTCTCAGTAGTCTGGGTGCTGAACTGGTGAAGATCTCCTTGCCCGGCACGGCCTATGACGCTGCGGCATATACCGTTATCAGCACAGCGGAAATCAGTGCAACGCTGGCCCGTCTCGATGGGGTACGCTATGGCATGCGGGATCCTGAGGCCAGGACTGTGCAGGATATGTATGTCATGAGTAAAAGTGCTGGTTTCGGTCCCGAGGTGCAGCGTCGCATTTTACTGGGTACCCACTTTCTCTCCGGTAAAAACATACAGAACTGTTTTGTGAAAGCCCAGCAGGCCCGCAGCCTCATCATCCGCGAATTTGAAGAAGTCTTTACACAATGCGATGTCATTGCCGGACCAACCACGCCCAGTGTCGCATTCCCCTTCGGGAGTAAATCAGATAATCCCGTGGAGATGTATCGCTGCGACCGTTTTACGCTTGGAGCGAATCTGGCGACTCACCCCGCTCTCTCTGTACCCTGTGGAATGACAGAGGCCGGTCTCCCCGTGGGCCTGCAGTTGCAGGCCAGGCGTTATGACGAAGAAACACTGCTCCGTGTGGCTTTTCATTACGAGCAGAACCGAGGCTTTGACCTGGGTTTTCCACCCATTTCCTGAGGAAAAACAAGTATGCAATACGAAGCTGTCATCGGCATGGAAGTCCATGTTGAAATAAACTGCAAATCAAAAGTCTTTTGTGGTTGTCCCACAGTATTTGACGCTCCGCCAAACAGCCAGACTTGTCCCCTTTGTCTGGGAATGCCCGGCGGATTGCCCGTTCTCAACCGATCCATGGTCGATAAATCCATGGCTGTAGGTTTGGCTCTCAATTGTCGAATAGCCCGGGAAACACGGATGGACAGAAAAAACTATTTCTATCCGGATCTGGCCAAGAACTATCAGATCAGTCAGGACGACCAGCCTTTATGTTACGACGGTTATCTCGATGTGGATGTTGATGGTGAGATGAAGCGCATCGGTATTACCCGGGCCCATATGGAAGAGGATACAGCCCGAAACAGCCATACCGTGGGTGGTGGCCAAAGCGGTGTTGATTTCAACCGTTCCGGAGTCGCCCTGTTGGAAATTGTCACAGAACCCGATATCCGCAGTGCTCAGGAAGCCTTTGCCTATCTGACGGCTCTTAAACAACTGCTTCAATATCTGGATGTGAGCGACTGCAATATGGAAGAGGGCTCTCTCCGTGCAGAGGCCAACATCAGTGTTCGCCCTGTGGGTTCAGACAAGTTCGGCACAAAGACAGAAGTGAAGAACGTCGCCTCTTTCTCGGGTGTTCAGAAAGCCATAGAATTTGAAATCGCCCGCCAGATAAAAGTCCTGAACGATGGAGGCACGGTCTTACAGGAAACCAGGGGCTGGGATGCGGATAAAGGTGTCACCCTTTCGCAGCGACTCAAAGAATCGGCCCAGGAATACCGTTATTTTCCGGAACCGGACGTCCCCCCCATTGTGGTGGATGACGCCTGGATTGATGCCATTCAAAAGAGTCTTCCGGAACTCCCTACAGCACGTAAAGAACGCTTTCAGAAGGAGTATGAGCTGAGTGCCTATGATGCCCATGTCATGACCCTCAGCCGTGCCATGGCCGATTATTATGAAGCCATTGTGAAGGCCGGTGCTGACCCGAAAAAAGCAGCCAACTGGCTCATGGTGGAACTGCTGGCTCTCCTGGCCGATGCCAAAGTTGAAATATCAGACAGTCCGGTCAGCCCTGAAAACCTCGCTGCATTGATCGGGCTCATCGATACCAATGTGATCAACGGAAAAATCGCCAAGGAAGTACTGGTAGAGATGTTCAAGACCGGTGCCGCCCCTGCAGCGATTGTTGAAGAAAAAGGACTGGGCCAGATCAGCGATACCAGTGCTCTTGAAGAGGCTGTCCAGGCTGTGATCGAAGCCAATCCGCAACAGGTGGCCGATTACCGTGCAGGCAAGGACAAAATCTTCGGTTATTTTGTCGGACAGGTCATGAAAGCCACCCGCGGCAAAGGAAATCCGCAGTTGGTCAATGAAATTCTCCGACGTGAACTTGACTCTTGACGCATCTGTCAATAGAATACATGATCATACCCATGAAAAAATCAGAAGATAAACAACTGAAAATCAAAGTACAGCAACTTGCCGAGGGACTTTTGTCCAAGAAAGCACTGGATATCAAGGCCCATCTCGTTTCCGGGGCAACTGTGATTGCTGATGCTTTTATTCTTTGTACAGCCTCCAGCGCCATCCACCTGAAAGCGGTTGCAAATGGTGCCCGGGAATGGATGCGAGATGCCGGTTATGAAATCCTTCGTGTGGAAGGGGACCACCAGCATGGCTGGCTGATTCTGGACTATGGCGATGTCATTGTACATGTGTTCAGAGCGGAGGCGCGCGCCTTCTACGATCTGGACCGGCTGTGGGCGGATACTCCGGAAATCCCCCTGGACCTGGAAAACAACTGATAAGGAGAGGCTGTCATATGGACCGTCATTTTACCCCGGACATTCAGCAGCTCTACCATTTCAAGCTGCAACGTATACTGGGTGAAGGCGGCACAGGCCGGGTATATCTGGGCGTCGACATCAGAAAAGGGACGCCTGTTGCGGTAAAACTCTTCCGGGAAAACTTCTTCCGCAATCGTCTTCATGTTCGCGATCTTGCCAAGAGTGTTACAAAATTCAAACGCTTCAAACACAGCAATGTTGTCCAGATTTATGATTTTTATGACGGTGAGGAAGGCCGTTGCATGGTCATGGAATACGTGGACGGACCGAGTTTGAAATGGTATATTCTGAACCGTCCCTACAACCTGGCTGAGCGATTGAATGTGGCAATTCAGATTTGCAACGGCATGCAGTATCTTCATGACAAGGGATGCATCCACCACGATTTCAAACCGGCCAACGTGCTCTTCACCCGTACAGGTGTCGTCAAAATTGCTGACTTCTCCCTCTATGGCAGCAGTTTTCTTTTGGAGCTCATCGACAAGAATGTGGGCGAACAGATCACGCCCATGTTCGTCGCTCCGGAATTCATACGCAAAGAAAAGGTGACGGCCCAGAGTGATATCTATTCCATGGGCATTTCCTTTTATATGCTCTTTACCGGCAAGGTTCCCTATCCTGTGGATAATATCCGCAAACTCTATCATTGCCATCTGGCTGTCATGCCCGATCATCCTTCACTTGTTTCGCCGGAATGCCCCAATGCCATTGGTGATATCATCATGAAAATGCTTGCAAAACGGCCGGAAGCACGTTTTGCGGATTGTGATGAATTGGCTGTTGCTCTGGCGCAATCGCAGCGCAGCCGCATTTAAGTCCATTTTTTCACCTGTTTTCACAAGTTTGCGTCAAGTACCCTATTGCCTTTTCAGCGGCATTTGATTACAATGCAAAGGTACAGGACACAGACAGATGACTGCGGGTGCCTGTTCCGGTCTCGTATTTTTACTCACTGACTACAGAAAGGCTGTCATGAAAAGAAAAGTTCGTATTGGAATCATAGGTTGCGGCGCCATCGCTCAGGAACTGCATGTTCCCGAATATCTTCAAAGCGGGGAAGCGGAAATCATTGCACTCAGTGATTCCAAACATTCCAAAGCCAAAGAACTGGCCAAACGCTATGACCTCTCCGCCAAAACCTATGCAGATTATAAAGACATGCTCAAAAAAGAAGATCTTGATGCCGTGTCGGTTTGTCTGCCCAACTTTCTGCATTGTGCAGCCACCTGCGACGCCCTCAAAGCGGGCTGCCATGTGCTGGTTGAAAAACCCATGGCCGCCAGCATGGCTGAAGCACGCAAAATGATTGCCACAGCGGATAAGCATGGCAAACTTCTGGCTGTCAATCAGAGCCAGCGCCTTTATCCTGTCCATCAGAAAGCCAAAGAAGTGCTGGACAGCGGTATTCTCGGAAAGATACTCCATGTAACAGCCATGTTCGGTCATGCCGGCCCTGAACACTGGAGTCCAACGGGCAAATGGTTTTTCAACAAAAAACAGGCTCGCTTCGGTGCCATGGCTGATCTGGGCGTACATAAAGCTGATCTCATCCGCTTTCTCACTGGAAAAGAAGTGGCTGAAGTCAATGCTTTTTACGAGTGTCTTGAGAAAAAGCGCTCCTCTGTGGAAGATAACTTCGTATCCACACTGAAGTTCACTGATGGGACTATCGGCACGCTGGCCGCTTCCTGGACCGTGAAAGGAATGGATGCCAACTACACCATCCTTCATTGCGCCAATGGTTCTCTGCGCATCTGTCTCATCCCCGGTCGTCCCCTCGTAGCCAATCTGATCAACCCTGAATGTGAAATTGTTTTTGACACGCCCGAAGCCCCTTCCAATGATGCTCTTGGCTGGGGACTGGATACAGGCGGACATTTCTGTCGTGCCATCAAAGGGCTGGAACCCCTCTTCTGCTCCGGTGTGGAAGGGATGAAATCGCTGGAAATTATTCTTGCCGCTGAAGAGGCCGCCAAAACGCGCCGGACAGTCAAACTGTCACGCAAGTGAAAGCGGAATCCATGAATCAAACAGTAACAGTACCTTTGCGTGAACGCAGCTATCCCATTCATATAGGGCAGCAGTTGTTTCACCTGGTTCCCGAGGCACTGCAACAGGCTTCCATCCGAGGCACCATCGGTGTCATTACAGATACGAATGTGGCTGAATTGTATCTCCCCCGGCTTTTAACCAGTCTTGAAGGTGCCGGGTTTACCTGTGTGAGCCATATATTGCCCGCCGGTGAAGAGAGCAAGCGACTCGCCCGGATAGAAGAGATCTGCGGCTGTTTTCTGGAAGGACGGCTGGACCGTGCCAGCGCCATCGTGGCTCTCGGTGGTGGCGTGGTGGGCGATATTGCGGGCTTTGCAGCCGCCTGTTTCATGCGCGGCATTCCTTTTATTCAGGTGCCCACCACCATTGTCGCTCAGGTGGACTCCAGCGTGGGCGGCAAAACAGCCGTGAACCATCCCGCCGGAAAAAACACCATCGGCTGTTTTCATCAGCCCCGCAGTGTGATCATCGACATGACCGTATTGAACACATTGCCTCCCCGGGAATTAAGGGCCGGATGTGCCGAAATCATCAAGCATGGCGTGATTCTCGATGCCGATCTTTTTGCTTATATGGAAAGAGAGGCTGAGAAAATTCTTGCTTGTGATTTGAAAGCACTGGAATACCCTGTCGCCCGTTCATGCGAAATCAAAAGTGCAATTGTGGCGGAAGATGAACAGGAACACGGGATCAGAGCTCTTCTCAATTTCGGCCATACCTTCGGTCATGCCATAGAAACAGTAAGCCGCTATGCTCTCTTTCTCCATGGCGAGGCTGTGGCTCTGGGCATGTGCGCCGCTGCGGAGCTGGGGTATCTCCTGGGTATAAGCGATGAAGCCTTCGCCAGGCGCCTCCGCAACTGCTGCACCGCTTACGGGCTGCCCGTAGTCTGGCCGGATCTGCCAGTTGCCGAGGCTCTCCAGGCCATGAAGAAAGACAAAAAAGCACGGGCTGGAACCTTGAAATTTATTGTACCCCGGGATTTCGGACAGGTGGATCAGCGCACGGATATCACCGAAGATATGGCCGGTCGTGCTCTGGAGGCATTGCTGCGCCCCAACAAATAAACCAGTCCAGGAAAGTGTAATATGTTATTTGGTGGAGAGACAGCTGAAAGTTATTATGAAGAAGGGTTGACTGCTTCCATTAAGGGAGATCATGAACAGGCACTGGACTATTTCAGAACAGCGTTGAAACTTGATCCCGCATTGGCCTCAGCCCATCATCAGATCGGGAAATGCATGATCCGACTGGGGCGTTTTGAGGAAGCCAAAGAGGCACTCATTCCGGCTCTGAAACTGCTCGGACACCGTCCCTCCATACTGGCCGATCTGGCACAGGCTAATTTTCTTCAGGGTGACACCTGGGTGGCCCGCACCATCTATTCTGAAATCCTGCAGTTGGACGGCAATGATACACGGGGCGTTCTCGGCCTGGCTTTATGCGCATTCGCCGACGAACAATGGGTCACGACCATGAATCTCATACAGCATGCCATGACCTTGGGACGTCTGCATTTTGATGCCCACTTCCTGATTGCCCGTGCAGCTGATAAATCCGGTGCTGATGAAACAGCCGCTTTTCACTATCGTCAGGCACTGGAACAGATGGATCACAGTCTGGATATCACGGAAGAACAGGTCTCGGGCTACTATCTGCGCGGGATGGTTCATGCAGCCATGGGAAGCCTCAATGATGCGCTCAGGGATATGGAGCGGGCATTGCAATTCGCTGTGGCTGACAAATATTATTTCGCCTACAGCCATTGCTTTACTCTGATCGATATTCTTGTTCAAAAAGGCTGGGTCTTGCAGGCTCTCAATCGTTATACCGAAGCAAAAGAAACGGGGACACAAATTCTGGCTCTGGACCCGGAAAACGAAACAGGCAAGATACTCGTCGCCCTCCCCTGATCCACATGGAAAGGAGATTTCGTGAGTGCTGTAAATATTCAATTGGTTCGCGAATATTTTGAACTGAACCTTTTTTATATCTTACCGCATTGGGGAGTTGAAGCAGCCCAGACAAAAGATCAGGATACTGTCCCTTCCCTCCTTTTTGTTGAACAGGCCGAGGCTCCCACACTCCCGCCACCGGGCTTTTTATTGGGCTCAGGCGACATCAAAAATATTCATCGTGCAGCCGTGGAAGTACGGGCCTGGCATGGCGGACGTCTTTATTCTTCAGCCATGGGTGCCGACTCCCTCTTTTCACGGGTTGCATCACAACAGACCCACCGTCTGGCAAGCAACATCTTCCATTCGGATTCCTATAAAATTCTGCTCGTTGTTGCCGAACTGCCCTCCTCGGCCTCCGCTCGCATCCAATCACTGGAAACACTGCAATCTTTCGGGATCCATCATGTGATTGAATTCCGCACGATCCTGGGAGATCTGCTCAAACAGATCTCCATTCATGGCAATTACGGCCCCTCAAAAACACTTCAAAGCT
Source organism: Candidatus Hydrogenedens sp. (assembly GCA_012522755.1). Classification (GTDB taxonomy): domain Bacteria; phylum Hydrogenedentota; class Hydrogenedentia; order Hydrogenedentales; family CAITNO01; genus JAAYJV01. The sequence continues at coordinate 29,380 of JAAYJV010000151.1, forward strand.
TGAAGCTGCTGAAGCGCTATAATTTCATCCGCCCTCAGGATCTGGAGCAGTTGGAACTCCCCTTTGATTCCTGAAAGAGACACAGTACTCCTGTGCAACAAATACGATGATAAGAAAAACGGGATTAATGATAGGTGGGAATGTAGCCGTCCGATACGGTCATGAGTGCGTTTTGAGCCTCATTATTCCTTTTGGGACCGATCATGACGGATAAGGCATAATCCAGATCATCAAGATCGGCCTGTCCTTCAGCATGTTGGAATCCTTCAAGAAGCACTTCTCTTTCGATAGGCTCGATAAGTCCCATCTGCTCCAACTTGATAAGCGTTTCCAGAACGTCCGGATTGATTTTGAGAGACTCAAAATAGTTCAGGTGACGGCGCGACGGAAAAGCAGGATCATAAGACTGCTGATCCTTGATTCTGCCGGATACGTATTCAAAAGCGATTTCAATATCGCTGCCGTTATAGCCCGCTTCCTCCAATTCCAGGCGAAGCCCGTCACCGAGAGATAACGAGCCATTGGAAGCGGCCATACGCAACAATATCATATACACAAGATTTTGCACTGCGGTTTTCATAGAATACTCCGGAAGGATGCCCCTGCTCTCAACGCCCTATTGTACGCTTATAAGGGACCGGGAATCAAAAAGAGGCTGCAGGAAATCTCTGGAATGACTGTACTTTGCAAAATTCTCTTCTTTTCTTCACCACAATGGGCACAATGGGACACAATGGAACCACCGAGAAATGGGATGATTTTTTAACCAGGTCGTCACGAAGGGCACAGCACAGTAAAGCCGCAACCAAATGATCTTTTTTACCACAGAGACTTTTAGAACCACTGATGGACATTGATAAATTAAAGACCTTGGGTCACGCAGCCTGGGAACGCCAATTTCCACATTGGCAGGAGACCAGGGAAAAGACCATGACTTATGTATGCATTTGACGGGAGAACAAAGACTCAGAGTTTACAAAGGCTTTTATTTTATTCTTGGTTAGCAAAAGACCTGTTACCGCAGCACTGTTTACAAAAAGTCAATGTCATAACACGCTGTCTGCCAATGTGGAAATTGGCGTTCCCAGGAGTGAATCTCAACGTCTTTCAGGGTTTCCCAAGGCATTATTTGTTCTTGATTATCTGAAGACACCTTGCCGAGTCGAGAAGCTCATACTATCTTGAAAGCACATGTCCTGCAGAGTCAACAACACAAACTTCTTAAAAAAAATAATGGAAATTGACAGGCAGTACCACGGAAAAACAACTGTGAGGCAAAAAAAATGCCTTTTGTCTTGAAAGGGCCATTTTGTCCATAGGCCTGTTTCAAAACCAAGAGCCCCCCTTGACAACTGATCATCTCAAAACATACCCCACAGGGCATACATGCTATAATCTTTTTCATTTGTTTCCTATTCCAATACAGATATTATATCCATGACTGCATATACGCTTCCCCATTTTGATACGCCTCTTATTCATGCACGCTTTATAGAACGGCCCAACCGTTTTCTCTTGCGCTGCGCCGATGATTCAGGCCGGGAATATCTGGCTTTTTTACCCAATCCGGGGCGCCTGACAGAACTGATGCTCCCCGATGTTCCCGTCTATCTGATCAAACGGCCCCCTTCCGCTACGGAACGGGCCACAGACTATACAGCCATCGCTGTTGATCGTGATGGTTCTCCGGTCATGCTCCACACTCATCTCTGCAACGATATGGCGGAAATCCTGCTGCGGAAAAAGAAAGTGCCGGGTCTGGAAAAAGCGGAGGTGATCCGCCGGGAAGTGAAGTATGGCCGGAGTCGCTTTGACTTTCTATTGGAAGACAAAAAAGGCGAAATTTATCTGGAGGTGAAATCCTGTACTCTCTTCGGAAACGGCATCGCCATGTTTCCCGATGCGGTGACTGAGCGTGGAACCCGTCACCTTCTGGAGCTGGCTCATCTTGCTGATGAAGGTGACTTCCGTTGCAGTGTCCTCTTTGTGGTGCAAACGGATACAGTGCGCTATTTCATGCCGGACTATCATACAGATCCTGTTTTTTCAGAGACGATGCTTAAAACCAGAGAGAGCCTCGACTATATTCCACTGCCTGTTTCCTGGAACAGAGACCTGTCTTTTCTTCCCGGTAAAGCTCCTTTGGAAATCCCCTGGGACTATGTCGAAAAAGAAAATCAGGACAGGGGCGCCTATCTGCTCGTTCTGGAATTGAAAAAAGACTGTCGAATCACCATCGGCGCTCTGGGGGAAATCTCCTTTAAAGCAGGGTATTACCTCTATGCGGGCAGCGCTCTGGGAAAACTCTCGGCCCGTGTCGCCCGGCATAAAAGACCACTGAAGCGTTTTCACTGGCATATTGATTATCTGCGACAGAAAGCGAAAGTCGTGGATGCTTTTCCCATTCGTTCTTCAGAAGATATTGAATGCCTCCTGGCCCAAGACCTGCGCAAACTTTACGAGCAGCCCGTCCTTGCTTTCGGAAGTTCTGATTGCAGCTGTCCCACCCACCTGTTCCGGTCAGACCGCTATCCTGTTCATGAAACAGCCTTTCACGCTCTCGTACAACGCTGGCGAATGCGTCCGCCGAAGTAAAATTCCGGCCTGTAGAATCCTTTTATTTGTTCAGGTATAATCAGGCTTTGGATGCAGTTTCAGGGACTTTTCATGACAGAACCAGCAGACAACAAAGAACTTCGACGCCCTCAGGTCATCGCTCATCGCGGAGCGAGCGCCTACGCGCCTGAAAATACCAGAGCTGCTTTTCTGAAAGCCATTGAGATGGGCGCCGATTGGTTTGAACTGGATATACAGATGACCCGCGACGGTGCCATGGCTGTTTTTCACGACAGGGATGTGAGCCGTTTTGCCGTGAAGCATATTCCTGTTTATGAGTTGACCATGGGCGATATGCGCACTCTGGATGTGGGTTCCTGGTTCTCCGAAGAATATGCCGATGAACGGGTAATCACTCTGGAGGAAGCGCTTGAACTGGCCGCTGGTCGGATCGGCGTTTATATTGAATTGAAAAGCGCTGTTGACGAAACACCGCGCATCCCTGATATGTTGGAGATCATTTATAAATCACCGACGCTCACACGCTGGGACTGGCGTTATCTCATGGATGCGGGCCACAGGATCAGTGCTGACAGTGTTGTGCAGGCGCAGCGGGCCATTCAACTGGTCCAGCAATACAGGGATCGCTGCAATGTAGTTGTCCAGGCCTTTTCTCCCATCATGGCGGCTGTTTTCAGATACGAAGCGCCGGATATTCCGTTTGAATTTTTAGGCATGGACTTGCCGGAACCTCCCCATATCTGGCGCGATTATGTTCTCTACGGCGAAAAGATCGGTATCAACGGTTTCAATGTATTTCACGGGTCTTTGACTGAAGAACGTTTCCACTATTTCCGGAGTCGTGACAAAAACTGCGCCGTATGGGTCGTGGATGAGGCCGAGGATATCCGGCATTTTGCACGCCTGGGTGTGCAGGGTATCATTTCGAACAAACCGGATCTATGTATGGCTGAGCTGAAGGCTTTATCAGAATAAGCGAGGAGACGAAGTTCCTCTTCCGGAGAGAGGAGCCTCTGCTTTTCACAGAGAAAGGGCTTTATTGTGGAACCAGGCTTTGCAATGACAGACTGGCTCATCCTTTTTTCCTATATGGCACTGATGCTCCTCATAGGTGTTACAGTCTCCCGCAAACAGTCTGACAGCCAGTATTTTTTTCTCGGAGGCCGTTCCATGCCCGCCTGGGCTGTGGCCCTTTCCGTTGTCGCCACGGCCTTGAGTGCCGCCACATTCATAGGCGTTCCGCAAATGGCCTTTGATGGTGACTTCACCTATATCATCACCAATCTGGGCGCCATCGTCGCCGCTTTCATCATCGCATTTTACTTTGTCACGCCCCTGTACACAGCCGGCACCGTCACCATTTACGGTTATCTTGGAAAACGATATGGAGAAGGGGCTCGTACGGCCGCCGGTGCCATGTTCCTCCTCGGCCGTCTGCTTTCTTCCGGCGCACGTCTTTTTATGGCCGGCATCGGTTTTTCTTTGATGCTCTACGGAGAAATCAGCCGGCTGGAACTGATTTTCGCCATCCTCCTCCTTGGAATCGTGGGAACTCTTTATACCGTATCCGGTGGTATCCGTGCTGTGATCTGGACCGATGTCATGCAGATTACCATCATGGTCATTGCCGCATTGGCGGCCACCTGGTATCTCTTCACCATGATTCCTCTCAGTGGCGGCGACATGATGAGAGAGCTCACCAACTCAGAGGGGATAAACAAACTGAAGGTCCTGGACTTTTCCAGGAACCTGTCCAATCCTTTCACCTTCTGGTCGGGGCTTTTCGCCATGACCATTGTCAGCCTCTCAACCCACGGCGTGGACCAGGACATGCTTCAACGGGTCATGACAGCCCGCTCCCCCTGGCATGGAGGATTCGCGATTATCGCCTCCATGCTTACAGCCATCCCCATTATTCTGTTATTTCTGCTTATCGGTGCGCTTCTCCATCTTTTCTATATGCGCCCTGATCTCATGGGCGCAGCCTTGCCGGCTGATGTGATTGAGGATTCCCGGCGACTTTTCCCGCAGTTTGTGCTGAACCATTTGCCGACCGGTCTCAAAGGCCTGACCATGGCCGGACTGATTGCAGCGGCCATGAGTACCTTCGATTCAGCCATCAATGCCATGGCGAGCAGCCTCATTGCGGATCTGTATGTTCCCCTGCGATCCCGGTGGCGAGGGAAACACAGCGAAGAGAAGGACGCCATGCCTGATCTCAGCAGCTCACGTTTTGCCGTAGGACTCATGGGCTTTCTGCTCACACTCTTCGCCATTATCGCCATTTATCTGCAGGAGCAGGGCGGTGAGTCCCTCATCAATTTCGCTTTGGGTGTCATGGCTTTTGCACAGGCACCTTTACTCGGTGTTTTCTGCACAGCACTCTTCACCCGGAGAGGCAATGCCGCTTCTGTATACACGGCTTTTCTCTCCGGTATCGTGCTGGTCCTTCTGCTGCAGCCTTATATGCTTCCCCGCTGGTTCGGTTTCACTCTGGCGTGGACGTGGATCTGGGCCATTGTAAGCCCCATCTGTTTTCTCATCTGTCTTTGTGGCAAAACAAAAACGGAGGAATCCTCATGAACGACTTTCTTTTTTCTGATAAACGGCGTACGCCTCCACCTGCTCAACGCAAAGAACCGCCTCTGGCCCGAAGGATTGCCCCCAGAAGTCTTGATGAGATCCGCGGTCAGGAACATATTCTCGGTCCGGGAAAACTCTTGCGCCGTGCCATCGATGCGGATCGGCTCACCTCCGTGATCTTCTACGGCCCTCCGGGATGTGGCAAAACGGCACTGGCCCGTGTCATCGCCATGCGCACCAAGTCAGTCGTGGAACCGTTGAATGCCGTTCTGGCTGGTATCGCTGATATCCGGAAAGTGGTCAAGTCCGCTCGGGATCGTTTTGAAAAATATCAACAGTCCACGATTCTCTTTCTGGATGAAATCCACCGCTTTACCAAAACCCAGCAGGACGGCCTCTTGCCCCATGTGGAAAACGGGCTCTTCACTCTCATCGGTGCCACAACGGAAAATCCTTATTTTTCCATTGTCTCTCCCCTCCTTTCCCGTTCCCAGATCTTTGAGTTCAAAGCACTGACTCAGGAAGACATCCGGGAACTGCTGCTCCATGCCATCGCTCATCCCAAGCGGGGGTTTTCGGACCTCGAAATTCAGTTGGACGATGATGCTCTGGAGTACATCACGCGCTTTGCGGAAGGCGACGGGCGGCGGGCTGTGAACGCTTTGGAGCTTGCCCTTTTAACGACGAAACCCGTGGGCAACACTATCACGGTGACCCTCGCTATTGCAGCGGAATCCATTCAGAAAAAAATGCTCCATTACGATGGAAGCGGTGATTCTCATTATGATGCCGCCTCAGCCTTTATAAAAAGCATGCGGGGCAGCCATCCCGATGCGGCTTTGTATTGGATGGGGCGCATGATCGAAGCAGGTGAACCGCCCCGCTTTATTGCACGACGTATCTGCATTGCCGCTGCAGAAGAAGTGGGCTGTGCCGATCCTCAGGCTTTGATACTGGCCAATGCCGCTTTCCAGACAGCCGATCTTGTGGGATTCCCGGAGGCAAGAATTATTCTGGCCCAGGCGGCCGTATATGTGGCGGCTGCTCCCAAGAGCAATGCCGTATATCAGGCCGTGGACAAAGCATTGAAGCAGGTGCGAGAAGGCTCGACCATTGAAGTTCCCGCCCATCTGAAAGAGAGTTCATATAAAGGCGCGGAAAAACTGGAACGTGGGAAAGGCTATCTGTATGCCCATGATTATGAGGATGCTTATGTGCCTCAGGATTATGGCATTCCCCGCGGCGCCTTTTATGAGCCTCATGAGCGGGGTCAGGAAAAAGAAATCAAGATGCGCCTGGAAGCCTTGGAGGCCCGGGATAAGGAACAGGCACAGAGTGAGGGGGAAAAATCGGGGGCGGAAGAGCATCCGGATGTTTCGGACTCAGAGACTCAGGAATCTTGAGCCGCGTCCGTCTCACGAAGGATCTTCTGGAGCAGCTCCGGATCGGAAGAAAGGGTTTTATTGAAAAGGTTGAGTCTGTTACTGGTTTCCACGGTGATCAGGTGTTCCATCTTGCAGGCTTCTTCATTGGCCAGATCGGCACTGATTCCTAGAACAGATTCGAAGAAAAATCGAAGCACCTCAAAATTACGGGAGACCAATTCCGTCATCTGTTTGCCTTCAGCCGTCAGCAATAAGAAACGGTTGGGATCTTCAGTGACCCATCCCCTTTTTTTAAGCTGAGCCAGAGCCATGGACGCGGCGCCACGGGACACTTCAAGCATTTCAGCAATATCCGTTGTACGCGCATAGCCCAGCTCCCCACGGAGAGATTCGATGGCCAACAAATAGTGGGCACGGGAATGAGAAAGGTTGCTGTAGGTATATTCGCGCCAACTGGCCCCTTCGGCACTCATATCACGCGCTTTGAATTCCTCTTTTGCCTGAGACTTTTCCTTCAAAATATCCCGAATCTCCATATTTTTACCGTTACTGACAGTGCATTCAGCTGGCTGCGGCCTGTACAGACACAGCGTCATGTTCAGGAACATCAACGGCCATGTTAAGTATTCCTTACAAATATTCAGCAGTGCAAGCAATACACAACACTATTGAAAAGAATATCATATTCATTAACCGAAAGTGTACTTTTTATAAAAGGAGAGAATTGAAAATTCTTCAGAATCATCGGTGATTCACTTTGAGATGAAAAGATCAAGAATCCGCAGCCTTGGAATACACTGTTTCTTCTCACTGTTTTTCTTTCTTTTACTGCATTTTCAGGGCGTACTTTTTGATTATGAGTGCTGAACTTGGTAAAGTATAGGATCTCAGGATAAAACTCTGTCCTTTTCACCAAAAACCAATACTGCATGTATCAGTATCTCTTTATTCTGTAACTGTGTTGCAAAGGAGTGATCTGTGCCAACTTATTCTTATCAATGTAAACGCTGCGCTCAAGTGCAGGATGTATTTCACAGCATGTCCCAATCTCCGAAAATCAAGTGTGAAGCCTGCGGAGGGCCCTGTATCCGTCTTCTGGGCAGTGGCGCAGGAATTATTTTCAAAGGGACCGGCTTTTACGAAACAGATTATAAAAACAAAGGGAAGAAACCCTCAGCGGAACCAGCTGCAAAAGCAAGCTCGGAAAGCAAAGATACGGGAAGCAAAACACCTGCAAGCGCTTCAAGCGATAAAAAGGCTTCCTGAAGATTCTCTCTTCCCTTTTACACGCCTTTATCAGGAGTAGTACCAACGTGAATACACAGGAAATCAAAGCTCTTAATGGTGAGCATATTTTAAATACCTACGGTGAACGGCGTCTTGCACTGGTGCGAGGCGAAGGCGCACGGGTATGGGATGCGGAAGGCCGTGAATATCTCGATTTTTTTGCAGGGATCGCTGTCTGTAATCTTGGCCATTGTCATCCCAAAGTGACTGAGGCGATCTGTGCACAAGCCCGAAAGCTGGTCCATGTCTCCAACCTGTATTATATTGAACCGCAGGTTAAACTGGCACAGCTGCTTTCAAAACACTGCTTTGCAGACAAATGGTTTTTCTGTAATGGCGGCGCTGAAGCGAATGAGGCGGCAATAAAACTGGCCCGGCGCTACTGGACCCGGACGGGAACTCCCAAACCTGAGATCATTGTTGCGAAACAGTCTTTTCACGGCCGGACGCTTGGAGCGCTCACCGCAACAGGACAGCCCAAATACCACGAAGGCTTCAATCCTCTCCTGCCCGGCTTTCACTATGTTCCTTATGACAATCTGGAAGCGCTGGAAGCAGCCATCACTCCGGAAGTGGGTCTGGTCATGCTGGAACCCATTCAAGGGGAAGGCGGTGTCCGTTTACCTTCCAGAGGCTATCTCCCCGCCGTGCGCCAGCTCTGTACGGAGAAAAACATCCTCCTGTCTTTTGATGAGGTGCAAACCGGTCTGGGCCGGACAGGTACGCTCTTCGCTTATGAAGATGAAAATGTCATTCCCGATATGATCACCCTGGCCAAAGGTCTGGGCAATGGTGTGCCCATCGGTGCTCTTGGATGCACCGACGCTATCGCCGACGGATTCGCTCCCGGTGCTCATGCCTGCACTTTCGGCGGCAACCCGCTGAGTGCCGCAGCGGCTCTGGCCACCATGGAAGCTCTTACCGAACCCGGTCTTATCGAAAAGGGAGCGGAAATGGGAGCCTATTTCACCAGAAGTCTTCTGGATCTCGCTCAGGAACGTCCTTGCATTCTTGAGGTACGCGGCCGGGGTCTCATGATCGGTGTGGAATTCGACCGTGAAGTGGCACCTCTCGTCGGAGCCATGCATGACGCTGGCATTCTCTGCGGTCCGGCCGGTCCCCGCGTTCTCCGTTTTCTGCCGCCGCTGATCATAGATACAACAGCTGTGGATTGTGTGGTTGCAACGCTGGAAGCCAGTCTGGAGGCTTTGCAATGGTAACAGATTTTATTTCTCTTGCCGACTTCTCAGGCGAGGAGTTGCTGGCCTTTCTGGATCTGGCCGATGACCTGAAAGTACAAAAGCGCGACGGAATCCCCCACCCCCTTCTTGAAGGTAAAACCCTGGCCCTGATTTTTGAAAAACCCAGTCTGCGGACACGTCTCACTTTTCAGGTGGGCATGTATCAGTTGGGCGGTGCGACGCAGCTCATTGATACCCGCCTGGGCGAAAGAGAATCTGTGGCCGATGTGGCCAGGAATCTGGAGCGTTGGGTCGATGGAATCATGGCGCGCACCTTTGATCATGATCACGTGATTGAACTCGCGGAAGCGGCCTCCATTCCGGTTATCAATGCCCTGACAGATAAATTGCATCCCTGTCAGATTCTCGCCGATGTGCAAACCCTCCGTGAACATAAAGGCCAGGATCTCTCTTCTTTGAAAGTGGCCTTTGTGGGAGATGGAAACAACGTCTTCCATTCCTGGGCCAATTTCATATCCCGTGTGCCTCTCAACCTGACACTGGTCTGCCCGGCCGGCTATGAAGGCGCTCCGGAAATAGTGGAGCGGGCGAAAGCGGATACGAAGGCTGAGTTTCACATCACTCAGGATCCCGAGGAAGGCCTGAAAGATGCTGATGCCGTCTACACCGATGTCTGGGCGAGCATGGGCCAGGAAGAAGAAGCGGCGGAACGGGCAAAAGTCTTCGCTCCCTATCAGGTGAACCGCGCACTTCTGGCACTGGCGAAAAAAGACGCCATTTTCATGCACTGTCTGCCCGCTCAACGGGGCTCGGAAGTCACGGCTGAAGTTATTGACGGTCCGGCCTCGGTTTGTTTTGATCAGGCCGAAAACAGGCTCCACGCACAAAAGGCCGTGCTGGCCACACTTCTCGGCAATGCAAGCCGCTGAACCAGGTATTTTCCCTCTCAACCCTTTGAAAGAAAGGATCCTTTCCAATGAGTTCCATTAAAAAAATTGTTTTGGCATATTCCGGTGGTCTCGACACTTCCATTATTTTGAAATGGTTGAAAGAAACCTATAAAGCCGAAGTCGTTGCCTATATAGGAGATGTGGGTCAGGGTGAAGAAACGGAACCGGCCCGTGTGAAAGCTCTGCAAACCGGCGCTTCTGAAGCCATCGTGAAAGACCTGCGAGAAGAGTTCGTACGGGATTTCGTTTTTCCGACCATGCGCGCCAATGCCGTCTATGAAGGCGTATACCTTCTGGGCACCAGCATTGCCCGGCCCATTATAGCCAAGGCGCAAATTGATGTCCTCCGTGAAACCGGTGCTGATGCCGTCGCTCACGGCGCTACAGGCAAAGGAAATGATCAGGTTCGTTTTGAACTGACCTGTCTGGCACTGGAACCCAATGTGAAAATTATCGCTCCCTGGCGTGATCCCAACTGGACTCTGGACAGCCGCGAGAAAATGATCGCCTATGCCGAAAAGCACAATATCCCCATTCCCGTCAGCAAGGCGAAACCCTACTCTTCAGACCGAAACCTGCTTCACATCTCCTTTGAAGGGGGTGTACTCGAAGATCCCTGGAATGAGGCGCCTGAAGACATGTTCCAGCTGAGCGTGTCACCGATGGCTGCGCCGGATACTCCCCGCTACGTTGAAATTGACTTTGAACAAGGCACGCCCGTGGCTGTAGATGGAAAGCGTCTGGGCCCTGTGGAGCTCCTCGAAACCCTCAATACACTCGGCGGCGCTCACGGTGTCGGCCGTGTTGACATGGTGGAGAACCGTTTTGTCGGCATGAAATCCAGAGGCGTTTATGAGACACCGGGCGGCACGATCCTCTATGCGGCCCATCGTGCTGTGGAAAGCCTGACCATGGATCGCGAAGTGATGCTGCAACGGGATCTCCTCTCCCCCAAAATCGCCCAGCTCATTTACAATGGCTTCTGGTATGCGCCCGAATTGGAAGCGCTCATGGCCTTTGTGGACAAGAGCCAGGAGAATGTCACCGGAACAGCGCGGGTACGTCTGTACAAAGGAAATTGCGATGTAGTCGGACGACGCGCTGAAAAAAGCCTTTATGATCCCCAAATCTGCACCTTTGAAGAAGATGACGGTGCCTATGACCAGACCGATGCCACAGGCTTTATCCGTCTCAATGCCCTGCGACTCCGTGCCCGTAAAAATGCCGGCCTTTTTGATTGATTCCATGAAACTTTTTTTGCCCTGTGCCAGTCAAACATGAACAGATGTCACTTATTTAACCAGATTCAAACAACAACAGGAGAACGACTCATGAAAAAACTGGTGACCCTTTGTCTTGCGGCAACCTTCCTCTTTGCCGTCGGTATTCAGGCTGAAGAAGCTTGCCTGGACAGTATGCTGGAACAGGTACTGCTGCTTCAGTTTGCCGAAAAAGCAGGAATTGACGACTATGATCTCATTGAAGTGCTGGAAGGTTACCGTGAATATCGCAGTCTGATGGATGCTTACACAAAACAGCGTGATACCAAAGCGACAGCGCTGAAAGCGGCTATTGCCAATGACGACAGCGACTCTGTCATCTCCGGACTGACCCGCGAAATCATGGCTCTGGATATCAGTATCATCCGTTTGAAACAGAGCACCATGGACGAAGCAGCCGACATCATGAGGCCTGCGGAAGTTGCCGAGCTTTATCTCATGGTCAGCGATTTTGATGCCGTCAAAGCGGATCTTGCCTCCAAACTGGCCGCTTCCCAGAATGTTGGCGTTGTATGCCCCACAGTCGCCGTATGCCCTGAAGCAGCTCCTTGTCCCGAATCGGCTGCTGCGTCTGCTCCCGCAGCAAATACTCCCGAAGCCATTCTTGCCCTGGCCACAGACTTTCTGGACAAACTGATTGCCGGTGATCTTGATGCAGCCATGGAAGGTGTTTCTGAAAATTTCGAACACAATGAGTACAGCGACAAGGAAGAATTGAGCGACTTTCTGGAAATGGCCATTGACATGGGCTATCTGGAAGATGCCAGTGTAGACCTGGAAGATACGGAAGTGACCTTTGAAGATGGTTCCGCTATTGTCTATCCTCTGGATATCAGTGGAAACTTCGGAAGCGGCACTCTGGAATTCGTTCTGAAACTTGAAGACGATCAGTGGATGCTCGTTGGCCTGGATGCCTTCGGTATCTGAGCCTTTCATCTCCACTCCCGCTGAAAAATAAACTGAGACCGACAAGCCCCTGCTCTGTCGGTCTCTTTTTGTGAAGAGGTACGGCATGCCCCCGCTTCTGTTCCCTGTCCCTCCTGTATTTCCATGCCGTACCAAAGGTGAAATCCTCACCGGAGTCATCCTGGATTCAATTTTCCACCCTCAGTATGACACATCATTGTTCCACATTCAGGAACAGAACAAAGATTTTTTAAGATATTCCAAAAAATTTTAGAGATTCACAGGTGAATTCTAAGAAACACAAGGGATTATTCTTTTTTTTTGCTCAAGACTGTGGTAAAGTCTTAAGCAGACAATTTATTCTGTTCCCACAGTTCTTCACCATTTGCAAGGAGATCCTTTCATGCCGCCAAAATATGATCCCTATTCCAGTCCTTCAGATAAGACCCTGGGATTGTTGAGCATCTTTTTGTTTTCTCAGCGCGCCCATTCCTTGGGACATTTAGCCACTATTTTGCAATGCTCCAAACAAAGCATCTTGAGAATGATGGAGCATATCCAGAAAAGCCAATGGGTCACCATTGATTCCTGGATTAAAAACCGTGAGCGTTGGTATCGTGCCCGCGCCATCAAAAAACAGACCAATATCATTCTTGATACGACAGCCATTGACAAGCTTCTCCTCTGCAAAGACATGGTCTGGCATTTACTTCCCGAAAGTTATCGTAAAGATATAACCGAAGCTCTCCAGCATGCGGCTGAACAAAACCTGACAGAAGAGGAAACTCTCTCCGATTCTTTTACACAGGTGAAGCCCAAAGGCTTTATCGACTATTCATCCCGTGAGACCTTCATCTCCGATCTTATCCGTGCCATCCGTGAAAACAGAGTCTGCAAAATTCTTTACCGTGCCCCCACCCGCAAGACGAACAAAGCCTATCTTGTGGCCGGTTATCAGATGATCGTTTTCCGGGAAGGCTTATATCTCCGTGGCTACCGTGCAGAAACGCTCAAGAAGAAGAAACCGGAAGATATTATTCTTCCTGTTCATCGCATGTATGAGGTATCACTCACAGACACCCGCTTTGAACCGATCGAACCGGAGCAGTCCACAACAGAAATTGCCGGTACTTTCGGCCTCCATCACGGAGAAGCCTTCCGGGTAACCGTGCGGGTCGCTCCTTCTGCCGCCATGTATGTGGAAGAACGTATCTGGAGCAGCGACCAGAAAATCACCACCCATAAAGACGGGTCTTTGACTTTGGAATTCTCCACAACAAGCGAAGAAGAAACGCTGGCCTGGGTCTTGAGTTTCGGCGGAACCATGGAACTGATGGATCCGCCGACACTGCGCAAGAAAATTGCGGCAGCTGCACAGGTTATGGCCGATGCTCACAAAGGATGAGGGCTGTATTACTGAGACAATGCAGAATGGCAGGGTGTGGCTTGGCGGTTCAGGAATTGACGTGTCAGGAAGGGCTGAGACAAAACACCCGTAGGGGCGAAAAATCTTTCGCCCGGTACCTCGAGACAAAACACCCGTAGGGGAGAAAAATCTTTCGCCCGGTACCTCGAGACAAAACACCTGTAGGGGAGAAAAATCATTCGCCCGGTACCTCGAGACAAAACACCCATAGGGGCGAAAAATCTTTCGCCCGGTACCTCGAGACAAAACACGCGTAGGGGCGAAAAATCTTTCGCCCGGTACCTCGGAGCACAGGCTGAGACAAAACACCCGTAGGGGCGAAAAATCTTTCGCCCGGTACTTCGAGACAAAACACCCGTAGGGGCGAAAAGTCTTTCGCCCGGTACCTCGAGACAAAACACCCGTAGGGGCGAAAGATTTTTCGCCCGGCAGCACGGCGCACGGGATGGCGGGGTCGTTGTCGGAGAAATTCAGGACCTGTATGGGTCAGTATGTCTTAAACTATGACAATGGGGGTCAAGCTATGAGTCGTCCCTGGGGTGTTCATCGGACGGATCAGACGGATCGCACGGATCTGGGAAGGCGAAGAATATGTCCTTGGGTTTTGACAGGGAGGTTAGGAGCAATGAACCGAGTGAACAGAATGCACGTGTCAGGAAGGGCTGAGACCAAACACTCGTAGGGGCGCTGTATCAGTAGGCGCTGAAAATCGAAGTTTCGGGCGAAAGATTTTTCGCCCCTACCGACAGGTTTAAAGCCTTCTCTTATTCTGTCCAAATGGTTTCGGGCGAAAGATCTTTCGCCCGGCACCTCGAGACAAAACACCCTTAGGGGCCAAAAATCTTTCGCACGGCACCTCGAGACCAAACACCCGTAGGGGCGAAAAATCTTTCGCCCGGCACCTCGAGACAAAACACCCGTAGGGGCCAAAAATCTTTCGCCCGGTACCTCTGAGCACAGCCTGAGACAAAACACACGTAGGGGCGAAAAATCTTTCGCCCGGCAGCACGGCGCACGGGATGGCAGGGTCGTGGTCGGAGAAATTCAGGACCTGTATGGGTCAGTATGTCTTAAACTATGGCAATGGGGGTCAAGCTATGAGTCGTCCCTGGGGTGTTCATCGGACGGATCAGACGGATCAGAAGGATCTGGGAAGGCGAAGAATATGTCCTTAGGTTTTGACAGGGAGGTTAGGAGCAATGAACCGAGTGAACAGAATGCACGTGTCAGGAAGGGCTGAGACCAAACGCGCGTAGGGGCGCTGTATCAGTAGGCGCTGAAAATCGAAGTTTCGGGCGAAAGATTTTTCGCCCCTACCAACAGGTTTAAAAGCCTTCTTTTATTCTGTCCAAATGGTTTCGGGCGAAAGATTTTTCGCCCCTACCGAAGAGGGCCGCAATGTCTCCTCTTTTTATCTAATCAAAATTGCGTTTCGATATTGAACTCACGGATTGATTCCCCCGCTTACAATTTGACTCAGGTCCCCCAAAAAGACTAAAATATCCCAACTGTTGCCGGGTGGCCAAATTGGTAAGGCTCCTGACTCTGGATCAGGCAATTCTAGGTTCGAATCCTAGCCCGGCAACCATTTTCTTCGCTTTTTATCCTTTCTTTTATCATTTGCGGCCCGTTCATCTAGGGGTTAGGATGCGAGATTCTCAGTCTCGTCACAGGGGTTCGAATCCCCTACGGGCTGCCATTTTTCCCCCTTTGCTCCCCCACTCCTCTCTTTTGTCCCCATTTCCGGGGAAGCGTTATTTCTATCAGGTACTCCTTGCACTCATAAAAAAGGTGAGTGCACGAATGAACGCACACTCACCTGAAAACAAGACTTTCAAGGGGTAGAATCACCCGCCTGAGAACAAAACCTTTTATGCTTCTTTTTCGAACCAGCGGTAGACAATTCCCGCCACAGCCGCACCGATCAAAGGCGCCACCCAGAAGAGCCAGAGCTGTTTGACAGCCCAGCCACCGACAAAGAGAGCGGGGCCCGTGCTCCGGGCAGGGTTGACCGAGGTATTCGTTACAGGGATGCTGATCAGATGGATCAGAGTCAGACCCAGACCGATGGCGATGGGTGCAAAACCTGCGGGAGCACGTTTATCCGTGGCACCCAGAATGATCATCAGAAACATGAAGGTCATCACAATTTCCGTAACAAGCCCTGAAGTGAGGGAATAGCCCCCGGGAGAGTGTTCACCATAGCCGTTGGAAGCGAGACCGCCACTGAGATCAAAACCGGCTTTGCCGCTGGCAATCAAATACAGAATTCCGGCACCGGCAATGGCACCCAGTACCTGAGCAATAATATAAGCGGGAAGCTCGGAAGCTTTGAAACGTCCCCCTGCAGCAAGACCGATTGAAACGGCCGGATTCAGATGACAACCCGAAATGTGACCAATGGCGAAAGCCATGGTCAGGACAGTCAAACCGAAAGCCAGCGACACGCCAAGAAGACCAATCCCCACTTCGGGAAAAGCAGCGGCCAGTACGGCGCTTCCACATCCGCCGAGTACAAGCCAGAAAGTGCCGATAAATTCAGCTGTAGAACGTTTTGCAAGTGACATAGTCAGATTTCCTTTCCGTGATGTCTTTGTCAGATTGCCATGAAGAGCGTTCATTCACAATTGAACAGATTCTTCCAAGTGATTTTGTTGCGATCATCCTGCATACACGAGCATTGGAAATTTTGCATAGGGATTCCCGATATCCGCAGGACGCTTCCAAAGCGAAGTGTACCATAAAAAATGTGACCTGTGGGGTAAACAATGGTTTATCACCATCTTTGTGTTTTTGGGGGATCATACAGCACAATAGCGGCAATCAAATGATTTTTTAAAAACCACGGAAATCACGGAACACACGGAAAAGATACATCTTGACCTTAGAGATGACACTGACATGACGTTCCTTAGAACCACAGATACACACTGATAAACACTGATTTTCAAATCATAACAGCTGCGCCCTTCGCAGATCCGCCCGACCGACAGATTTTTCCCAAACACGACTAATCCCTCCAAGTCTCTTAAATCCCCTGATCCTTACCTCAGTCGTATTTCCCTAGCCCCTATCCCCTATCACCTATCACCTAATAGAACCCTGGCGTGACGTATGGACTTGGGTACATAAAGAAAGAGGTGGTCAGAAAAGAGATATCATGCCGCACCAAGTCAATATGTTCTTGGGATCGTCATACGCTATCAGCCAATGGGGACATTGGCGCTCCCACGTTATGCTCATCCTCTGCCGGAAAGTTTTCTCAGTAATGAATTTGTGGGAGGAAATAGAGATATCATGCCGCACCAAGTCAATATGTTCTCCGGGCCATCATACGCTATCAGCCAATGGGGACATTGGCGCTCCCACGTTATGCTCATCCTCTGCCGGAAAGTTTTCTCAGTAATGAATTTGTTTGAGGAAATAGAGATATCATGCCGCAACCAAGTCAATATGTTCTCCGGGCCATCATACGCTGTCAGCCAATGTGGAAATTGGCGTTCCCAGGAGTGACTTTTTGTTCTTTTCCGCATCTGTGCTACACTTGATCAACTTGCAGATGGTATTACTCTGGAGGAGCCGCCCTTATGAACCAGTGCCCACGATGCCGACACAGCCGAAACATTAAAGGTCAACTTCGCTGCTTGGTCCGCCTACAGCAGATGTGTAGTGTCAGAGATAACAAACAAGTTTTACAAATGGTTCCAGGCCTGTGTGAGGTGCTTAATCCCGATGACAATTGTCCTGACTACTCAGCGAAGCTCAGCATCCGTTTGAAAACACTTTTTGGAAAAAAAGAAGAGGCCAAAGGATAAAGGGTCAGGGCGTTTATGGCAAGTCAGTGGACCAAGTGGACAGAGTGGACGTGTTAAGACTGCAGGTCTTTTTTTTTGCCGCCTGAATTTCTTCCCTGGTGTTCCTTGGTGTGTCTTCGTGGAAAAAACCTTCTTCTTTGTACTCTCCTATGCCCCATTGTGCCCAATGCGGTGAATACAAAAGCAGCGGAATCAAAAGACTCCGCTGCACAAGGAAACAACAAAACTTATCAGTCTTCACTTTCCCCATCAGCCGTAGCAATTGTGTCATCTTCCGCTTCGAAGTCCACTTCCTGCTGTTCGGGCAAAGGTACCAAAGCGGGCACGGTGCATTTGTCGCCATCACAGTACAAGTCCTGATCCTCATCGGTGTTCATGGCATGGAAGTCAGGTGTGCTGAGTTTGGACACGGCATATTCATAGGCTTCCTTGGTCATGGCCTGGTAAGGCGCCTGTGCATAGTTGTGATCCACAAGGGGCAGGAAGGAAATGGACTTCAACCGGGTCTCGTACAACTCCAGAATATAGGGGATATCCA
The DNA here is from genome assembly GCA_012522755.1 of Candidatus Hydrogenedens sp. Lineage (GTDB taxonomy): Bacteria > Hydrogenedentota > Hydrogenedentia > Hydrogenedentales > CAITNO01 > JAAYJV01. The sequence continues at coordinate 47,329 of JAAYJV010000151.1, forward strand.
AGGCTTCTTCAGGTTTGAAAGTGATGGTTGCGCTGACCTGATTGTCGGCCCAGTAATATTGGATCTGAGCCACATTTTCCACCTGTTCCCAAACGCTCACATCGTTTTTGCTGCGGAGGAAGAATTTTTCTTTCACAGGAAAATAGACGACGAGGGTATTGTCGCCGTAGACGGATTCTTCAATGCGGAAGCCCGCCTTGCGCAGAGGCTCCACCAGGGCACTGGTCTTGTCGAGGCGAATGGTTCGCCAGTAATACTGGCTGTGAGGATAGTGTATACCGGGAGTCACTCCGGGCAACAGCGATACGGTTCCACTGGGCTTCACGCTGGTGCGTTTGATGCTTTCCGGGACACAGAGCCATTGCGAGTAAATGCGATCCAGTTTGCAGATATACTTGTAGCCTTCGTCACACCAGCGCAAATGTTCACGTCGGCCATGGCGTGTAAAGCTTTCGACTATCCCTGACTGGGACAGGCCTATACGCCGGTTGCGCAGCATGATGGCATTGGTCCGTTCATTGTGTGTGGGAATGAGCGTCACCGTTTTTGCATAGAGATAGGCAAACTTGAGAGTCCGCTCATATTCTTCCAGTGAATCATGGCGGGAGGGGAAGGTCTCGACGAGATTACAGATCTCATAGGATTCCAGGCTCTGTTCCGCACAGGGATTGGTACCCGACACTTTGGCGTCCGCATAGGTGGGCCCGTCTTTCAGGCGTCCATAGGCCCGGGCGTTTTCAAGCCAGAAGTAACCGGGCTCGCCATTGAAGGCCGTCTGCGTACCCGCTTTCATGTAGTCCATGCCTTCCCGGGCGATGACACTGTTGTTGGATGCCCAGCGCCAGGCCATGAGTTTTTCCTGATTCAACTTGGGATCTTTCAATTGCAGATACTCTTCATCATCAGGAGATCCCAGAGCGAGTTCAGCTGTGCGGCGCACGCCACCGGAGACGACACATTTGCCGATGACATTCATGAGATCGGTGATATCTGTGGAGGAAATGGAATGTCCGTCCCGGGGCGACAGAATTTTATCGATGTTTTCCACGCATTCCCGGAGCGGATCGGGACCGGGCGCAATGCCTCCGAAGGTTTTAATGGGCGCTCCCTGGGGTCTGATCTTGCTGTAGTCGATCTCGGCTGGTCTTTTGCCCCGACCCACATAGGCGTTGAGAATGGTTCGGACAAGATCGGCCCATCCTTCTTTGGAATCGGCTACCACATGGATGTATTCGCCAATCTGAGGCGTGCGGATGGTAACCTTGCCGGCCCCTTTGGTGTCAAAGGCGACACCCGTCCCCAGCATGGACATATCCATGAGAAAGCAGAAAGGTTCGGCGAAATCCGTGTCGATTTCTTCGGTAGAGACAAAGGCACAATTGTTCAATGCCGCACTGCCTCTGAGAAAAACATATTCGGAACCCATCATCCAGAGGCCTCGACCGGGCGGCAGAAATTTGAAGTCCCACATGAGGCGGAACATTTCCTGGGCGGAGCGCTGTGCTTTTTCCGGTTTCCAGGGCAGTTTCAGGCTGTTACAGTGGTTCCACTGAATTGTGTAGCAGCCTTCCACAACACGCTTCAAGGTTTCCCAGAACTCTTCTGTACGTCCGTTGGGATCATCGGGAACGACACGTGCATAGGTCCGCTTGTAGGTAATATAGCCCAAAGGCCCCCAATCCGGCTCCCGATCTTTGAATTGATCAAGAAAACGGGTATCCAGCGCAAACCGCTCTCTCACAGCAAACATGGCGCAGCTCTCCTGAACTTTTGTATTTTACAAACCTGGATGCATTATCAGAAACAAAATTCAGCCCTGAATCTGATAGTGCTCTATATACTTTATGTATTCTTAAACTTTTCTGCTTCCGGTTCTCACCCAGGGCAGATCATCCACCATCTCCACCTCATAATCTGAAAAGAGATTGGGATAGCGTTTTTGAACAAGATAAAAAACCTCAGCAAAAAGCAGCCTGATCTCTTCTTCCGCATGAGGATCTGTACGCATTTCGATGACATGGCGCAGTGTCCGGAAATTACAGGACCAGCCGATGGTCGTCGCCAGGCCCAGAGGGGCGATTCGACGAAAAGCGGAGGTCAGCTTTTTCTTCACATCAAACTTTTTTTCCTCATCGATTTTGAAGATGTCAGCCAGCTCCAACTGAAGCTCTTCCAACTGTTCCAGGGTACGGACAAAAACCTCCATACCTTTTTCGTTCTCCCGAATATGAACGGGTACATAGGCGGAGAGCGTATCCAGTCGGACGAAGCGCAGGGATTCCTGTGAAATAGCCACGCCGGCACGATGACGAACAAGCTCATGGGTGACCACTCGGCTCACATCGGCAAAGATAAAGTTCACTACGGCATGTTCGAGCACACTGCCATGTCCCACGTCAACGATATTGGCCAGATAGGGCTTGTTCCCTTCCCGCACACGGGTAACATTGGGATTCAATCCGGGACTGAAAGAACGGTAGCAGAGGCGGCCCATGACTTCGCAGAGCTTTTCAGCGTCGCTGGGCGCATCGCTGGTCCACTCCGGGGCTCCCACATGGTTCAGATAGTCCTGTAAACCTTGAGAAACGATCTGTGTTTCTCCCACCAGAAACACTTTGGGGCTAACACAATTCACATGAAGCTCCTTTTGGGTAACAGGGCAAAACAGCTTTTTTCAGCCCTTTGCTACCATTCAGCCAATTTACGTGCAACCGCATGATTTTGGGGTCCTGAACCAAAACCACACAATATGTTGATTATAAATGAAGCTTCACAGAATATCAAGCATGATTTTATGGTCCTTCAATCACAGCACTTATCATCTTGAAAGGGGATGGTTTTTGGCGCATGAGCGCGCATGCTGTTGCCGAAGCAATGAGAAATCAGTATTTTTCTTGTGAAGGACGATGTTTGTCCCTGGCTGTCTGAAAAGGCGGAGTTTTCAATCCTCTTTCTGGGGAAAGGGATAAGGCGGCGGGAGGGTTCCTTCGGGAACGGTTACAGCCATCAGTTTTTCCAGAGCATCGGGAGGCAAGGGCTTCGGCTTTCCGGCCAGATGACAGAGATAGAGCGTTTTGGCTGCATGTTCAAGCCGTTCCATGCGCATATAGGCTTCCTGCAGATCGGCTCCCAGAGTGATGGCGCCGTGTCGTTCCAGGAGCAGGGCATCATAATCCTTTATGAGGGTGGCGATGACCTCAGCTCCTTCAAGGCTTCCCGGGGTGGCATAAGCCGCCACCGGCAAGGCAACCATATTCATCACCACTTCAGGGAGAATGGGAATGGTGGTGTCGATGCCCAGGATGGTGAGTACCGTGGCATAGGTGGGATGCGCATGAATGACGGCCTGTGTTTCGGGCCGTATCTCATAGGCCTTGAGATGGGTGAAGAATTCAGAAGTCACCTTCTTCTCCCCTGCTATCTTCCGGCCGGTACTATCGGCGATGACCAGGTCATCGGGACGCAGAAAACCTTTGGACATGCCGCTGGGTGTGCAGATAAAACGGTCTTCGCCGAAGCGTACACTGATATTGCCATCTGCGGCGGCGATCATGTCGCGCTGATAAAGGCGCCGTCCAATTTCGCAGATCCAGTTACGGAGGAGCGTTTCAGTCATGATAGTTGTCCTTTGCAATGCCTTCTTCCTCTGTGTCGGGCCCGTCTTCATTCATCAACACTGCCTGTTCCGTCTCAGCCTTTATGGCTCTCTTCTTTTCTTGCGGGCTCAAATACCAGACAATGAAGGTGGTGACCAGACAGATGCCCAGATGAACCGATACGGCATAAAGATGAGAAAGAAAATCCGCAGCCCGAGGATGTATGATTCTTGTCCAGGACTTCCAGGCACGGACTTTGTTGGTCTGTTCCTGCAAAATATTGCCGTCCTCATCCTGAAGTGTATAAGTCTGTGACAGCAGTGGTACCCAGGAGGTAACGAAAAGGATCAGCAGTACACAGAGAAGAAAGCGCCAGGACAAGAGTATGGCCAGGCTGCGGTCAATCTTGGAACTCATGACGTCCCCTTGTTTCATTTGCTTGAGTTTAATAAACAGGCCGACACCAGTGGCGGTATTCGGGCACTTTTCCTTGAACCACTTCGAAATATAAATCCTGCAGCTTTTTGGTGATCTCACCGGTTTGGCCATTGCCAATGAGACGGCGATCAACGGAACGTACAGGCGCGACCTGAGCACCGGTACCGCAGAAGAAGAGTTCATCGCTTGTATAGAGTTCGGTCCGTGCAATGGAGCGTTCCACCACTTCAAGACCGAAAACTTCCCGAGCCAGCTGCATGACGGTGTTTCGAGTAATGCCCACAAGAATATCCGCATTGACCGGAGTCGTAATCAGTTTTCCATCCTGTACCACGAAAAGGTTCATGGCACTTCCTTCGGCGACGGAACCGTCTTCCCGCAGAAAGATGGCTTCGTGAAAACCCGCTGATTTCGCTTCAGATGCGGCCAGAGAAGAATTGATATAGCTCCCCGTGGATTTGAGACGGGTGGGGATGGCATTGTCCGACAAACGTCTCCAGGAGGAAACAGCCACATCCAGACCGCTTTCCGTATCACAATAATCGCCCAGTTTGATGACATAGCAACAAAGGCTGGAATCAATCCCCAGAACAGTGGGTCCGAGAGATTCCTGGCTCTTATAAAGGATTGGCCGGATATACACTCCTTCTTTAAATCCACTGCGCCGGACGAGTTGCACACAGATTTCTTCAATGGCGGCGCTGTCTTCAGGAATATCCATGCACAGCACTTTGGCATTGCGTGTCAAACGTTCCACATGCTCAGGCAGCCTGAAAATCAAGACATTGTCCTCTTCCGCATTGTAATATCCGCGGATACCTTCAAACAGACCCGTTCCATAGTTGAAGGCATGGGTCATGATGCTGATTTTAGCCTCTTCGACAGGTACATATTGACCATTAATATAGGCGATTGCGCCGGGATGCATAGCAGCCATAGGTAGTACTCCAGTGATCAGAACACATTTTTTGTAACAGGTTGGGATGCACATTGTGCACATATTCAGTATGCTCTTTTAAGGACATGAATTCAAATTTCAAGTGAAGAGGGGAGCTTCTGTCTGATAAAAAAGAGTCCGTCTCAGCTGAAAACTCCCTGACAGGAAAGTATCCACAAGAGAGAGAAGATCAGACTGAAAGCCAGAAGCAGTTTTCCGGTATCGGCCAGACGGAGATTGAGCAACGGCCCCTCTTCTCTCCATACTTTCCGGATCAGGCGCTTTGCCGGCAAGCATAACAGGAGAATGGTCAAAGAAGGCCATATCTCCGGTTTCAGGTATACGAGCAGGAGAGGAATCACGATCAAAGCACTGTAGAGACAGAGGGCATATTCCCATTTGACAAAGGCCACGCCGAAGCGAACAGCCGGTGTTTTTTTTCCACTCTCTTTGTCCTGGGCATAATCACGGAGGTTGTTCACACTGAGAATGGCCATGGACAGAAGGCCCGTGGAAAGACCGGCCAGGGCTGCGGGTCCTGAGAAGGATTGGGCCTGAACATAGTAGGTGCCGCCTGTTGCCACGGGCCCGAAAAAGACGAGAACAAACAAATCCGCAATGCCCAGATAGCCCAGAGGCCAGGGCCCGCCTGTATAGAGGATGGCGAAAAGAATCGACAGAAGACCGATAATGAGGATAGGCATGCCACCACGCCAGACAAGATAAGCACCCGGAAGGGCGGCCCCGAAAAAAACGATACCCGTGGCTAGGAACATCTGGCGGGGAGAGACCCAACCGGCTTGTGTTGCCCGGATCGGGCCGAGACGTTCCCCTTGATCAGCTCCTTTGAGACAATCATAATAATCATTGGCATAATTGGAACCGATCTGGATGAGCAATGCACCCAACAGAGCGGCCAGAGCGGCGGGAAAATGGAAGACGCCATCGGCCCAGGCCATGGCTGTTCCCAAGATAACCGGGGCGGCCGCAGCCGGCAGGGTTCGGGGGCGGGCCGCCAGAAACCAGATATTGCTTTGACGTCGGAGCTCTTGCAGGGTCACGGACACGGGAACTTATTCCTTTGCAGCCGAATTTACAGAAAAGAGGGTTGTGATCAAATCGCAGTGAAGCACCCTTTTATGATACGATTATCTTGCATATAAAATAAACAGATTACCGTTTTTATTCGTCCCCTGTTATTTTACCAACCCCGGATTGAGGAGTGCACCATGAAACTTCTGACATTGAAACTGATCGCTCTTGTTGTTTTTCTCGGAGGTGCCCTCAGCCTTGGCCTGGCCCTCAATCTGGATCAGGCCCAGCAAGTATTTGACCAGTGTCTGGCATACTGGCCTGCTACTGAAGGGGGCGTCCCTTATCTGGGTGTTCCCGGAATTGTCGTAAGTGCTCTGATTGCACTGATCGCTTTGTATGCCTTTTTCCCGCGTCTGCCATCGGGTAAAAAGAAATACATCACCCGCAGCAGCTCCGAGGGAACAGTCGTTCTGGAACTCCCGCCTTTGCGCAAGAGCTTGTTGAAAGTCATGCGTACCATGCCGGAAATCGCAAAAATAGACGTGGAACTCCGACCTGATCGCAGCCGTAAAACAGTCTGTGTCATTGCCAATGTCATCCTCAATAATCGTAAGGATTTTTCTGAGGAAATGAGCGCGACAACGGTTGCCCGTGTTCTGGCCGTCACCTGTAAAGAAGTGCTGGGTCTGGAAGAAATCAGTTCCATTGTTGTCAATGTACAGGGCATACGCTTTGATGTGGATGAAACCTGTAAAAAGGTCAGAGCCCGGGCGGAAAGTCTTGAAACTCCAAAAGAAGAAAGCAGCTGTGAGGAAAGTTCCTCCTCCAAACCTCCGGCCCTTCCCGAAAAAACAGCTGACAGCGAAGAGACCACTGAAGACAAGGAGCCAGCAGAAGAGACCGCAGCCGATGAGAGCAGTGTGACGACTGAAGACACTGAAACAGCCGCGCGGGACAGTGAGGCAGCTGAGGCGGAAGCCACTCCCGAATCTGCAGAAGAGGCGCCGGAAGTACAGCAAGCCGTAGCGGAAGAAACTGAAGAGGTGGAAGAGGCACCCGAAGTACAGGAAGCCGCAGCGGAAGAAACTGAAGAGGTGGAAGAAGCACCCGAAGTACAGGAAGCCGCAGTGGAAGAAACTGAAGAGGTGGAAGAGGCACAGGAAGTGCAGGAAGCCGTAGCGGAAGAAACTGTTGTGACCGAAGAAGCAGAGGATGATGAAAGCAGTGACAATGCTCCGGCACCTTTGTCCTCTTTCAGCCTGCCGCCTTTGACAGCAAGAGAAGAAGAGACCCCTCTGGCTGTCGTGGAAACTGCAGATTCCACTGAAGAAGAAGAAGAAGAAGAAGAAGATCTTCCCGATGCACTTCCCGAAGCCGAAGAAACTTCGGAGACGGATAAGCCTCAGGAAAACAATCCCTATTTATAAGAAATCTCGCGTTTTCAACAGTAAGCGAATCATATCCTCGTCAGAGAGGCTCCAATGGATATAAAACGAATCATCCCCTGTCTGGATGTTGTAGAGGGACGGGTAGTCAAAGGCGTCCAGTTTCTCGGCCTTCGGGATGCGGGCGACCCTGTGGAAATAGCGCACCGCTATGATGAAGAAGGAGCGGATGAGCTTGTTTTTCTGGATATTCGCGCCACTACGGACAACCGTGCCATCCTGCTGGACGTGATCAAACGGACGGCGGAAGACTTGCATATTCCCCTTTGTGTTGGCGGCGGCATCCGTACCCTGGAAGATATGGAGCGCATTCTGGATGCAGGTGCCGGCAAGGTCTCCATCAACACACCGGCCATTGAACGTCCCGATTTCATCAACGAAGCCTCTGCGCGATTCGGTTCCGGCCGTCTCGTTGTGGCTATTGATGCCATGGGCCGCAGTGCTGAGGAAGGGGGCGGCTACTTTGTGAAAAGCCATGGAGGCCGCGATGGCGGACGGAGCACTTCTCTGGATCCCGTCAGCTGGGCACAGGAGGTTGAATCCCGTGGTGCCGGCGAGATTTTATTGACGGCCATGGCACAGGATGGCGTCAAATCAGGATATGATATTCGCCTCACCAGGCAAGTGGCTGATGCGGTGAAGATCCCGGTCATCGCCAGTGGCGGTGCCGGTACGCTGGAACATTTACGGGCTGCACTTCAGGAAGGCGGCGCTGATGCGGCACTGGCCGCCTCTATTTTTCATTTTCGTGAATTTACTGTCCGCGAAGCCAAGGAATACCTGAAAGAAAAAGGGGTATCCGTCCGCTTGTAATTTCCCGAGTTCAAACCAAAGAGGATCTTCTTTCATGAAAGGGCTCGAACAACACATGCGCCGATGGTGATGCACAGCTCTCCCCGGCTCTTTTATTTCTGTCGGGAAGAAATCGGCCCGGCATCCAGGTTGTTGTATTTCGTAACCTTGAGGAACCCTTTCCATGTTAATCCCTTCTCTTGATGACTTCCGACGTCTGGCTCACGACCAGGCCATTATCCCTGTGTACAAAGAAATTCTGGCTGATCTGGAAACTCCTGTTACAGCCTATTTGAAACTTTCGCGGCACAGCAACTGCTCTTTTCTTCTCGAAAGCGTGGAAAAGGCCGAGAATATAGGGCAATATTCCTTCATCGGTGCCAATCCTTCCACCATTTTCCGTTCCAAAGGAGAAGAAGGGGTGCTCATCCATGAGGGAGTGGAACATCCCTTCACATCGGCCCGGCCTCTTGATGAACTCCGGCGCTATATGGATCAGTACAAGCCGGTATCCATTCCGGGGCTTCCGGCTTTTCATGGCGGCGCCGTGGGGTATATCTCCTATGATGAGGTGCGCCATTTTGAAAAACTCCCTGATGAGAATCCGGATACGCTGGGCTTGCCCGATCTTTATTTCGTCATTACCGATACAATTCTTATTTTTGATCATGTGAACAACAAGATCAAGATCGTGTCCAATGCCCATGTACAAGGCGATGCCGATGCGGTTTATAACGAAGCATCCCGCAAAATCTCTGAGATTGAAGAGCGTCTCCGCGGTCCTCTGGTTGTGTCTATGGAACGGCTGCACAGTGCGCCGGAAGAAGCCTGCATAGAATCCAACTTCAGCCGGGAAGACTTCTGCGAAGCTGTGGAGAAGGCACGCAACTACATCCGCCAGGGCGACATCTTTCAGGTCGTCCTCTCACAACGCTTCAAACGTCAGGTGGGTGTGAGTCCCACCAACCTCTATCGTGCTCTGCGTTGCATCAACCCCTCCCCTTATATGCTGCTGCTCCAGTTTCCGGAGTTTGCTCTGGTCGGTTCCAGTCCGGAAGTGATGACTCAGGTCAAAGGCGACCGCGCAATGCTGCGCCCCATAGCGGGTACACGCCCTCGGGGCGCCACAGCGGAAGAAGATCTGATCCTGGAAGAGGAATTGCTCGCCGATGAAAAAGAAATTGCCGAGCACGTCATGCTTGTTGATCTGGGCCGAAACGATCTGGGAAAAATCAGCGAGCCCGGTACTGTGGATCCCGTTGCCAACAAATATATGGTTATAGAACGGTATTCCCATGTCATGCACATTGTAAGTGAGGTTGTGGGTACATTGAAGGAAGACTGTTCCGCCTTTGATGCATTGGCCGCAACCTTCCCCATGGGTACGGTGAGCGGTGCGCCCAAAATCCGGGCCATGGAAATTATTGATGAGCTGGAACCGGAACGGCGGGGCCCCTATGCCGGCGGTTGTGGAAGCATCTCTTATTCCGGCGATATGGACACCTGCATTCTTATCCGCACCATGATCGTCAAAGACGGGTATGCCTATATACAGGCCGGTGCCGGCATTGTCCATGACAGCAAAGGGGAAACAGAATATGACGAGACAGTCAACAAAGCCAAAGCGCTGATGAAAGCAGTGGATTTCGCGGAAAAAGGCCTGGAACCATGATTATCATCATCGACAACTACGATTCTTTCACCTACAATCTGCTTCAGCCTCTGGCCGATGTGGAAAAGGATATCCGTGTTTTCCGGAATGACGCCCTGTCTGTGGCTGATCTCAGGGCTTTGAATCCGGAAAAGATAATCATTTCGTCGGGCCCCGGATCCGTGGAAGGAGCAGGTATTTCCCTCTCTGTCGTTCAGGAACTTGCTGCAGAAATCCCTGTACTGGGTATTTCACTGGGCCATCATTGTATCGCCAGGGCTTTCGGATCAACGCTTCTCCCGGCTGATCCCATCATGCACGGCAAAAGATGTGAGATTTTCCACCAGAGCACTTCCCTGTTCCAGGAGCTGCCGTCGCCCTTCAGAGCCACCTGTTATCACTCACAAGTTGTTGACGCAATTACACTTCCACAAGATCTGGAGATTATTGCCCAGGCGGCCGATAGCACGATCATGGCTGTCGCACACCGACGTTTTCCACTTGTGGGTTTACAGTTTCATCCTGAAAGTATTGAGACTGAATGGGGCACCCTTCTTTTGCGTAATTTTATGACCAGCCGGCCGTCGGAACCTCTGGTATACTGAAAAGAGCCGGGGAGCCGATAAACAGCCGAATAAAATGAATGAAAGGCCCTCCCCTTCGTCTGGTTAGATGAAAGCAGAGGAAGAACCTTCTGCTACAATTTGAATGGAGGACATCATCATGAGATCACGCACCCCCCGCCTTTTCATCATGGCTGTGGCTCTGATCTTTGTTTTTTCCGCCTATGGAGCCGATGATTTTGTTGTTCACGGCCGTGTCAGCTTTGACACAGGTGGTTTTCTGGTCAAAAACAGCAGCGAAGACGACTGGGCTCTGGCTGCTGTCAATACAATGATCATGCCCGGCGACACGGTCTGGGTAGATGAGGAAGGAACGGCTGAAATCGAATTTCCCGATTCCTCCTTCCTGCGTATGGTTGATGGCAGCAAGGCGGAAGTGACAAGTCTCCCGCCCAATGCCCTGCTTCGCGGCTGGCTGGGTTCCTTTTATGTGCATCGTCTTGCCCGCAGCCAGGGCGCCTTTACCATGATCACGCCAGCGGCAACGCTTGTGGTCGCTCCCGATTCCATGGTTCGCCTGGATATCGACCATGAAGGCAGCGTAGTCGTTTCCGTACGCTGGGGCAGCGCAACCATCCACACGCAGGACAACAACCAGATCACGGCCACGGAATCCACCAGGGTCTGGATCGATCCCGGATTCCTGCCCTCAGATCCTGTTCTCTTCGATCGCGCTGAAAGCGATAACTTCGACAACTGGAACAATGACCGTGCTCGCATGCTGGCTGAAGGATCACAGACCATTCCCAGAGAGATCTATGCGGAAGCGACTCCCAGTGTGGGATCCTATGATCTTGCCCGCTATGGCGACTGGGTACAAGTGGACAATCAGACTTACTGGCGACCCACGGCCGTCGTTGATTATGTGCCCTACCGTTATGGATACTGGAACTATGTACCGGCCTGTGGTCACGTCTGGGTGGATGAATATCCCTTCGGTTACTTCACAAGCCACTATGGCCGCTGGCGGCACACAGCCACCTATGGCTGGATCTGGTCCTACAACTCCATATGGAGCCCCGCCTGGGTTGCCTCGGTTCATGTTTCCGGCTACCATCTCTGGGCACCCGTTGACTACTACCATCGCCCTGTGATTGTAACGGGCAGCACCTTCTTCTCCGTCGGAGGCGTATCCTTCTGCAGCTACGGAACCAGCTATGTTTCCTCCTCCTACCTCTATGGAGGCGCAGGTTATATCGGTGTGCCCAACACGACCATCATCAATGTTTTCACCTCGGCACCTGTACGCGATGTTCACGTGTGGAATCTGAGCCCCCATTCGCACAGACGCCCTTCAGTGCCCTGGAGCAGCGCCGTTTCCTCGCAAAGACGGGATTATAATCCCAGACGGTCCATACGTGGAGTGCAAAGCGATTCCAACCGAAGCCTGCTCGCCTCAGAACGTATAGGGCGGCTGGAAAGAAGCATGGGACGCGACAGTTTCGCCCCACGGCGACAACAGGGTGCGACAACAGCCTCAACACGAACAAACATTCAGAACCGGAACGCCAATGCACCGGCAAGAACAATTCGGATGAATCAGACCGAGCAGACTTACAGATCCCGGGACAATCAGCAGGCCGGTCGCGATAGCAGCAGCCGGACCCTGGTCCCTGAAAGCACCCGTCTGGGTCGTGCACCTCTGAGCAGCACTGACCGACAGGGCGGCACGGAAACACGACCAGTCCGTGGCACCGCAGACCGGTCGGGAACGGGTGAATCCGGTACAGGACGAACACCACGGAGCGGCGGCGTACGGGAAAATCCCGCCAATGTAGCCGTTCGCGATCTCGATTCCTCGGCACCGGCACCGCGTGGCAGCAGCCAGATTCAGCGTACACCGGCCAGAGATCGACAACCGGCCGACAGTGGTTCGGCAAGAGGTCAGAGCCGTACAGCCCCGGATAATGCCGCACCAGCTACTCCACGCAGTGGCGGTGAAGGACGCACTCCCGCTACACGTCCGGCACCAACAACAACCAGGACTGCGCCCGCTACACGCCCGGCACCAACCACAACAAGAACTGCTCCGGCGCCGGCAACACGCCCGGCACCAACCACAACCAGAACAGCTCCGGCGCCGACAACACGCCCTGCGCCCACGACAACCAGAACAGCTCCGGCGCCGACAACACGCCCTGCGCCCACGACAACCAGAACAGCTCCGGCACCGGTAACACGCCCTGCGCCCACGACAACCAGGACAGCACCGGCTCCCGCAACACGCCCGGCTCCGACTGCAGCGCCCAGAGCTCAGGCTCCAGCACCGTCTGTGCGGTCCATGCCGACACCCAGTGCTCCGCGGATGGCCCCTTCTCCGGCTCCATCTGTGCGGTCCATGCCGACACCCAGTGCTCCGCGGATAGCCCCTTCTCCGACACCATCTGTGCGATCCATGCCGACACCCAGTGCTCCGCGGATGGCCCCTTCTCCGGCTCCATCCGGGCGCTCCATGTCGGTACCCAGTGTTCCGCGGATGGCTCCTTCTCCGGCACCGTCCGTGCGGTCCATGCCGGCACCGAGTGCTCCTCGGGGATTTTCGGCTCCTTCTGTGGGTTCCCGTTCAGCTCCAAGTGCTCCCCGGGGCTTTTCAACCCCCTCCGTCCGCTCCGCACCGAGTGCTCCGCGGGGATTTTCCGCTCCTTCGGTTCGATCGGCCCCTTCAGGCGGCATGAGCCGAGGCCGACGCTGATCCTTCACAGGAAAGAAGCCTGTGAACCATCCACACTTCAGAGGAGAAAACAAAATGCGCAATTTCAAAACTTTACAATTCATACTCCCGGCCCTGCTTCTGACCATGTTGCTGTCTGGTTGTCCGAAAGAAATAGTTTCTGACTATGAACGCGGCTTTTTTATCGGTTTTTTAAATGACGATGAATACTGGAAAGGCTTTGATGACAGCTTTGAGACACTACCGGACGGCCCCATATGGTATTCCGGCTCACTGATCCCGTGGTTTGACGATGACAGCTATGATGCCGGGTACTGGGATGGGGTCTGGTATGCCTATAACGACGGCTACTTCGTCTGCTACGACTATGGCTTCATCATAGGCTTCAGCGAAGGCTATGATGCTGCTTATCAGAGCAATTGGATCACTTTCCTTCTGAGCGACTATCATCCTGAATATCTGGATGGGAGTTTTGAAGATGGCTATAACGACGGTTTTTCGGAAGGAAGTGTTTTCGGTGCCGATGACTACAAATACAAACGCTCTTTTGACTGGGAATATGCTCTGGCGGATTACAGAGACTGGGTTGATGTATATCTGGACGAAGTGGGCTTCGGCACGGGAGAGTGGGGTGATGTATATCTTTATGAATGGGGTACTGATCCCAATGAGTTTTACAAGTCCGCAAAGGGGATGAAAAAATCAGATCTGACCCGCCGCATTTCCCAGCCAGGTGCTGAAGGGCGCAGCATCCGTGCAAAGCGGAACATCCAAAAATCCAGTGTGAATGCTTCCAAGGTAACATCGAAAGAGTTTGAAGTTCCTGTAATCAGTTACCGTGAATTAAGCAACAATGTGAAAAACTCCATGGAACGACGGGCTTTTTATGATGACAGAAGACAGGGACAGACAAGCCGTCTCACCACCACTCGTGCAGAGCGAATTTTAAAATACCAGCGACTCATGCAGCCAGTCGAGTGACAATGAAACATTTTCTCTCCTCCATTGTATAGTTCCAAGCGTATCCGGCTGTAAACTGCGACTGTTTACAGCCGGATACACAAGCCTCTCAGAATCAGCCGATCAGGACAGATGAGGCAACTTACAACTTAAGTTTGGCTTGGAATTTTCATCCCCAACTCCCTTCTCGATCAGGACTTCTCTGTCACCAGTTCCAACCGATTTCACTCAATTCAGGAGCAAGCCCATGCCCCCACGTCGCCTCATTGTTTTAGATGTTCTCCGCGGTTTTTTCATTCTCTACGTGATCATCCTCCATGGCTTCACCGGCGTTGTTTACGGCAACCATGCCGAAGCCCTGGAGAAGCTCCCCCTCTGGCTGATTATCGTCTTTGCTCCCTTTCTGTTGCTTTCCACCTGGGCACCTGTCTTTGTTGTCATCTCGGGCATTGCTCAGGCCTATGTGCTCAGTGGACTTGTATTCCAGAAAGATCCTTCCAAACCATTGTCTTTGCGCAATTTTTTCGGAGGTGCGCTGGTGACCAGCCTGTTTTTATATATGCTCTCTTTTATGAACATGGCCTTGTTCCATCATCCCATGGATTATGCGGGAAAATTCAGGTATACCTTTGTCACAGGGGCATTGCATAACGGCGCCTGGCTCCCCTTTGATTTCCATCTGGTCTTCTACAATGACGCTCTTGGCATGATCGCCATCAACGGCTTGCTGGTCACGGTCATGCTGTATCTTTTGTGGAAATTGAACTGTCTTCAGCGTACAAGGCGTGCAGCGATGATCCTCGGCCTGACGACAGCCTTCATCTTTCTCCTCTCCCCTTTTCTGCACAGCAGGCTGGATCCTCTGTTCTTTACCGCCCTCGATGAGCGTCGTATCGGCCTGGCCCTCTTCCTGAAACTCTTTGTGGGAGTCGGTTTTTCCACCTTCCCCTATGCGGCCTATGGAATGATCGGAATGATTCTCGGACTCTTTCTGGCGAAACACAAGGAAGCCAAATGGCTCCGTCACACCGGCTATGATGTGGCCACAGCCATGATCGTGAGTGGCGTGGTTCTCACCATCATGACCGGTTTTGAGCCGAAAGATGTGATTCACCATCCCTACCCCTTTAACATGCAGCTCATTGTCCTGGGAACTATCCTCTTGACCTGTATCTGGCTCATCCTCCGTCTGGAATACTGTACAGAAGAACAGCGTGCCCGTCGTGCGAAAAGAACGCTCTGGCTGCGTCGTTTCGGTCTTCTCGCACTGACCATATTCTGCTGTGAGAGCGTTTTTTCCATGCTCTTGAGTATTGGTTACAGAAAACTTTTCGGCTATGGGGATTTCTTTCCGAAAAATCCACTGCACATCATTTTCTTTATCTCCCTCAATGTCCTTTTCTGGTCTGTCGTTCTCAAAAACTGGGAAAAGATTGATTTCAAGTACAGCATTGAATGGTGGATTTCGAGGATTGCGGGGATGGTTCGGGGACGCCCCTCTGTGCGTTTACAGGCCGATGCCATTTTGTATCAACCCTGTGTTCCCATCAGAACAACTGTAACTCCCTGTGTGGCGAAAGCCGATATATAAAGCTTTTTCCGGCCTTCAGTCTGGGCGGGCAACTACGGTCTGTAATAGGCCGGAGCACTGACACCCCATTGTTTCATCATATAGTTCCGGGCTTCGCCGCAAGCGTAGATGGATCCGGTAATCAACAGGGCTTTGTCTGATGAAGCTTCTTGTCGTCCCCGTTCCAGAGCCTCGGGCAGAGAGCGAATAATCAGACAATGCTCTGTGTCAGCACATACACTGAGTTCTTTCAGTGACAGGCTTCGTTCGCCGGAATAACTGCTCAGGATGAGCGGTCTGGCCAAAGGTTTGAGTAAAGACAGCATGGTTCGGGCATCTTTATCGGAAGAAACAGCAAAGACCACAACACAAGGATCGATGGCTTTGGTAAGCACTGTACATCCGGCGGGATTGTGTGCCACATCCATGAGCACAGGCGGATCTTCCAGAATACGCTCCAACCGCCCGGGCCACAAGGCTTTTTCAAGACCTTTGCGAATACTTTGCTCAGTAATTTTTGAATACTCTTCACGAAGCAGGCCGGCCAATGTCACGGCGATTCCTGCATTTTCAATCTGGTGCATACCTGCCAGGCCCAGAGAAATTCCTTCCAGCCGCAGTCCGAGGCCTTCATAGTGCAGCCAGGGCGTCCAGGGAGTCCCATCGGCTTTGGCGACGTATTCAATCCCTTCTCTGTAGAGCTTCACGCCTTTTTCTCTTGCCTCTTCTTCAATGACCGCCAGCGCAACGGGATCCATTTTCCCGGTAACGACCGGCACCCCCTCTTTGAGGATTCCGGCCTTTTCAAAAGCGATCTCTGCAAGACTGTCGCCCAGAAAGCGCGTATGATCCAGGGCAATATTCGTGATGGCACAAAGACGGGGGTGAATCAGGTTCGTTGAATCAAAACGCCCACCCATACCGACCTCGATGAGAGCCGCATCCACTTTCTCCTCTCTGAAACAATGAAAGGCCATGGCTGTATTGGCTTCGAAGTAGGTGGGTACACAGTGGGCCAGCTCGGCATTTTCACGGCACCACTGGGCATATCTTTCCAGAGCCGCATTGCTGATGGGGTGCCCATTGATGAGGAAGCGCTCCGTCACATCCAGCAGGTGCGGGCTTGTGAAACGTCCCGTCTTGTATCCTGATTGGAGGAGAATGGCATCCAGAAAAGCGAGGACACTCCCTTTGCCATTGGTTCCCGCCACATGCACGGCGGGACAGCCCTTCTGAGGCATACCCCCATGGCGCAAAAGGGATTCGATATTGCTCAGACCCAGTTTGATTCCATGGAGCAGCAGACTTTCAAGATACTCCCGGGCCGGTTGCTTTTGAGCTGGCTGTGTTATCACCGCGGCGTTGGCATCATCGAGAGGCGATTGCATGGTATTCAGACGCTTTCTTCGAGAACCTCGGCTTCAGGAAAATTGACATTCCCCGGATAATAGAGCAAGCGGTTGCAGTGCTGGCAGCAATGGACCCTTTCGTTTCCAATGATTTCATTGACAATCTGAGGTCTGATGGTCATGAAACAGCCGCCGCAGGATTCTTCATTGAGCGGGACCACGGCCGGGATACGGGCTTTTCTGATCCGTTCATACATTCGCAGAAGTTCATCGTCCACCTGAGACCTATGGTCCGGGCGCGTAGCCTGCAACGCTTCACGGTGAGCTACCATTTCGGCAAGCTCTCTGTCGACGGCGGCACATTCGGCTTCAACCCTGGCGATTTCTTCGTTGATGCGCGATTTGTCTTCTTCCAATTGCGCCTGGGTTTCTTCCTGTTCATAGAGGAGGGCAATGCTCCGTTCTTCTCGGATCCCTATCTGTTTTTTGAGCAAATCAATTTCGTGGAGAACAGCTTTGTATTCCTCATTCTTTTTGATATCGACAAGCTGCCCTTCATATTTGAGAATCTTTTCCTGCCGCTGCTCAATATCTTGCGCACACTCACGCTGCTCCACTTCCACTTTTTTGCAACGCTCTTCACTCTGTGCCATTTCCTCGTCAAGACGTTTACGCTGGATGGCGAACCTGTCTTTTTGCCGGGGAAGATCTTTTTCTTTTTGCATACAGTCGGCAATCTTTGTATCCAATGCCTGAAGTTTCAGTAATGCCTGCAAGGTGTGTACTCCTGATTCTATGGTTAAAACATAAATTTATGGTTAAATAAAAAAAACCGCAACTCTGAAAGAGCTGCGGTTGAAAAACACGCTGATCATATCCCCTTTATGCCAGGGGCCGGCTTGCGTGGCATCCGAAGATACACCGTGGGAAAGACCGCCCTGGGCAATGCGGGACACCGTAAAGGGTTGGAGTTTAGAGAAGTGATACACTGAATATATACTCCCGGCCAAAGAAAGGCCGTCATCAAAAAAAAACGTTTCAACTGTCACTGCACATACGGGAATGTGCAAATTCCAATAAGAGAGAAGTATAACAAAAAAACACAGGTCAATGAAAACTTGATACTCACCGGAGGCCCGTGGGTATCCAAGACGGTCAGGACAGCATTTTGCACTTATCGGCGGCGTTCCCTTTTTTGTGTATTGTCAGGACAAAAAGGCATAATAAGCATATGTTTTATGAACCACAGCCCTTTGTCATCGGGAGACACAACGAATGACCCAGATTACGAGAAGAAATTTTTTGCAGCTAACGTCAGCGACAGCTCTGGCCGCTTCCTTACCCTTATTTCGGATCCAGGCGCAGACTGATACCGACTCTCCCTTCATCTTCGCCGGAATCAATGATCTTCATATGAAAGACAGCGACTGCCTGCCTTATGCGAAACGGGTCATTGCGGCGATCAACGCTGATTCCGCCATAAACGGTGTCGTTGTTCTGGGCGATCTGGCAACGGCATCCCTTCCCGAAGAACTGGCACTGGCCAAAGAAGCTTTGGATGGTCTGGAAAAACCCTGCTTTGTTCTCCCGGGCAACCACGATATCGGCCCGAAAGAAGAAGGCCCGCTGGCACGGTACAACAGATTTTTCGGGCCCGAACACTGGGTAAAAGAATGGGAACACTGGACCTTCATCGGTTTCAATTCCTGTGTCGGCACGGCCAGTGATGTAACCGTCCCGCAAAGTGAACTTGACTGGATAAATGAACAGCTCCAGTCCATTGACCGGAACCGGCCCTTGGCGCTTTTTTGCCATCATCCCCTCAACCCCCATTCCAGAGCCTATCGTGTTTTGAATGCCGATGACATTCTGGCACTTTTTGATGGGCATGCTTTGCGTCTGGTTGCATCAGGTCACTGGCACGGCAACCAGGAAGAAACCACGGAGCGGACACTTTTCACCACGACAGCCTGCTGTTCCTCCACGCGCAACAACTTTGATAAAACCAATGCGAAAGGGTATCGCCTCTTCTACTTCGGTACCGATCGTCTGGATACACAATTCGTTGCCGTTTCCTGAATGCTCTTGTCAGAAAGTATTGACAGTACCCGCCCTTCTTTCTAAAACCGACTGTTCATATGGCTTGAGAAAGCTTTGCTGTGCCCGATTCACAGGCCCCAGTTGCAGTTTCCGCAATTTGTTTCAAAGCACCATTTTATAGTATTATCAAGCTGTTCCTTTACGGGTATCCACCAACCATAATCTTTATACGGCCTTGCGAGGGCAGTGTCTGAACTTGAGAAGTCACTGGTGGTGAAGACGGGTGCCTCATTCGCGGGAGGGAAGATGCAGATTCTTGACTGTCATGTTAACTGAACTGTTATTTTTTTGTCCTGTCGAATTTCCATGAGCGCATATTTTTTATTTCAAAAAAGACTTTTTCTGGGTATTCTGCTCAGCGCAACACCCCTGTGTCTGCTTGCCTGGTATCTTTCACATGCCTTTGCGGAAGCCTTTCTTCTGGGTCTGGCTGCGGCATTGCTCAGTCTTCTTTTGAAGTTCAGGCTTGTGCGCCAGACCCTGAAGGCACTCCCCAGCACGGTACCCTGGTATACGCTGCTGTCCATGACTCTTTATGTGGGAGCTCTCTATGGTGGGTACAAGGTTCATGCCCGCCATTTGCTGGGATTGGCCGGTGTTTCTTCAGCCATTGTTCTTGTGATTTTCATTCTTTTTATTTTCGGGTTGACTGAATTTGATCTGCGAGGCACCCCTCTTCACAGTTCAGTCGTTCAGAATCCGGATGGGAAGGAGCTCTCCTGATGGAAGATCTGGGACAACGTCTGGTCTGGCATTATATTCCCTTTACGGATCTGCTGATTCCTTTCGGGGGCATTAATATTATCACGGTGATCAATACCGTTTTCGTGTTTTTTGTTGCTCTCCTCCTTATCTGGTGGGGCACGCGCAAAATCGATCTGATTCCTGGTCGAAGCCAGGTGCTTTTTGAATTTATGATTCAGATTTTCAGGAACATGCTGGAACCGGCCGCCGGTGATACGCATCAGCGTGTCGCCAGACGTGCCCTTCCGGTGGTCATGTCCCTGTTTTATTTTATTCTGGTGTCCAATGCCATTGTTCTGTTGCCTATTCCCCATCTGGAAGAACCCACGGGTGATCTGAACTGCACCTTTGCACTGGCCGTGGTAGCGGTGACCTACAGTGTTCTGGCGAGTATCCGTGCCCATGGTGTCAAGGGAACTTTTGCGGAATTCTGCGGACCTTTGTGGCATCAGCCTGATAAAAGCGGCTGGGACGCCCTGCCCGCAAAACTGTCAGGTCTCTTCTTCTTTCCTTTACGTATCATCGAAGAAGTGAGCCGGATGATTTCCCTGTCCTGCCGACTCTTTGGAAACATTTTCGGTGTTGCGATTGTAATCATAGTGGTGTCTTCCATTTCTTACTATGTTCTGATGCCACTTGCTCTATATGGTGTTCTGGTTATTTTTGAAGCGGGGTTGCAGGCCTTTGTTTTTGCCACCTTAACAGTCACTTATTTATCTTCAGCGATAAATCCAAATTAAATACAAACACAAGGGAGATGTACAACATGGATACAAGCACCATCGTCGCTTTTCTGCACACGGTTGCTGCTCAGGCGGAAACAGCCGAAGCCACGCAGGGCATGATCACAGGCATGGACCTTCGGGTCATCGTCGCCTGTATCAGTGCTGCAGTGGTCATGGCTCTGGCGGCCGTTGCCACAGGCTGGAGCGAAGGGGTAGCCACGGGTAAAGCCGTGGAAAGCATCGGACGCAATCCGGAATCAGCAGCCGGGGTTACCCGTGCGCTGGTCATCGGACTGGCCATTACGGAGGCTGTCGCCATTTATGCGCTTCTGGTAGCCGCTATGATTCTTTTCATGGTGGTGAATTGATCTGTTTTGATGCCGGACTCCTGAGTTCGCCGGAAAAGAAGCATGCTTACTCTTAATTTCACAACAGTCATCACGCTGGTGATTTTCCTGATCTTTCTGAGGATCGCCAGCCGTGCCTCATGGCGTCCGCTGATCCGCCATATGGTCAGGCGCGAACGCCTTTTCAGCACTCATGAAGCGGCCATTGATCAGCATCGTCGTGAAAGTGCACGGCTGCAACAGCGTATGACGGATCATCTTGAAAATAAAGAGAAGCGTTTTATCCGGGAATTGGATAAAAGGGTTCAACAGGCCCACAGATCCAGGCGCGTTCTGCTTACAGAAGAACACAACCGGGTGGAACAGCAGCTCATTACGCTTCATGAAGAAATGCAGCGCTATCTGGAAAAAGAGCGCCTTCTTTTCTCTGATGCTCTTCCCGAACTGATTGCCGACATGGATGAACAGTTTCAACGTCGGGGGCCGCGCTTATGAAAAGTGGACGCCTTTTTTTACTGATCGTCATTGTCGGCTATGCCCTGCTGACGGCTGCGGGTATCTGGCTCCTGCAAGGCCCGGAATATACATCGGCTTACCTGGATGTGAACCAGCAGGACCATCAACGTTACCTGAAGATCAAAACAAATCCGCTCTATCAGTTACACAGCGAACGTCCCCATCTGCATCCTCTGGAGGGCACTCTGAAGGTTGAAGCGGAATTCGCCAAAGAGTATACGGCCCGACCCGAATTTCGATCGGAGCAGAAGCGCATGCTTTTGTATGCCTTGTGGTTCAAGGTACTCAATGCCGGCTTTATCTTTCTGGTTCTTTTCTATTTCGGTACTCCTTATCTTCTGAAGTTTCTGGATAGCCAGATCGAAGATATCAGCAATACAAAGTTGACTCTTGAAAGGGATCTTGCGAACTCCATTGACGAGGCTTCAGCAGCCCGGCGCGCTTATGACAAGTTGCCTGAAAAAGCGGCGGAACTGCAGGCTGCTCATGATCAACTGTTGCAGGAAAAGCTCGCCAGCATTGAAGAACAGACAGAAAATGCTTTGAAACAGATTGCACTGGACGCTGAAAAGCGTATCGCTGCAGAAGAGAAAGCGGCCACTGCCACGATCCGGCGTGAACTGGTAACCAGTGCACTCCACGAACTGGAGCTCCGATATCGCAAAGCCGCCGATCTGGAGCATCTTAAAAAGGATGTGGAAAGTTTCAGCCAGTTTATGGGATTTCTGTCATGACCCCTGCTCAAATTGCTGATAAATATACGCGCGCCTTGCGGGCCACCCTGCAAAGCGAAGAGGATCTTCTGCAGACCGTAACAGCCTATCGCCAATTCATGGCTATCTGTAATGAAGAGCCGACTTTGTTGCGTTATCTCAATAACCCGGTTATCCCTTTGGAAGACAGAAGGCTCCTTCTCAAGAATGCTCTGGAGGCTTGCAATCCCCCGCCTTCCATGACCGCTCTCGCCCATCTGCTTCTGGAGCGGAACCGCTTTTCCCTGTTGCCTCTGATCGTTTCGCAATTTGAAAAACAGATTGACAAATGGCTTGATCGTGTCGAGGTGGAAGTGATTACAGCAGTGCCCTTGACTGAAGAACTGCGTTCGCAGGTTCATCAGACCATGGAGCATTTCACCAAAAAGACGGTACGCATGCACAATACCGTTGACCCTGATATTATCGGCGGTCTCATTGCAAAAATGCAGGGACTCGCACTGGATTTCAGCTATCGTTCACGGCTGGAACAGTTACAGGAAAAACTCCTTTCAGAGGAAAGTTCACTTTATGGCGCTTAATCCACGTACAGACGAAATTGTTGAAATCATCCGACGGCAGATCAGTGACTTCACCTGGTCCATGGATATTGGCGAGGTGGGCACAGTACTTCAAACCGGTGACGGCATAGCCCGTATCTTCGGACTGGATCAGGTTCTTGCCGGTGAAATGCTTGACTTCGGTCATAACGTCAAAGGCATGGCTTATAATCTGGAGTCCGATCACGTGGGTGCCATTCTTTTCGGTGATTATCTGAAAGTCAAGGAAGGGGATACGGTCAAAAGAACCTGGGATGTCACCTCCGTACCTGTGGGCGAAGGGCTCATAGGCCGGGTTGTGAACGCTCTGGGCGAACCCGTTGACGGGAGCGATCCCATCGAAGCCCAGGGAACCTTGCCTGTGGAACGTCTGGCTCCCGGTGTGGTGGATCGCCAGCCTGTTACCCGACCTTTGTATACAGGCATCAAAGCCATTGACTCCATGACACCCATCGGCAAAGGCCAGCGTGAGCTGATTATCGGAGACAGACAGACGGGAAAAACAGCCATTGCTCTGGATACGATGATCAACCAGCGTGGGAAGAATGTGATCTGCATTTATGTCGCCATCGGCCAGAAGCAATCCACCGTTGCCCGGCTGGTTCAGGAGCTGACAGACCATGGAGCCATGGAACACTCCATTATTGTTACTGCGGCGGCCTCAGAACCTGCGCCCATGCAGTTTGTCGCACCTTATACGGGCTGCAGCATGGGTGAATATTTTCGGGATAAAGGACAGGATGCGCTGGTGATTTATGATGACCTTTCCAAGCATGCCGTAGCCTATCGTCAGCTCTCTCTGCTTCTGCGCCGTCCTCCCGGGCGGGAAGCCTATCCCGGTGATGTCTTCTATCTTCACAGCCGTCTGCTTGAACGGGCGGCCGCCATGAGCGACGAGAAGGGAGGCGGAACCCTTTCCGCACTGCCCATTATTGAGACCCAGGCCGGAGACGTTTCCGCTTATATTCCGACCAATGTGATTTCCATTACAGATGGTCAGATTTATCTTGAATCATCTCTTTTCCACTCCGGCATACGGCCGGCCATCAATCCGGGAATCAGCGTGAGTCGTGTAGGCGGTTCCGCCCAGACAGCAGCCATGAAAGCGGTGTCCGGGGCATTGCGCCTCGAACTTGCTCAGTTCCGTGAATTGCAGGCTTTTGCACAATTCGGCAGTGAACTGGATAAGGTTGCCCAGGCCCAGCTGGACCGCGGCATGCGTCTTGTGGAAATTTTCAAGCAGGATCAGTCCTCCCCCATTTCCGTGGGAATACAGGTATTGATCATCCGTTCCGCTTCTTCGGGGCTCCTTGACGATATGAAAGTGGCTGATCTTGAAGGTTTTCAGCAGGAACTGTGTAAATATTTTGAAGGCCATCACGAAGCCTTGCTCGATGAACTTGCCACAGCCTCCACCTTTACGGAGGAATTGCAAGAAACAGCCGATAAGGCGCTGGCCTCTTTTAAAAGCATGTTTTCAGAAGGAGATGTGAAGACGGATGGCTAATTTACAGGAAATCCGGCGACGCATCGCAAGTGTGCAGAACACGCAGAAAATCACCCGAGCCATGAAACTGGTGGCTGCGGCCAAGGTGCGCCGTGTCCAGGAGACTCTGACCACGACACGAACGCATGCGGAGCATTTGCTCGGCCTGACCGAGAGACTCCTGAGTCGGAACCCGGAATTCAGCCATCCTTTGATGCAAGACAGAAAAGGCAAGCGTGTCCGCCTCATCGTACTGACTTCAGACAGAGGTCTTTGCGGATCTTTCAATCATACCATTGTCCAGGAGGCTGCCAAGTGGATTCAAAGAGAGGGTCAGGAAAAAGATATTTCAGTAACGCTCATCGGTCGTAAAGGGGCGGAACTCTTCGGGCGTCGTCATCTGACGGTTCACGACAAACGCACCGGACTCTACGACACAGAGATCAATTTCGCCTCTGTGGATCTGGTGAATGACTACGTACAGGACTTTGACGAAGAACACATTGATGAAGTCTATTGCTTCTACAGCCGCTTTGAAAGCGTCGTTCGCCAGACTGTTGTTCTGGAAAAACTGCTGCCATGTCATTTTAAGCCCCGAGAAGACAGCTTTGATCCGAACTGGATTATCGAACCCGATGAAAACACGCTGCTCACCTGGTTGATTCGTTCCAATCTCTTTGCACAACAGCATCGAATTTTTCATGAGTCCATTGCCAGCGAACATGGGGCAAGAATGGCCGCCATGGAATCGGCCACAATCAACGCCGGGGATGTTTTATCGTCCCTGACGCTCAGTTATAACCGCCTGCGCCAGGATGCCATCACCAGAGAAGTTGTAGAGGTGATCAGCGGAGCATCCAGCCAATCACAGGTTTGAGGATAGCCATGAAGACAGGAAAAATTATTCAGATCATAGGGCCCGTCATAGACGTGGTGTTTGAAGCGGGTCACCTGCCGGCCATCAACACCGCTTTGGAGGTCCGACCACCCAAAGGCTCATCCATCACACTGGAAGTGGCATTGCATCTGGGTGATAATATCGTTCGCTGCATCGCCATGCAGCCCACCGACGGCTTACAGCGTCATCTGGAAGTTGTCGATATGGGACAACCGATCAGCGTGCCTGTGGGTCGCGAAGTATTGGGACGGATCCTCAATGTTGTCGGAGATCCGGTCGATGGTATGGGCCCGGTGACAACCAGAGAACGCAGGCCCATTCATCGCAATGCACCTGCTCTCAAAGATATTGATATCCGGACAGAGATATTTGAGACAGGCATCAAAGTCATTGATCTTCTCGCCCCTTATCCGCGGGGAGGTAAAATCGGTCTTTTCGGCGGCGCCGGTGTAGGCAAGACCGTGCTCATCATGGAACTGATCCATAACGTGGCTACAACCCATGGCGGTTATTCCGTATTTGCCGGCGTCGGTGAACGTACCCGTGAAGGCAACGACCTGTGGCTGGAAATGAAAAACTCCGGGGTACTGGAAAAAGCCGCATTGATCTTCGGACAAATGACCGAACCACCGGGAGCACGAGCCCGTGTGGCTCTTACGGGTCTGACCGTTTCCGAGTATTTCCGTGATGTGGCCGGTCAGGACGTACTTCTCTTCATTGACAATATTTTCCGGTTCACCCAGGCGGGTGCGGAAGTGTCCACACTGCTGGGTCGCATGCCCAGTGCTGTGGGCTATCAACCCACTTTGTCCACGGAAATGGGCGAACTGCAGGAACGCATCACTTCCACCCGTAAAGGCTCCATCACTTCCGTACAGGCCGTGTATGTGCCCGCTGACGACCTTACTGACCCTGCTCCGGCGACAACCTTCTCCCATCTTGATGCGACGACGGTGCTCTCCCGCCAGATTGTGGAGCTCGGTATTTATCCTGCTGTGGATCCCCTGGACTCCATGAGCCGTATTCTGGATCCGCGCTATGTTGGCGAGGAACATTACAAGATTGCCCGGGAAGTGCAGATCGTGCTTCAGCGTTATCAGGACTTGAGAGACATCATCAATATTCTGGGTATGGACGAATTGTCCGAAGATGACAAGGTGATCGTGAACCGGGCCAGGCGTATACAACGTTTTCTGTCTCAACCCAACTTTGTTGCTGAAGAATTCACGGGCATTCCCGGCAAATCCGTGCCACTCGATGAGACCTTGACAAGTTTCAAGGCCCTTCTCTCGGGTGACTGTGACCATTACCCCGAAAACGCTTTCCTCTATTGTGGCGGCATAGATGATGTGAAGGCGAAAGCCCGTGAAATGGAAGCACGACAATCATGATGCAGCACAAGTCCGAGACTGTCCTCCTGCAGGTGGAGATCTGCTCCATGGACCGCCCACCGGTGTTTTTGGAAGCGCTGCAACTTTCACTGGAAGGCGGGCACGGTCCTTTTACCATCCTGCCCGGACATGCACCCCTCCTCTCCACCCTGGACATCGGAGTCATGAGCCTGCTGCGCCCTGATGGTGAGCGGATCTATTATGCAATCAACGGAGGCGTTGTGCAGGTTAAAGATAATCATATACTCATTCTTCCTCAGGGCTATGAAGAGGGTCGGGAAATCGATCTGGAACGGGCGGAAAAGGTAAGACTGAAAGCCGAGACCGCTCTGAATGATGAACATCCTTCTGACATTGAGCGTATGGAAGTGGTCCTGAAACGTGCCATAGCCAGAATACGGGCCCGGTCAGGATCGGACCGGATGCTCTGATTCTGCTCTTCAGGCTTTCTGACCCTCCCGTATTTTGTTATACTCTTTGCATATCCCTCAGGATGGACAACGGCCGGTCTGTTGTTCAGCCGGACACCTGCATTGATTCCACAAAGGCGGCATCCATGGACTTGTTTTCAACCCAATCACCGGCTGTCAAAGTAGCACTTCCACTGAGCCTGGATAAGGTGTTGACCTGGCTGGTGCCTGCTGAACTGACGGAAAAAGCTCAGCCCGGGATGCGCGTTCTCGTGCCGATTCAATCTCGTGTGGCTTTGGGAATCATCGTGCAGGTACTTGCAGGCTGTGACCGGCCTGATGCCAGATATCTTATTGATATCCCGGATGATGAACCTGTTTTTGACCGTCAACTGCTGCGATTGTGCAAATGGATTTCAGAATATTACTGCTGCTCCTGGGGTGAAGCTCTCTTTTCCGCTCTCCCCTCCTTTCTGAAAAAGGCACCGACAAAACGTTATTATCTGAATCAGGATCGTCTGGAGAGCGGGCCTTTTTCAGGAGCACAGCGCCTGGTGATTGGAGCGCTCTACAGCCAAAGCCCTCTTACGCTGGCGCAACTCTCCAAAAAGGCGGAAGGAAAATCGCTGGCAAGTTCCGTTAAAACCCTCCTCGCACGGGGAATCATCCGGGAGGAACTTCTTTTCAGGGATCGGGCCCGCTCCATTGTCACGGAAACACGGGTGACACTGGCTGACGGTGCTCCCAGTGATCAGGAAACACTCAACAGCCTTCAGCGAAAAGCACCACGCCAGGGTGCCCTCTATCTTGATCTGCTTTATGGTGAGAAAGAACAGTCCGCTGATCTGTTGTGCCGTCGTCACAATACGACCAAGGCTGTCTTGAAAGGCCTGGAAAAGCGGGGGTGGATTCATCTGAAAGAAATAGAGGTCTACCGCCAGCCTGATCTGAAAGCCGATGCACGCTCCAAAACAAAACTCACTCTCAATCAAGAGCAGCAGCATGCTTATGATGCGCTCTGTGCTCCTCTGCAGGACAATGCCTATCACTGTTTTCTTCTCCACGGCATCACCGGATCCGGAAAGACGGAAGTATATTTGCAGGTCATTGAAAAGGCTCTGGCACTGGGAAAAACAGCGCTCATGCTTGTTCCTGAAATTTCGCTGACTCCACAGACTGTAGGCCGCTTTTATGCACGCTTCGAACAGGATATCGCTGTCTTTCACAGCGCTTTGAGCGAGGGCGAACGTTATGATGCCTGGCGACGAACCAGAGAGGGGAAAGTACGTATTGTTGTGGGGGCCCGATCCGCCCTTTTTGCACCGCTCAACAATATCGGGGTCATTGTAGTGGATGAAGAACACGACTCTTCCTATAAACAGGGAGAAACGCCCCGCTATCATGGACGGGATCTGGCCATTGTCCGTGCACGCATGGAAAAAGCCATTTGCATTCTAGGTTCCGCCACGCCTTCTGTTGAGTCTTTTTTCAATTCACAACATGAAAAATCAACCTGTCTCGCTTTGTATAACCGTGCCACGGAGGGAACACTTCCGGAAGTACGTGTGATTGACATGCGTCGGGAGGCGGCTGAAAATCCGGGAAAACTCATCCTTTCAACGGAGCTGGAAAAAGCGATTCTGAAACGGGTTGAGAAAAAAGAACAGGTTATTCTGCTGCTCAACAGGCGGGGCTTCGCTCCTGTCGTGCTCTGCCCCATCTGCGGGTGGGTCCCTGAATGCTCTGATTGCCAGGTGAGCCTCACCTATCACCGGAAAGGCTCCGCCCTTCAATGCCACTACTGTCAGGCCACCCGGCCCAATCCATTGGTCTGTGGTGAATGTGGATTCAACCCTCTTCTGTATCTGGGTCTGGGCACACAAAAAGCCGAAGATTATCTGCTGCGCAGTTTTGGTGATGCCCGGGTCGAAAGGATGGATGCTGACACCACGGCCGGGAGAGGCGGCCACGCAAAGATTCTGGAGCGTTTCGCCCGACGGGAAATCGATATTCTCATAGGCACGCAAATGCTGGCAAAAGGCCATGATTATCCTGGTGTTACGCTGGTAGGAGTGATCAACGCCGATGCAGGGCTGACTTTGCCCGACTTCCGTGCGGCGGAACAGGCTTTTCAGCTGCTGACCCAGGTGGCCGGTCGGGCCGGTCGAGGTTCCCTTCGCGGTGAAGTTCTTATCCAGACCCACCGTCCCAATCATTATGCCGTTCAGACCGCTTCCCGTCATGATTATGCGGCCTTCTACCGTCATGAGATCAGAGAACGGGAAGCAGCGGGCTATCCTCCCTTTCGACGGATGGTCAATTTTATGATTGAAGGAAACGATCCTCTGCATACGGAAAGAGCCAGTGTTCTTCTCAGACGGCTGGCTGTACAGGAAGTGGAAAAGCTCGGTTATCGGGGAGTGGCTCTTCTGGGACCGGCTCCGGCCGCCATACGGCGCATCAAAAAAACCTATCGCTGGAATTTCGCAATGTTGTCACGCAGTTCAGCCAGAATCAATACCCTTTCCCGCGCTCTTCGTGAAGCCTTTGAGAACAACCGGCCTGAGGGTAATATCAGGATCAAGGTGGATCTGGATCCTTATGGCATGTTTTAAGACCAAACAGAAAGAAAAAGAGACGAAGGCATAAAAAAAGGCTTATGCTGATGCATAAGCCTTATGGAATATTGGTAGCGGGGGCGGGAGTCGAACCCGCGACCTTCGGGTTATGAGCCCGACGAGCTACCAGCTGCTCCACCCCGCGTCATTTTCTGAAGCCATTGTAACAGATAGAAGAAGGGTACATCAAGTTGTTTTGGGAAGATATGTAAGCATTTTTGAAGTTTTGCTTCTTTTTTTTCATCAGAAACGCGAAGCAAGCAAAACCGAAGGAAAGCGAAGAAAACCTTCAACAGAACGGTGTCATCCGGGATTTTTCCGATCAGCGAGTTCAGATAGTTTCCCGCAAGCTGAACACACAAAGAAATGGTGAGGATGACGGGTGCTTTCCGCCTCCATATAACCATGGAAAAGCTCAATTGACTGCCCGTACTCGCAGCCGCTCATCGTTTTGATCCAGAGGAAATATTTTACATGTATCTGGGGCGCGATCAGCTCAAGTACTGTAACAGTGCACCGTTCACGGCTTCCATGTCGAATTTTTCGCTGTCATACCCCTTTCCCTCAGGAAATACATAGGATATCCATTCTTTCATAGCCCGATGCTCTTTATGCTTCGGATTCTTGATGGCCTCGCAAAATTCATAATAACCCGGCACACTTCCCACATCTTCAGGTGGACAGGCCCTTGCTCCGTCCAGGCATTCTACTAAGGGTCTTCCAAGGACCTGACCGGTGGCATCTTGTGTGACCGGGATGTATCGCTTGTCTTCAACCCTTATCTCATGCTCCCAACAGTCTCCAAAGTCATAAATATACTGAAAGGAGCGTCCCTTGGCTTTTATCAAATCCATCAGGCGATATTTGGCGACATCCAGTCCTTCGTCTTCGAACTCCGGGCTTTCGATATAGTGTTTTCCTGATATCTCAAATTCATAGAGATGACAACTCTGCCAGCCCATTATAATCTGAATGACATCGTGGAGTCTGTCGAGGGAAAAAAAGCCCGGCACGACAAAACGCCGCCAAATTTCCGGCTCAATATATTTCAACTTGATCTTTAATAGATACCGGTGTTCATCCATGATTTTTCCCTCATATGGTCACAGTCAATAACAGGATGGTAAACAGGTCAAGGATTCAGCGCTTGACGTCTCTCTGTCCTGGATAAAATCAGCAACGGACACGACTCTATCCCGCATCATTTTTTCAAGGCATCGTAACAGATAGAAGAAGGGTACATCAAGTGTTTTTCTCAGCACAATCGTACTCGTAATAGTAACCCCAAAGCAGCACAGCCGCAACCAAATGAACTTTTTTTTTCACAAAGACTTTTAGAACCACAGATGAACACCGATCAACACTGATAAATTAAAGACCTTGGGTCGCGCAGCCTGGGAACGCCAATTTCCACATTGGCAGGACACCCGGGAAAAGACCATGACTTATGTATGCATTTGACGGGAGAACAAAGACTCAGAGTTTATAAAGGCTTTTATTCAATTCATGGCCAGTAAAAGATCTATTGCCGAATCACTGTTTACAAAATGTCGATGTCATAACACGCTGTCAGCCAATGTGGAAATTGGCGATCCCAGGAGTGAATCTCAAGGTCTTTCAGGGTTCCCCAAAGGATTATTTGTTCGTGATTATCAGAAGACAGCTTGCAGAAATCCAGGAACCTTTTTTTAAAGAATTTTAACGGACCTGACTTTTTCTTCCCAGACATCCCAGTCCGCGGTCAATGAGCCGGGCCCGTTCAACGCTTCTGTCAATATAGAGGGGGCTTATGCCGAGGATCTGATCACCGAGCATGAGCCGGACATTTCCGCATTCGGTGCCCTGCTCCACAGGAGCTTCGAGAGCGACGGGAGCGGTAATCTCCAGGAAGAGTTTTTCGCTGTCTTCCTTTTTGATGAGTGCCGTAATATCTTTAGAAGCACGAAGGCCGACAACTTCGTCCAGACTTTTTTCCACAGGGATACTTTTGCCGATGGCCATGCCACTGAAAACAGGCTGAATACGCATGACTTTATCAAAGCATTCATTGAGGATATCGCGGGTATGATTGAAGCGTCCTTCTCTGTCGCTGCCCATGAGCACTGCAATAAGACGGATATCATCTTTCTGAGCAGTGGCTGTGAGACAAAAGCCGGATGCGCGGATGTAGCCTGTTTTGAGTCCGTCACAGCCGGGCATGCGGTCCATGAGTTTGTTCGTGCTGGGCCGTGCCGGTGTTCCCGGACGGAGCGTATATTCTTTCGTGCTGGACCGTCGCAGGGTATGGGGTATTTTGAGAGATTCCCGGCCCAATATGGCCATGTCCCGGGCTGAGGTGAGATCAAAGTTTTCCCGGTCACTGG
Organism: Candidatus Hydrogenedens sp.; assembly: GCA_012522755.1. GTDB lineage: Bacteria > Hydrogenedentota > Hydrogenedentia > Hydrogenedentales > CAITNO01 > JAAYJV01. The sequence goes on from JAAYJV010000151.1 coordinate 79,306, forward strand.
GCGGCAGACCATGGACACTGGTAAAATGCGTCTGGCTCATTCCCAATTCCCGTGCCCGTGTGTTCATGGCCTCCAAACAGTCCGGCACACTTCCGAAGAGGGTTTCCGCCACAGCTACGGAGGCATCATTTGCGGAGAGGACGGACATGGCCATGAGCATCTGTTCCAGTGGATAGACGTCGCCGGCTGCAAGATACACCTGGGTACCTCCCATGCTCTGTGCAAATTTAGAGACTTGTATGGGTGTATCGTAAGTCCATTTCCCCGCTTCCACGCCTTCATCCGCCAGGAGCATGAGCATCATCTTGAGCATACTTGCCGGGGGTCGCTGCAGATCGGCATTTGATTCCGTAATCACCAGACCCGTCTCCACTTCAATGCATATGTAACTGAGGGGAAGTTGTTCGTATTGTTGTTGTACGGTTTGAGTTGTCAAACAAAGGGAAAGGGTGGCAATCAAACTTAAAATCATACTTTATCGGGCTCCTCATGAAGACTTATGACTGTTTGTTTTCTGTGGTTTGTGATTTTTCTTTCTGCAGATCCCGTTGTTTTTTAATGAGTCCTGTCATATCGCTTATGGGAAAAGGCTTGTGCAGTACGCCGGCGATACCGTCGAGATCACCGGCGGCATCCACGGTATTGCGCATCCCTGAAAGCAGATAGAGGGGTACCCGGGCTGTTTCGGGATCACTGAAATAATTGTTGAGCAATTCTGAAAGTTGTCCCGAGGTGATATCAGCATCGAGAAAGGCGGCATCGGTTCTTTTCTGCCGGACAAGTTCGGGAAGCCTTTCCGGGGCATTGGCAATGCGTGCATCAATATTTTGCAAGTGCAGCGCCTTGTTCATCCATTCCAGAAATTCGGAATCCTGGTCCACTACGACAGCTTGCAGTTTGTCCGAATCAAAGACCAGGCTCTCGTCTTCCATACCGTTTTTATAACTTTCCTGACCGGTGATAATGTAGAGTATTTTGTCGGTCAGACTCTGGGCTGTGCAAGGCTTGTAATGCAAATACAGGTTTGAATCTGTTTCAACTGTGAGACGGATAGTCTCCCCTTCTTCGTTGGTGAGGACAAGAATGGGCAGTCCGGCCAGAGCAAATTGCTGACGCAATATCCGGCGGGAAGTGGCTCCGGCCACGTCAGCCGGTGCATCGTTAATGAGAATGAGATCAAAGTCTCTGGGCTCCGTCCACCGGGTTACCTCGTAGGCATTGGCTGCTATGGTCACCTGACAATGCCGCAGAGGCGACAGCGTTGTGAAGGCCTGTTGCCGTTCAGGGCTTTCCTCAACGAGAAGAATGCTGAGCTCAGAAAGAACCGGGATACTCTCCTCTTTGACTCCGGAGAGATAGGCCGCTTCGGGGAACTGGACAGTGAATGTGGTGCCGCTTCCTTTGTCACTCTGGAGGGAGATGAAACCGTCATGGGCCTGCACAATGGTTTGAGCTATGGAGAGGCCTATACCGGCTCCCTCATACTGACGCGTTTTGGAACTGTCCACCTGGAAGAAACGGGAAAAGATTTTTTCATGGTATTTGGGATCTATGCCGATTCCCGTATCGATGACTTCAAAGGAAACAGTGCGGTGGGCTTTCATGGAAACGCGTATGGCAACTGTACCGCCGCTGTCCGTGAATTTGAGGGCGTTATTCAGCAAAATGCCCAGCACTTGACTGATCTTGTCCCTGTCTCCCCAGCTGTAAATGGCACCTTCAGGAACTTCAACCTGGAGTGCGACACTTTTTTCTTCAGCCGCGGGCACCAATGCTGTCATGGCTTCCTGGGCCAGCACACAGGCATCATAGAGATTGGAGGCGATCTGAATACCCCGTATCTGCATGCGACTGAATTCAATGAGTTCGTTGATATGGTTGAGCAGATGTCGGGCATTACGGTCCATGATCACAAGCGCGCGCCGCTGTTCATCGCTGACAGAGCCCATATCATCCTCTTTGAGCATTTCGATATACCCCTGAATGGTTGTCAGAGGAGTCCGTAATTCATGGGTGATGTTGGAAAGGAAGCCATCTTTGGCTCTATCGTGGAGGCGCAGTTCTTCGTTGGCACGTTCCAGATCACGGGCCCGGGCCATGAGCTGCAGCTGCATGCGTTTAAGATCGCCGATTGGCGTAATCACGAGAGAAAAGCCCTTGTGTTCTTCTTCTTCCGTGCTGAGATAGGCAACACCGACGAGGGCGGAAGTCTCCTGATCACCAGCACCCAAAAGATCAATTTCCTGACGAAGGGCCTGACCGGGCTTGTGCTCCATGGACTTTGAAAAGAGATTCATCAGCCGGGAACGACCGACAGAGTCTACAAAGTCAAAAATCTCCCGGTCAATAAGCGATTTATCTTCTGTACTGAGGATTCTGCGGGCCTGCTCATTGGCAAAGCGGATTTTGTAATCCAGATCGACGGTAATGAAACCTTCGTTCATGGAGAGCAGCAGTTGTCGCAGACGTTCTTCAGAGAGATGGAGTTTCCGCGTTTGTTTGTCCACCAGTTGCTGAAGTCCCCGGGCATACTGTTCCACCCGCACGGTAAGTTTACGATGCTCCGTAATGTCACGTATGGTGGCCATGGTAAGAGAGTGCTGCCCGTGTTTGTCAAAGACAGGCGCTCCGTTAAGCAGGAGGATGCGCTCTTCATCATTGACCTGCCAGGCAATTTCATATTCGTTGGCGACACCCACAGCCCGGTTGTCCAGTTGGCGTGCAATCGTTTCCAGCCCGAAGGACAGGGCCAGATCGCGGGCATTGCTGCCGATAACAGATTTCCGGTCTTTACCGAAGATATCCAGAGCACGCTGGTTCACCAGAAGAACGGTGCCATCAGGTGTACTGAGGATGAATCCATCGGAGATATGTTCGGCCAGGAAACGAAAGCGTTCCGTGAGTTCCTCTATCCCCTCCCCTTTACGCATGATCCCCATGAAAACGACAATAAAGCCCACCAGAAGACTGAATATCCCTATGGAGCGGGAGATGGCGTGGACGGTATCGGTTACATATTCAGATTCGCTGAGTGTATCAAAAACTCCCGAAAAGACCAGAGAGGCGCCAGCCACCAGAAGAAGGAAGCCCAGTACCATGCCGAGCCGTTCCATGGGGCTGGTGTAATAGCGGACAAGAAGGCTGCTGCCCGCATAGAAAGGTACCAGAACAGAAATAACAAGAACAGCTGCGCGAAGGGCGATATGATCGAGTTGCTGAGAAAAAGCAACTCCGCCCAATCCGATCAGGGCCGGAATAATGTAATAGGTTAATCTTCGCTTTGCGACTGATGGCAGATTCATAAGCCCCGTCTCTTGTCTGGCCGTTGAAGTATATTCATTTCAGCTCTCCCGTGACAGTCCGGCTCGCTGTTCTTCTATAGCCTTGCCGGCAAGACGATCACAAGCCTCATTCAGTGGATTCCCGGCATGACCTCGAACCCAGACCCATTCTATATCATGTTGCCGGGCGAGGGCATCCAGTGCTTCCCACAAGTCCCGATTCAAAACAGGCTCATTCCGGCGTTTCCAATTATTGCGCTTCCAGCCTGCAAGCCATTCTGTCATGCCTCTTACCAGATAATTGGAGTCTGAATGGAGCGTCACCCGGCAGGGACGTTTGAGGGCCGATAAGGCTTCTATGGCCGCTGTCATTTCCATGCGATTGTTCGTGGAATCTGGATGCCCACCGTAAATCTCTTTGCGATGGCGGCCGCAAATCATAATGGCTCCCCACCCTCCGATCCCGGGGTTGGGTTCGCATCCGCCGTCTGTGTAGATAGTCACTTGCAGTTTTGTCATGAACCGTACAGACCTTCCTTAGCCACTCTTTGCCAGAAGAGTATCTGTTCATTATACCCCTTTATATAGTGTTTTTTAAAGCTTTTATGGATCAACTCCACCATATATCTGTCATCTTTGCATCCATGCACTTTCACAGAGCTCTGAGGAACAATGAACACATTATGTTGCACAATACGGTACATTGTGGTATGATAAGGACAATATGTAGTGGTTGCCGACGAATGAGCACCATATATTGTGTCTGAAACTGTGAGAAAGGGTCTTCAACCATGAAGACAGCCCGATCGATCCATAACAGACTCTGGGAGGAATGACTGTGGCACTGATCCGCCTGATTTATACCCCCGGCCCTTCGCTGACTCTGTCGTCCTTATGCCCTCGTCCCGTCTTGCTGGAGGCCCTCGGGCAACTCTGTGAACTGGGGTTTCAAACAGATCTGCAACACTTTGCAGCCCTTCAAGAGGAAGGAGCACCTTCTCGCCAGGAGATTTTATGTGCTCTTCCGGTCGCGGCCATGTCAGTCTTCTATGTTGAAACCCGTGAGGACTACGAAGAAGCACGGCGGACGGGTCTCACTCTTTCAAAACATTTTCCTGAAATGATTCAGGTGCTTGCGGGACCTTATGCGGTTCACTTCGCGTCCTCTCTCCTTTCAGACCTGTCCGCTCTGGACGCCATCATTTTTGATGAGTTTTCCAGGACTCTTTGCGAAGGGGCCCTGTTTTTTTTGAGTGACCATCCCCGTCCCAGTGAGCGTGCCATGCTCCTGAAGAATCAGCACACTGACAAGTGGTGGACACGCAGTCAGGCCTTCTCCCCTCTTGCTCCTTTCATGGCCAAACAAGAAAAGCGCAACAAATTTCTGCAGTTCTATCCGCTTTCTTTTTCCCGGGCACCCAGCCAGTTCTATTATCATGACACGAAAAGAAGCAGCAGAAAAGAGAAAACGAGCCGGGAAATCTTTGAGGAGATCAAGTGGCTTCATGATTGTCACGGTGCTGTTGCCTTCCATTTGGATGCGGGCTCCGTGTCCATGGCTGAGGTGGAGGATCTGGCCCGGGAACTGCTCAGCCGCAATCTGCTGGTTCTGTACAGTCTTGGCAATGTTCATGAAGCCTTTGCAGGGAACACAGCGCGGCTTCTTCTCGCCTCAGGCTGTCGCAGCATCGGTTTTCGGATACCCACAGGCAGCCAGCGTCTTCTGGAAGATTATTATGGACTGCAGATCAGCATCAGCGCCCTGGGCAACACTTTGCGACTCTGTCGGGAGACAGGCCTCTTCACGGCACTGCACCTGACAGGCCCCTGTCCCTTTGATGATCGACACAGCATTGCGGAAACAAAACGTTTTCTCGAAGAGTATCAGCCGACGGGAGTCAGTCTGCATGCACCGGCTGTCGTTCCTGACTCCCTGTGGTTCTGTCAGTCACGCCACTTCAGTTTCGCCATCAACTACAAGAAGTATCAGAAAGAACTGGATCCCAGCCGGTTGCCACTGCGCTTTTCAGGACAATGGAATATGCGACGCCTTTCCTTTGTTCAAAAAGTAATCACGGCATGTGCAAGCAGACAATCGATCCTGTATAATACAGACGAATGTGAAGCGCTGATCTTGCGTCTGCTGGGCATAGAGGGCGTGGGTGCCTCGGCCCGGGCACTGGACAGATTGTCCCATCTGCTGACACAGCGTGATAATGCCGGTCTCTCTGAACTGATCCTCAAGTTCAATCAGCGGGCGGCCCATGTTCTGGCTGTCGATATTCTCGCTACAGCCGGCACAGGTAACACAGCCGCCGCTCGTTAAACTTTCCGGATACAGGTTTTGAGTGATCAAAAGGGTGTGGCCCAACCTCCATCCTTATCTGTTTATGCGTGTATTTGGTGTTTTTACTGCAAATCCTGTATACTTTCCTGCAGTAGAAACTGGAGTAACAACCTGTTTGACAAGGATATTAACATGAGTAAAGTTACAGAACTTACAGAAGCAACTTTCAAAAGTGCAGTAGAAAACGGCGTTTCTCTGGTTGATTTTTGGGCGGAATGGTGCGGTCCCTGCAGAATGATGACCCCCATTCTTGAAGATGTTGCCGCCTCTGTCGGTGACTCAGCCTCTGTTTACAAAGTCAATGTTGACAGTGCCCAGGGCCTGGCCGGTGATCTGAAAATTGCCAGCATCCCTGCGTTGATCATATTTAAAGACGGTGCGGAAGTGAAACGTTTCGTCGGTGTCACCTCCAAGGCTGATCTCGTCACCGCGCTGGAAGCAGCCACTCAGTAAGCTGCAGCAATCTCTTTCATAATCAGACTGATTCAGAATTGCAGGCGCCCTGGACTCGTTATTTTTTCGGGGCGCCTTATTTTTAACCCTTCCTTCCCCTGTCTCCCGGACTCAAAGTGAAAAGACCGGAAGCTGAAGACAGGATTAACAGAAAAGGACCGAACGATGAGTAAAAAAGTCGTCGCTGTAGTCGGCGCAACCGGTGTAGTCGGACGTCAGATGATGGAAACCCTGGAAAAGCGTAATTTTCCTTTGGCCCGCCTTGTGCCCTTGGCTTCCGAGCGTTCACGCGGCAAAACAGTATCGTTCAAAGGCGAGACCATCCCTGTGGAGGTCTTGTCGGACAAGTCCTTTGAAGGGATCGATATCGCCCTGTTCAGCGCAGGCGGAGGAACGAGCAGGAAATATGCATCAGCGGCTGTGGCATCAGGTGCTGTAGTCATTGACAACTCCAGTGCCTTCCGCATGGATCCTGATGTTCCTCTCGTTGTTCCCGAGGTGAATGCCGATGCCCTGAAATCGCATAAGGGAATCATTGCCAACCCGAACTGTTCCACGACACAAATGGTTGTGGTCCTGAAGCCCCTCCATGATGCGGCCCGCATCCGTCGCGTCGTTGTGTCCACCTATCAGGCCGTGTCCGGTGCCGGCATAGCGGCCATCACGGAACTCGAAGAACAGACCCGTGCGCTGCTGGCTGGGGAGAGCTATGCGCCCCGAATTTTCCCCCATCAGATTGCTTTCAACTGTCTCCCCCAGATTCCGCAAAGTGATGCTTTTCTTGATAACGGTTACACGAGCGAAGAGATGAAAATGGTTGATGAGACCAGGAAGATTCTCGGTGATGAGAGTATTGCAGTCACGGCGACGACGGTTCGTGTTCCTGTGATCAACGGTCACAGTGAAAGCATCAATGTACAGACCGAGAAGAAATTGAGTGCCGCGGAAGCGCGGGACATTCTGTCCAAAGCCCCCGGTGTGGTCGTTCAGGATAACCCCGCCGAACAGTTGTATCCCATTGCCCCCTGTGCCACGGGTAAATACGACACCTTCGTGGGCCGTATCCGTGAAGACATCTCTCATGAAAGTGCGCTGGACATGTGGGTTGTATCGGACAACCTGCTTAAAGGCGCTGCTCTCAACACAGTGCAGATTGCGGAAGCCCTGCTCGCATAGAGGCAATTTCAACAAATTCTTTTAAACGTCCGGTACTGTTACCGGACGTTTTTTATTTGTTGCGTCGGGCCGTGTAGAGCGTGGCAACACCGAAGGTCAGTGGTTTCGCTTCCACAGGGTCAAAGCCGGCTGTATGTAAATGGCCGCAAATGATATTGGGTTCAGGAAAGGCTTCCACAGAGCGGTCCAGATATTTATAGGCTTCGGCCTGTCGGCTCAGCTTTCCCGCTGCAGGAGTCATGAGATATCTGAAATAGAACAAATAGACCCAGCGTATGAGAAAGTTTTTGGGCAGGCTGAATTCGAGAATAACGAGTTTTCCGCCGGGCCGTAAAATACGGAAGATATCTTCAAGACTTTCAGACAACTGTGCAAAATTACGTATGCCGAAAGCGATGGTCACCGTGTCAATGCTGTGGTCGGCAAAGCAGAGTGTGGCTGCATCAGCCTGAACCAGAAGTTCTTTTTCAGCTCCTTTTTTTTTAAGCTTTCTCTGAGCACCCTGCAGCATGGAGAAGGAAAGATCGGCTCCGAAAGCCCGGCTTCCGTCATCATGTTTCAGGATGCCAAGCAGTACTTCTCCCGTACCTGTGGCCAGATCCAGGATCACCCGATTTTCATCTTTGAATACAATCTGAAGCATGGCCTTGCGCCAGACCGCATCTTGTCGGAAAGAGAAAATCCGGTTTATCAGGTCGTAACGGCGGGCAATGGCATCAAACATGTACCGTATGCGATTTCGCTGCTTGAATGCCCTGCTTCCATCCTGGCTGTTCAAATTATCCGTGTTCCTTGTCTTCGACTTCATCAGTCAATTGCATTAAAGGGTATTTTGTGGAAAATCAAATTCTTTGATCATTTCCAGGGCATTTTCATCAGTACGCCGGTAGTAGCCCATGCGATAAGCCACGGGCCGGAATCCCAGAGAAAGATACAATAATATTGCCCGGTAATTATGTTCCCGCACTTCAAGCCGGATCTTATCCAACCCCCACTCCAACGCTTCCTCAAAAAGACGCTGCATCAGAGGACGGGCGAATCCGCGCTTTCGAAAAGAGGGAAGAATGGTGACACGTGTAACATGGGCTTCGTCGACCATATCCCAAAATCCCGCATATCCGACCAGTTCATTGTCATGAAACATGAGAAAGAAATAAGCACGGGGATTTTCCATTTCCATTCTCAGCTCTCTCGTGGTCCAGGCTTCGGGATAGGCTTCTTTTTCCGCTTCAGCCACAAGATCCATATAGGCCTCCGTGAGAAGCTGAAAAGAAAAATCTGAAGTGGTATCGTCATTCATGAAGAGCCACTCTCAGAGGCCGAAGCGTCCGCCTCTGAAGCCTCACGCTGTGATCGGGCTTGTTCGGCCTGAGAAAGACGGTGATAACGGGGAACAGCAGAGGCCGGATCATGATCCGGATTTTGCATCCAGAGTTCCAGGGCTTCAGCCGCTACGGCTTCGGCCCTGGGCAAGCCGCAATGAAGGGGAGCAATAAAGACTTCCCGGCCTGCAGAGAGAATGGCTTCACGATATTTTTGCGCACCATTACCCAGAAAGAGATAAGGCCCTTTTTCTTTCAAGGCTTCAGCAATAAAAAACTCTACAGAAGCGGCCTGATCTTCCGTAACCTTGGTCCGGATTCCTGATTCAAAACGATAGACCGCTCCGAATACTTCTTTCATTCGCGCATCGAGAAGAGGAATGAGGGTGCCCTCGGGAAAGGCATTGAGCCGTGTCAGCGCATCCAGGGTCGGCACGGATATCAAAGGCTGTTGCAAGGCAAGAGCAAGTCCCTTCCAGAAAGCCAACCCCACGCGCAAGCCTGTAAAAGAACCGGGCCCTGTTGTCATGGCAAGACAGGACAGGTCTTCGAATGCGACCCCGGCCTCATCCAGAACCCACTGAACAGCGCCGAGCAAACGCTCAGAATGAAGACGTTTACTGTCCAGAGTCATTGTGCTCAAGGGAATACAATGTCCGGACTGTGTATCACAGCTGCAAAGTGCAACTGTGCAATAACCCGTGCTTGTATCACCGGCGAGCATGAGGGGAAGAGGACTGTTATTATCGGGCGAGAGAGCCATCTCAAGTGCTTTCTTTGGAAGATCAAAGGCGAATAACTGTTATTTTTTGCGTCGTTTCGGTTCGGTGAAACGTGTAACCTGGGCCACCCGTTTCAACATGAGGCGACCGGGTTTGAAAATAACATCCAGATAAGAGGGTACAGGAACCTTTTCGCCCGTATGAATATTTCTTCCCGTACGTGGTGCCCGCTGCTTGGTTTTGAAAACGCCGAAGTTTCTGATTTCCCAGTATTCCCCGGCTACGAGAGCATCGCCCAGAATTTCAAACATGGTCTCCACAGATTTTTGAATCTCAACAGGAGGCGCCTCGAGTCGCTCGGACATTTGCTGGACAATATCTTTTTTGGTTGTAGTCATGGTAACTGTATCCTCATAGGGCTTTGCAAGTCGGTTGCTTGCACATATTTTGGGCACAAACAATAGAGACCGGATTAAAAGACTTTAAAATATTTTTCATAGGCATGGGCCGGTAATATATGGGTACGACAGAGGAGTTTGAAGACAGGCCTGAAAATTTTTATCCAGGAATAATAGTTTGGATAGTCGGTAAAATATTTGTTGGGCTTTTTCAAAATCTCTTCAAATTCTTCCTCGGACACCCCCTGCTTTTGCAGGGCACGGCTGGCCAGCTCTTTATTGTCAAAATATGCAATACTATCCATGATAGCCAGCCCTTCTTCACGAGTCAAGGTACCGGCACGGACTTTTGCGGACACCTCCACAATACGCCAGTCAATGTTGAACTTTTTCAAAGCATAGTAATAGATCAGGATAAACAATTCATTGTCCATGTGGTGCCCGCCCGGCTCTTCCCATCCGAAACGCTCCGTGAGCATGGTCTCCACGCTGTCGCCCATATCATCATAATAATTTGTGACATTGACCACCTTGATTCTTTTAAAAAGGATCCAATAGAGGAAGTCATGGAGATCCGCATTTTTAAAGTGAGTGATTTTTTTGCGGGCAAAACGCCGGATAATGGCGCGGGTAAACCGCCCATCCATATAGTTCCATAACAGCGGAGTGATCCCCTCTTCACGGAATGAATGGCTGAGCAGAATATATCGGATCTTATGTTTGCAGGCCATATCATAAAGTGTGCGGGCGATCCCGATATCGTTGGTCAGATCGAGATAGGGGACACAGGCCCGCATGGTGGCATTGGTCAGTTCTTTGGAATCTTCCCAATCCATGGTAATCACCTGCAGATCCACCTCCAGTCTCTCGCAAATCCGCTGCATGTTTCCACGGGCGATATCCGAGGTCCATCCATTATCAAAATGAACAGCCAGCGGTCTGAGTCCCAATACTTCTTTCGCATAATAGAGACAATAGGAAGTATCTCTTCCACCACTGAGACCCACTATACAATCATAGGCTTTGCCCCGGCCGTCTTTCTGCATACCTTTCGCCATATCCAGCAGAATCTGTTTTCCCGTCGCACCCAGAGGAAAAAGTTTTTCCAGATGGTCATGTATCCTGCAATGGCTGCAGACTCCTTGAGCATCAAAAGAAATCCCCGCCACCCTGTCGTCCATAAGACAGCGTGTACAGCAAATACGATTTTCATGATCATCTCTTTGAGAGGACATAGGAGATTGGTATCCTGTATAAAATCCGGACATTCACAGTCAATAAACTCAGCCTGGGGATATCTTACAAGTATTGTTGGTGACAGCCAGCCCGCACCTCCTCAATCACCGGCACTGCAACTCTTGCAGGCAAATCATAAGAAGTCCTAAAATAGAGTATCAAAAACAGACCCTCCGATGCATCAAAAAAACGGGACGAACAAGAAGACTGTAACGGTTTGAGGCACCCAAAGGTATTTTGATATAATTACCATCCAACCCGGTAATCATTGAACGTCAAGTAATTGTACGGCCTTTGTACCCTTTCTTCCAGTGTGAGATCTGTGGTCTCCTCTCCTCTTTCAGAACAGGGTGCATCATGGCAAAAAACCTGTTGTATAAGAAAGCTATCGTTGATGGAACGTACTTTTGTAATGATCAAACCTGACGGCGTGGGCCGTGGTCTCGTTGGAGAGTGCCTGCGACGTTATGAGAACCGGGGATTGAAACTGATCGCACTCAAAATGCAGCAGCTCAGCTCGGAGCAGGCTGAAAGGCATTACGGCGAACATAAGGGCAAAAGCTTTTATGAAGAACTTGTGGCTTTCATCACTTCCGGACCGACAGTCCAGTTGGTACTTGAAGGAAAAGATGCCATTGCCCAAGTTCGTAAAATGCACGGAGCAACCAATTGCCTCGATGCAGCCGTGGGTACCATCCGCGGTGATCTCGGGCTGAGCAATCAAAAGAATCTGGTGCATGCGTCGGACGGGCCGGAAACAGCCCAACGCGAAATAGCCTTGTATTTTACTGAAGATGAAATCGTATCTTATGAATTGCCTGTAGCCTCCTGGCTGCAATAGGCGGTTTTGTCCATACTATTTGCTTACAATAAGGTTTAATCTGGAGGATTTACTCGTGGCTGGTGGAAGAAAAGTTCGCAAAGCTAAAATCAACAAACACAAACGCAAAAAACGTTCCAGACAGAACAGACACAAGAACAAATAAGACCTGATGATCGGAAGACAGTCGTTTTTTTGATCCCTGGTCAGGCACTGTTTTCTTTGTACATGGCTCTTCTTCTTTTGCCGGTCTGTTCACGGTTGGCGTGCTGTGTCATTGAAAAGTGCTGTAGCGAACGAGGTTGAATGTCATGGATGAAATGAGAGCCCGGACTGTAGTAGACGAAGACTGGAAGGCACGTGTCCAACGTGAGAAAGAACTTTCCCGTCAGGCTGCAGCCGGAGCGGCTTCTCAGGCTGCTCAGGCTGCGAATGCACCGGCCGGTACTCCCCCGCCGGATGGTGAAGCAGATCCCGTCTTTGAAGGGCTGGTCAGTACCCTGGCAACACAGGTCATGTATTGTCTGGGATACATTGCAGCTCCGGGTCAGTCCGCCCCCGCGCTTAATCTTGAACAGGCTAAAGAGAGCCTGGAAATGCTCATGATGGTGAAAGAAAAGACACAAGGCAATCTGAATGCTCAGGAAATCGCCGTCCTTGAGGAGGCCGTGGTTGAGCTACAGCGCCTTTTCGCCGCCCGTGTACAGCAGGTTCAGGCTGAGGCCAGACAGCGTGCCAATATCGACCCCTCACAGCTGCGTGGCGAAGATCCTTCCTGAACCTTCCTTTGACACTTCAGTTTATGCGACTCACAGGCCGCACAGGAGCAGTATATGCGTTATTTCGGACTCACCATTTCTTTGATTTGTGCAGCAATGGCCTGTCATTTCACCGCTTCAGGACAGGATCTTGATGATGCGATCCCGGAAGCTCACAGTGAGACAGCCGCGGCGGATGCGGACAGTGTACAAAGCGCCGGTGCCAATGCCCTGAAAGCGGCCATTTCCGCTGATCTCATTGATCTGAGCGAGCTGCGTGCTGCGGCCGAAAGAATGCCCGACTCTGAAATACTCCGACTGAGTCTCAATGATGCAGTCCGTATAGCCGTGGACAACAACCCCGATATCCTCATTGCGGAGCTTGAACCGGAAAAGGCTGAAGCGGAAAACTTTGCAGCTCATGGCGAGTTCGATCCCATTTTCCAGCATACCTTCTCTTTTACCAGGGCCGCCCTCTCCCTCAACCAGCAGCTGAGAACTTTCGCCGGCGTTTTCATGCCTTCAGCCATTGACTCCCGATCCTTCAGCAACGAAAGCGCTCTGGCCGGAAAACTGACTACAGGTACCCAGTATGCCCTCCAATTCCAAGTGGACTTCGACAAAAACACCTATGGTGGCAGTGTTGGCGAATACGGCGCAACCTTGGGACTCATGTTGACCCAACCTGTATTGCGTGGCTTCGGCAAAGATGTCAATCGTATCCGAATCCGTGCCAGCTCCAATTTGAAAGAACTTTCTGAAGCACAGCTGAAACTGGTAATCCTCAATAAAACGGCTGATACCATCAAAGCCTACTGGGATCTCGTGGGTGCCACGGAAGCAGTCCGGGTCTATGAAGGGGCCTTGCGCAATGCGGAACGGTTGCTGACCATCAGTGAAACACGCCGTGATATCGGAACGGCCGCGGACATCGATGTTTTACAGGCTAAAGCCGGGGTGGCCATGCGCCAATCGGAACTCATACAGGCTTTTGCCCGTATTTCCGACGCAGGGGACGCATTGAAACTGCTGCTGAATATGAAAGACAATGATCGTTTCTCTCCTATTACCATCCTTCCTCTGGACAGACCGGATCCATCCAGCAACACTTTTTTTGATGCGAACGCTTTCGAAGAAAGTCTGGAGATCTCTGTTGAGAAAGCCCTGGAACTGCGTCCTGAAAATATCATGACGGATCTGGAAATCGCCAATGCGCTCCTCGAGGAAGAAAAGGCTCGAAACGATATGCTTCCTCAGGTGGACTTTGTGGGATTGTATGCCCGCGGCGGACGAAACACCCTTCTGGGCCGCACTCTGGCCGGTATCCGTGACAATCAGGACTATACCTATAATTTCGGCATCCAGGCTTCCATTCCCATCAACAACCGTGCCGGTCGCGGTGCTCATCAACGGGCACGCCTCGGCGTCCGTCAGGCGGAAGAGCGGCGGAAACAGGCGCTCATGGCACTGATGATGCGCATTCATGTGGCGGCCCGTGGCGTGGTTACAGGAAAGACACTGGTGGAAAGCAACCATCAGACAACGCTTCTTCAGGAAACCAATGTCATGGCCGAAGAGAAGCGCCTGAAGATCGGTATTTCCAACAGTTACCAGGTATTGAAAGTTCAGGAAGATCTCACAGCCGCACAGGTTTCAGAATTACAGGCCAGTATCGCCTTTGAAAAAGCACTGGTGGAACTGCAACTGGCGGAAGGCTCTCTGTTGGACAATTTGGGTATACAATGGAATCACGATCCTTCCATAGAGCCTGTGTCCTGGATTGAAAGCGTGGGACTGCTCTATGAAAGCGAAGGGAAAACTCCCTGATCCATTGCAGCTGCTGACCGGTCTGCCAGGCTGAAATAAAGTGCCTCCGAGGTCTGTCAAACAGTACATACCCTCTGGCACACGCCACCTATGACAGTTCCCCCACTCTGTCCTTTCTCCCGAGGAAAGCCCGTTCTGATCCGGAAAGGAAAGATCATGAATGTTCTGCTGTTCATTTCTTTGCTGACCCTTCAAATTGCTGAACCCCGGCTGTTCACCTTGGAATCACCTGCAAATGTCTGGGATGTAGCCACTGCAAAGATGAGCCAGACCGATCAGCAGGATATCCTTCTTCTGGTAAATGATGAGCAGGCCTGGCCTTCCTGTAAAGAACTGCTTCTTTACGCTCCCGACACTGAGGGCGCTTACCCCTCTCAACCCACCCATCGCCTTGCCTTGCCGGAGGAAACAGGAGCGCTTTTCCTGGCGGAGGTTGACGGAAAAGAACCTGTGGAAATCGTGGCTGTCCACGGATCAGGCGCAAAGATTTATCACTTCACTGGCCATGGGTTTTCTCTTTTGAAAACACTTGAATTTCAATCCCTCTATCCCACAGGGAGCCGGGAGCCTTCCTTTGTCAAAGCAGGTGCCCTGGACTTGCGCGGCTCCGGTGTGGATGAATGGTTGATACCGCTTCCGGGAGGTTTTCAAATCAGAAACTCCCAAGAAGAATTCGCCTTCATTCCCTGTGATCTCGTCAGTGAAATGCGTTCCGGAGAAAGCATCTTCATTGTGCATCGCTTTCCCGATATTCATGCCTTCGCCCACCCGGAAACAAAGACCCGGGCTCTGGCTTTTCTCAGCGATGAGTTCGCGGATTTCGCCTGGGGCGATGATTGGGAAAAACGCAAGCGTATCCCTTTGCCCATGAAGCTGGAAGAAAAATGGGATGCCTCGGCCAGAATGAAAGATATTACAGGTGATGGTTTTCCTGATCTGGTCATTACCCAGACCAGAGGAACAAGCCAGATGTATGCGGAGACACATGTATATCTGGCGAAAGAACCCTTTGTTTATGACGACACGCCTGATGCGATTTTCTCGGCAAAAGGTGCTGTCTCCAGTCCCGTTCTTCTGGATGTGAATGGTGACGGTTTTCAAGACCTCATCTTTATTCGCATTCCCTTCGGTGTCAAGAATCTGGTGAGTTTTTTTGTAAGAAATAAAATCAGCATTAAAGCGGGAGTACATCTCTTTGATGGTCAGCGGTTTCATTCCAAAGCCGACTACAGCACACAGATGACCATGGATGCGCCTGAAGGGCGGGCAAGGGTTGCCTATACCTTCGGTGACTTCAACGGAGACGGTCTCGTGGATGTTATTTATGGAAGCGGGAAAAATACATTGGCTCTCTATCTGGGGGACAGTAAAGCTTTTCTGTCTTCACGCCCCTGGAAAAAATTTGCTGTTCCCGCCTTCGGAACAGCTCGCCCTTATGATCTGGACGGCCAAGGCGGCAAAGATCTCATTCTTTTCCGGCCCGGCACCGACTTGGGAAAACGGGTGGAAGTTTTTTTGTTTCAGTAATTGCACCAGGGTCTCCGGCGGTGCCTGATAAGGTCTGTATCCGATCTTGAGGGAGTTGCGGACAGAATGGACACGGCAGGCCTCTGTGTTTGTGTGGTGAAAAGAAATGAAAAAAAGGGCTGTATTTTTCGGCGGGCATGAGACACCTGTTTCCCTGGGAAGAAATCAACACTCCATTTACTGTATAATGCTAAACATTCAACACTTCCTGTTTGCCTGATTTGGAGAAACACCATGTCTTACACCATTTTTGATACACCTTTTGTTTCTGTCATCGGCCGTATCTGGGCGCGTATTTTCCTGGGTATTCTGGGTTGGAAAAAGGAGGGCGATATTCCGGAGGTTCCCAAATTTGTACTTATCGCCGCTCCCCATACCTCAAATTGGGATTTGCCGATTATGCTCGCTCTGGGATTTTTGTTCCGTGCCAAGCTTTTCTGGATGAGTAAAGAATCTGTTTTCCGATGGCCCTTCGGTGGATTGTTGCGTTGGCTGGGCGGAATTCCCATTGACCGGAGTAAACCCAACGGCGTCGTAGGTCAGTGCATCGAACGTTTTGAACAGCGGGACACCCTGATTCTGGCTGTTCCTCCGGAGGGTACCCGTAAAAAAGTGCGACGGTGGAAGACAGGTTTTTATCATATTGCCGTGGGCGCCAATGTCCCCATTGCTCTGGGATTTCTGGATTATGGACGACGTCGGGGCGGCGTGAACGGCTTGTTCCATCCCACGGGAGATTATGACCGGGACATTGCCGAACTCCAAGCTTTCTATGCCGGTATCACGCCCAAATACCCCGCCCTGTATGAAACGACTCAGTCCGAAGAAAAGGAAGAAGAGCCAAAAGAGTAGTCTGTCGGGTTATTTTCACTGCCCATTTTCTCACAGCAGCCCCTTCATCATCCTTATAGTGGCGCATTTCTTTTCGTCCCTCCAAAAGCGTATACTTGAGTTACTTTAGAGGACGGGAATTTCTTGGACCAGAACACACAACAGAGTCATTCTTCGAGCGATTTTTCTCAAATACGCCGTTTCGCCGCCGTTTTTGCCGGAGGCACCATGATCAGCCGTGTTGCCGGACTATTGCGTGATATGGTTTTTGCTCACACCATTCCCGCCATACCGCTGGGTTCTTTCCTCTTCGCCTTCAGCCTTCCGAATATGCTCAGAGACATGCTCGGAGAAGGGGCGGTCAATGCGGCACTGGTGCCTGTGCTCAGTCAGTCCCGGACTCAACACGATGACGAAGAGTACAGACAGGTAATCTCTTCACTCATGACGCTCATGCTGTGCTTTTTCGTTGTATTGACTGTCGTCGGTATTTTGCTGATGCCTCTGGCCCCGGGTCTTCTGGCTTCTTTAAAAATCTTTACGGGTAAGGCGCTCCCGCAAAGCGCCGAAGAATTGGAGGAAACAGTCCGTCTCATGCAATGGACTTTTCCTTATCTCTTCTTCATAGGCACAGCGGTCTTTGCCATGGCTCCCCTTTTCGTGGCGCGTCATTACAGCACTCCAGCCTGGACTCCGGCTGTCATGAATTTCAGTTTCATTCTCTGCGCCATTCTGCTGGGCACACGTTTCGACAACCCGGCCTGGGCTCTGGTTACAGGGGTCTGGGTGGGCGGTCTTATTCAACTGGCTGTGCTCTGGTTTGCCATGTTCCGTCATATCGGACTTGTGCTTCCCACACTTCATCTGCATCTGAAGAGTATATCCCGGGCCCTGTGGCTTCTCTTTCCCGTGATCCTGGGTCAGGCGGCTGGCGAGGTCAACAAATTAGTGGACCGCTTTTTTGCCCTGTCACTGGGTGAAGACACCGTACTGGCCCTGTATATTTCAAACCGGCTCGTTCAGCTTCCTCTCTCTATCTTCGGTGTTTCCGTTGCTGTAGCACTTCTCCCGGCTTTGTCTAAAGCCTATGTCTCGAACAAGGACGATGAACAACAATCTTTACTTTCCTCAGGGCTGCGCCAGGCTTTTTTTCTTACAGCTCCTGCGGCCATCGCTCTGATTGTACTGCGACACCCTGTTATACGGCTTCTTTTTCAACGGGGTGAATTTGGAGAAGAGGCCACGAATATGGCGGCCGGTGCTCTCTTATACGCTGCTCTGGGACTCGTTTTCTTTGCTTTTGTAAAAGTCATGGTACAGGGTTTTTATGCCCGTCAAAGCACAAGACTCCCTGTGATCATTGCCAGTGGCTGCATGATTCTCAATATCATTTTAAATGCTCTTCTTGTGGGTCCCATGGGCTATCAGGGACTTGCTCTGGCCACCAGCATTTCTTATGCGGTCAACTTTTTAATTCTCTTTCTCTGTTACAGTGTGGCTGTCCGAAGCTTGTTTTCCCTTTCTTTTCTCTCGGCAATACTTAAAATTATTGCTGCCACTTTTTGTATGGGTGTCACAGCCTGGTTTATACATGAAAAGTTGCAGACGCTGGCTGGCGGAGCGCATGCCCTGAGGCAACTGCTTACGCTTGGCGGTACAGCGCTTACAGCCGGAAGTGTTTATGCTCTGCTGTGTTTCCTTCTGAATATTGAAGAGTTCAGGCCTTTTCGGCGTCTGCTTTTCCGACGATAAGCGTGGATGACTCCACTTTTCTTCGGCTCTGAAGCGCTGCGAAAGTATGCAGTTTCGACTCATACTTGAAGACTCCCCTGCTTATCTGGCTCAATAGAGCGATTGAATTCAGTCTGTTTATTCTTCTACTGTTCCATACTTTCCCTCCCGAATTTTATTTTTTGAAAGGAATACTGTGAATCGCACGCTGCTCTTGATTCTATGCTATGGCGGCATGGTGAGTGTCGCCATCTGCCTCAACCTCATGCCGGTACATTACACGACTTTCGCCCAGGAGTTCGGTAATCTTCACGAGGAGCAATTGGGGCGTATTTCAGCACTGGTATTTGCAGGTGTGGTCATCGGTGTTTTATTAAGCGGCCCCCTGGCTGACCGTTTCGGGGCGGCCCTTTTCACTTGTCTGGGCCTGCTCATTTCCGGTATCGGTCTGTTGCTTATTTCCATTGCACGCAGCTATGAACTGCTTTTGGTGGCAAGTGTTGTAGCCGGATTCGGAGCGGGAATTCTGGATATGCTCATGAGTCCCATAGTCTCCGCTGTATGCGTTGACCGTCGTGCTTCGGCCTTGAACCACCTTCACGCCTTTTATTGTATAGGTGCATTGGCCACCGTTCTTCTGGCATCGGCCTGTATGCGGCTGGGTATCTCCTGGCGTATTCTTGCAGCGGCCATGGCACTGGTTCCTCTCGCTTTGACGGGCCTTCTCTTTCTGACTGATTTTCCGCCACTGGTCCATCCAGAACGTTCCCGGGACAATATTGTGCATCTTATTTTACGGCCCCGTTTTTTTGCAGCCCTGATTATCATCTGGCTCATCGGTGCGACAGAAAACGGAATCATCCAATGGCTGCCGGCCTTTGCAGAACGGGGTCTGGGCTTTGATAAATCCATGGGCGGCGTTGCAGCCGGCATGTTCTCATTGTTCATGGCTGGCGGGCGTCTTGCCGCACCGGGTGTTTTGAAAAAGATGGGATCTTACGGCGTTCTTTTCGCCGGTATCTTTCTTTGCATTGCCTGTTACCTTTTGGGAACCCTGATTCCTGTGCCGGCCATCGCTTTGGCGGCCTGTGTTCTTGCCGGGCTGGCCTGCAGTGTTCTCTGGCCGACCTGGCTGGGTATCACGGCTGACATTTTCCCTCAAGGCGGTGCATCCATGTTTGCGCTTCTGGCGGCCTTGGGTAATTTCGGCGGTCTGGTAGTGCCCTGGATTATCGGAGGCATAGCGGAACATTCCAGCATCCGCTCAGGTCTGCTCATTGGTACTCTGGCTCCAGTTTTTCTGGCTCTGTTGGCCTTTTTCTGTCTCTATTCAGATAAAAAAACCGTCTCATCCCCTTGATTTCAATACAGGCAAAAGATCTGCTGATTTTGACTGTGAGAAAGTGCAGTTTGAACTTGAAGTCCTCTGGAAATAAACTGCAGAAGAAAGTTGCACTTATCCTTCTCTATTTGCTATGATTAAGCTCCCCGTTGCTGATTATTCCCAATTTAGAAACTCAAACCTATAATGTCGCTATGACTCCAACCGGAGGATTGTTTTGTGAAAACCTATGTCCCCACACAAGGGGCTGAGCCCAAGCAATGGTATGTGATTGACGCTGAAGGGCAGTCCATCGGGCGTGTAGCCGCTGTTGTTGCCTCCTTATTGCGTGGCAAGCACAAGCCTGAATACACCCCCTATCTGGATTGTGGCGATTCTGTTGTTGTTATCAATGCCGCAAAGGTACGCCTCATCGGCTCCAAAGGCCGCAGGAAAATCTATTACCGGCACTCTGGATATCCGGGTGGTCTGAAAGAGACCCCTCTGGAAATTATGCTTGAGAAACACCCCACCCGCGCCATGGAAAAAGCGATCAACGGCATGCTGCCGGGCAATCGTCTGGGTCGCAAACTGGCTACGCAATACCGCGTTTATGCCGGTGCCGAACATCCCCATGAAGCGCAGAACCCCATTCCATATACAGTGAAATAATCATTTAGGGAGAGCCTGTTGTGATAGATGCAAACACCAAAGAAATCGTAGCACTGGGAAGACGCAAACGCGCATCGGCGCGGGTTCGTATCAAACCGGGTACAGGCGTGTTCACCGTTAACGGACGGCCTGTTGATGAATATCTTGCCCGTGAAACACTTGTTCAGCTCGCTGAGTTGCCGCTGGTAACCGCAGGACTGAAAGAGAGCACCGATGTCCGTGCTCTTTGCACAGGCGGCGGCCTGGCCGGCCAGGCCGGTGCCCTGAGTATGGGTATTGCCCGTGCACTTGTGGAACAGGACGAAGAACTTCGTGCCACCCTGCGCAGTAAAGGCTTGCTCACCCGTGATGCCCGTGAAGTTGAACGTAAAAAATACGGTCAGCCCGGCGCACGCAAACGCTTCCAGTTCTCCAAACGCTGATACTTTTTCTTTCGCCTTTTCAATCCCGCCTCCTCTGTGTGGCGGGATTTTTTTTGTCCGTACTTAGAAGTCTATCTCTTGGGAGAACAAAAAGGCGTAAAAACCGGAATGACGGCGGGGGTTGGTCTTGGGGAAAATAAGAGACTTGAAGGTTCAGTGGTCTCAGGGGAGTCGGCCGGATCCGACGGATCGGTCGGATGTGGGCGGAGCGGGAGTCTGTTCCGGGCATTGCTGCGAGGTCAGTGGCCCAAGTGGACTGTACGGACGAGTCAAGAATACAGGCCTTTTATGCCCCTTGTACTTTTTCCGTGTGCAACCTGATTGACCTGGTTAAAAGATAAAGGCTGATTTGGTTGCGGCTGTGCTGCGCACTGTATTTCATCAAAAATTGATGCCACTCTATATTTCATCGTACAATAAGAATTCAAGAAAGACCGTCTCACCCACACACTGAAGGAAAGACCGGATATGCGAAAGACATATTTCAGGCGTCATCATCCTATTTCTCTGATCCGGCTTTTACCTCTGCTCTTTCTCTTCTTTCCCCTCTTGCTGATTTCTTCTTCCTCTCAGGTGTCTGCCGAGGATAAGGCCGCAGAAAAGACGGTGCTCATCTGTCCTGTTTCCGGTGATATTTTTGATGGCGTGAGTGTTCTTGTTGATCGTGTAGTCAAAAAAGACAGTAAACAGGGCGATGTGCTTGTTTTTTCCATAGACACTTTCGGGGGTCGTGTCGATGCGGCCATCGACATTGCCGCATCCATTCTTGAATCGCCCATACCCACCATCGCCTATATCCATGGGAAAGGCGCCATCTCGGCCGGAGCACTCATTGCTTACGCCTGTGACACCATTGTCATGGCTCCCAGTGCAAACATCGGCGCCTCCACGCCCGTCATGCCCGGCGTGGAAATGGATGAAAGCATGAACGAAAAGTCCATGTCCTTTCTCCGGGCGAAATATCGGGCTCTGGGAGAAACCAATGGCCACAACCCGCTCATCGGTGAAGCCATGGTGGACCCCAAGATAGAATTATATGCCTCAGCGGAAGTGGACGGGAGCACGACCATTTACAAAATCGAAAATGGCCGTGTCATGGAAAAATATAATACGGTCCCGGCCGCTTCCAGAACAAGTGATGATCTGGATCTGGAATTGGCCAGACTCCAGGCTCAAATCATTCCCGAAAATGCTATGGAAGAAGTGGAAAGAGCTGTCAGAGATGCTCTTAATCTGCCGGAGACACGCAGGGAAACCAACGCTGATACAGATAAAGACCAGGCTTCTCAGGAACCGGCATCTGTAACAGCATCTTCAGACAGACTTCCCGAAGGACTTCCCCCCCACGCTTATCTCTTCAGCCCTGCAAACAGTGTGCTGACCCTTACGGCCCGCGAGGCACTGGAGGTCGGGCTCATTGCTCATACTGCATCCAGTCAGGAAGAAGCCTTGCAGAATCTGGGTTACAGCGCCTTCACAATACATCATCTGTCCATGACATTTGCAGAAAGAGTTTACGCTTTTCTGACGAGCCCGCTCATCAGTGCTCTGCTGCTTCTGGGCGGTCTGGCCGGTATATACATAGAAATCAAGACACCCGGCTTTGGTCTTCCGGGGCTGCTGGGAATACTGTGCATTGCCTTGTATTTCGGCTCTCGAGTGGTTTTGGGCATTGTGGGCTGGCTCGATCTGCTGTTGGTCATAGCCGGTGTGATTCTGCTTATTTTGGAAATCTTTTTCATACCCGGATTCGGAATTACGGGCATCAGTGGCATCATCTGTCTTGTCCTGGGAATCTGGCTCTCTCTGACACGGGTCCCCATCCCGACTTATACCTGGGATTATGTACGTCTTCGTGACAGTGGCATGATTCTGATTTCCGTGGCATTTTTCTTCTTCCTTTTTGTCGCAATCACCTGGCGCTTTCTGCCTCGCTCATCCTTTGCCCGAAAACTGATTCTGACTGATGCACAAAACGCGTCTGAAGGCTTTGTTGTTCAGGATGCAAAAGAGAGCCGCATCGCTGTGGGGTTGCGTGGCCAAGCCCTGACCATGCTCCGCCCGGCCGGCCGGGCACGCTTCGGCAACACCACCTATGATGTCATGACAGAAGGTGAATTCCTTGAAAAAGGAACAGCTGTGGAAATTATTCTCGTTGAAGGAAATCGCTATCTTGTTCAACAACAGGAAGAAGAGGATTAAGGTCCATGGATAACAACACTATTCTGGTTCAAATGCTTCGTCAGTTACTGAAAGAAATGGAGATCGTTTCTTCTCAAGGGGCCGGGTATTATACCTGCGTTCCTTTTGCGCGCCGCTTCAACAAACTGCTGGAACAGGCACGCAATCTGCACGGAGCTGAAAATGCCTTTCTCCATACCTTTGAAAGCCTGGAAGAACATGACCCTAAAGACCCCAGTGACAAGAGCAATGTGTTGCTGGGTATCCGCGTTGAAATTTCTCAGTTGATCACCTATCTTGAATGTTTGAATGAAGGTAAGGCCTGATTATGATATGGGTAATTTTATTTTTTATTGCCGGAATGGTGTTGATTTTCAGTGAGTTTTTTCTGCCGGGTGGTGTTCTGGGCGCCATCGGCGGCCTATTGATACTGGTCAGTATCGCTTTGGGCTTTCAGACGGCCGGTGATTATTTTCTTTTCATTATCATCGGTGAATTGCTCGGGGCCGCCATGTGCATTGTTCTGGGATTCTGGGTCCTTACCCGGACGAAGGCTTCCCGCCTTCTGACTCAGGAACATGTGCAGACACAGGAGTCCGGTTATGTGAGTGCCGAGTCAGACTTGAGCCTGCTGGGACAGGAAGGTACAGCCCTGACCGCCTTACGTCCATCAGGCACTGTGGTCATCGGAAAACAGCGTATAGATGTCGTCACTGACGGCACATTTTTGGAAGAAGGTACCCGCATCGTTGTCGTGCAGGTGCAGGGCTCTCGCGTGGTTGTGGAAGCGGTTTCATCCCCTTCACCGTAACACTGGAAAAGGAAGATATTCATGGATGCTCTCTTTGGGATTTTTGCTTTCGGTATTTTCATTGTCTTCATGATCATTTTGGTCGTGTTCATATCCTACATACGCTTGTGGTTACGGGCCTGGCTGTCGCAGGCCAGCGTGGGCTGGCTGCAACTGATCGGCATGAGCCTGCGTAAAGTCAGCGCAGCAACCATTGTGGACTCGCGGATCATGGCTGTAAAAGCCGGTTTGAATGTGAGTACCAATGAACTTGAAACCCACTATCTTGCCGGCGGTAATGTGGTTCGCGTGGTACAGGCGCTCATTGCCGCAAACAAGGCGAATATTGATCTTTCCTTCCAGCAGGCCACAGCCATCGATCTGGCGGGACGTGATGTCCTGGACGCTGTGCAGACATCGGTACGGCCCAAAGTGATTGACTGTCCTGATCCCACCAAAGGCGCACCTACTGTGGCCGCTGTAGCCATGGACGGTATCCAGCTGAAAGCGAAGGCCCGTGTGACAGTGCGTACCAATATCCGCCGGCTCGTGGGTGGTGCAACGGAAGAAACCATTGTGGCCCGTGTAGGCGAGGGTATTGTGACCACCATCGGCTCCTCCCAGTCCCACAAAAAAGTGTTGGAAAACCCCGACAGTATCTCCAAAACTGTTCTGGCCCGTGGACTTGATGCGGGCACGGCCTTTGAAATCCTTTCCATAGATATTGCCGATGTTGATGTGGGCGAAAATATCGGTGCCGAGCTGCAGATCAAACAGGCCGAAGCGGACAAACAAATTGCCCAGGCCAGAGCGGAAGAACGGCGGGCCATGGCCCGGGCTAGGGAAGCCGAAATGCTTGCCACTGTTCAGGAAATGCGCGCACAGGTGGTGAAAGCGGAAGCGGAAGTGCCTCTGGCTATTGCAGAAGCTTTCAAAAATGGCAATCTGGGAATCATGGATTATTATCGGATGAAAAATATATCCGCCGATACCTCCATGCGCGAATCCATCGCCAAACCCGGAGCAGAGCCCACCAATGAATTGAAATAACGGCCTGTTGCGACTCTTACTGAAAGGAATCACCCTATGGACGATCTCCTGGGCTTTTTTATCTTCGTGATCATTGCAGTCTTCAGTATTATCGGCCGATTTATGAAGGAAAAGAAAGAGAGCACGGAGAGCGATGAGACTTTCTCTGAAGTGCCTCCGCCTATAGAAATCTCCGATGCAACACGACGCATGGTTTATGGTGACGACGATTGGGATATTCCTGTTGCGAAACCCAAGGTAAGCGGAAGAACCATTGTTGTACCGGAAACACAACGGCCGCCTGTGACAGCACAACGGCCTCAGCCACGCCCAGCCGTCAGGACAGCACAACATCCGCAGCAAAGCCTTGAACGGCCTGTTCAACGCCCTGTAAGCCCGCAAAGCCCTGTTCAACGGCCTGTCCAGGCACGGGAAATGCCCCGACCCGCCGCGCAAGGGCCGAGACCGACACCACAGGCCGCTCCTCGGCCGAGTGCGCCAGCCGGTCGAACTGTGACAAGCTATGAACAGAGAGCAAAGCCGGCCAGGGCTCCCCGACCTGCGAAAGCATCTGCTCAACGGCCGACTCAATCGCGCCCCCAGCGTTCACAACAGAGAATGCCGCAGGTTCAGACCGCTACTCCCGGAACAGCCTTTGTAAGCGACCTGCACCATGCTCTGGGCTCACGTGATGAAATAGTTCGCGCG
Organism: Candidatus Hydrogenedens sp.; assembly: GCA_012522755.1. Classification (GTDB taxonomy): domain Bacteria; phylum Hydrogenedentota; class Hydrogenedentia; order Hydrogenedentales; family CAITNO01; genus JAAYJV01. The sequence continues at coordinate 104,858 of JAAYJV010000151.1, forward strand.
CTGGTTCTGCGTGAAATTCTGGGGCCTCCCAAAGCGCTGGATGAGATGATGTTTTAACCGATCAAACCACAACAGTGCCCATTGTTTTCCATGGCAACGGGCTTGGAGAGAACTTTATGATCCTGAGAAAAGAGTTTACCCGGTCTTTTTCAGTCGCGGCATTCCTTTTCTTCCTGCTTCCGGTACTGACTGTCTCCGCTGCTTCCGTCAATTTCGGAACTATGCTTGAGGAAATGACGGATATGGAGCGTTTGATAACACTGGATACCATTCCATATACGACCGGTCAGTTTTCCAGCTATGACAGGCTTTCCACAGATCCCACAGTGCTCACAGATCAAAATTGGTTTGCCAACCTCGACCGTAACAACCACTTGCGCGTAGAAGAACGTGATGGCCGTCAGGAATGGGTGCTCATGGATGTGGCCGGTCCCGGTGCCGTGGTACGTTTCTGGTCAGCCAATCCTCTGGAAGGAGGCATTGTTCGCTTTTATCTGGATCACAGTGACGAGCCGGTCATTGAAATGCCGCTGGCTGCTTTTCTGGAAGGTCGAAGCAAGCCTTTCATAAGCCCTCTTTGCGGCAACCGCGGGCAGGGCTGGAACAGCTACGTGCCCATCCCTTATGCCGAACATTGCAAGATCACCATCGACGAAGGCGATATTTACTACATCATCAATTACAGGACTTACACGACGGGCACAGAGGTGGACAGTTTCACTTTTGCCGATACGGAAACCCACGTCAAAGCCTTGCGGGACACAGCCGCAACTCTGCTTCATCCTGATGCGATTGAAGATAAGCAGCCTGTGACAGCCCATAGTTTCGATGTGACCGTATCGGGTGCGGATTCGGAAGATTTTTCTTTCTCCGGACCGGCCGCCATTCGTGGAATCCGTTGCAGTGTGGAAGCGGATAATCTTGAAGAGGCCTTGCGCGGCTGCCTGTTGAAGATCAACTTTGACGAAAATGAAGCTTCTGTACTTGCGCCTCTGGGCGACTTTTTCGGCACGGCACCGGGTGTCAACGAGTATCAATCGCTGCCATCGGGAACGCTGGATGATGGCCGCCTCTACAGCCGTTGGGTCATGCCCTTTCAGAAATCTGCTGACATTGAGCTGATCAACTTCAACCGCTTTGCAGTCCGACTGAGCGGAGAGATCCTGGTCGCTGAACGTCCCTGGACAGAGGACAGCCTTTACTTTCACGCCAAGTGGAAGGGAGAATCTGATATTGCCACACGTCCCATGCAGGATTGGAATTATATGACAGCTCAAGGTCAGGGACGTTTTTGCGGAGTCATGCTCCATATCACCAATCCCGTGACCCACTGGTGGGGTGAAGGGGATGAAAAGATTTATGTGGATGGTGACACTTTCCCGACCTGGTTCGGCACAGGAACCGAAGATTATTACGGCTATGCCTGGTGCTCTCCCCTGCTCTTCACCCATGCCTATCACAACCAAAGCCGCTGCGACGGTCCGGGCAATCTTGGTCATACCTGCGTGAGCCGCTTCCATATCATGGACGATATTCCCTTTACCCGTGATTTCCGCTTCGACATGGAAGTCTGGCATTGGGCGGACACTCATATAGCCCAGTCCATTACAGCCTTCTGGTACGCCACAGCTGAGAGCAAAGATAATTTCTCAGAGCCTGGCGGCGAGTTGCTCCCTGTGCCCACCTATGAAGTACCCGAACCCGTTGAAGGTGCTTTGGAAGGGGAAAATATGCGCGTAATGGAAGTATCAGCCGGCACGGTGGACAAACAAAGCGGCAGCTGGCCCTGGAGTTCCTTTTTGCAGCTCTGGTGGCGTGGCGGTGCTCAGAAAGATCATCTGAAACTGCGATTCCGTGTTGAAAAAGCCGGGAACTATGCTGTCTCCGCTGTATTCACCAAAGCCCCTGACTACGGTATTCATGAGATGGCCATCAATGGCACTGTCGTTGCCCCCGCTCTGGATCTCTATAATGCTGATGAAGTCATTGTCAGCGATCCTGTCTCTCTGGGCCGTGTTGATTTTGTCAAAGGCTTCAATTTTATTGATGTGCGGATTGTGGACAAGCATCCCGATTCCAAAGACTATATGTTCGGGCTGGATTACATCCTGCTGGAACCCTGAGTATCATCTCATACAATAAAACCAAGCCGCTGTTCATTGTAAGATACAGGAAGAACAGCGGCATTTTTCTTCTCATTGCCTGTTGACCCGGAAAGCATGTACAGGATCCGGGTCAGGACTTGCAAAAAAAAGAAAGTGGACACCGAAGTGTCCACTTGATTGTTTACGGATGGTGAGGGGGACTCAAACGACAGCGCCGCCGAATAAAATATCCGACAGAAAAGCGAAGAGTCCATTCAGAAAGCTGTCAAGCAAAAAAGTAACTGCTGTGTTGATCAGGCTGGCAATAAGAATACTGAAATCCATGGGAATATCCTTTTAGTTTTACTGGGTTGGAGTTGTACTGCTTCCGTTGAAAATTCAAGATTCATCGCTGGATTCAGGGGTAATCCAACCCATGACCAGACCTGTGAACCAGTCGGCAAAAAAACTGAAAGCAACTGAAAAGAGTTTGTGGAACAGTTCAAGAAAGATCATCTGAGGTCTCCTAATGATTGTAACAATTGACGCGATGCTTCCATGCATCTGGTTAATTTACAATTCCTTCACAAGAATGTTACAACAATATTACTGACAAAATCTGCGCTCAAGAAAACGCCGTACCCATTCATAAAGTACTATACTGTAGCATTATCCTTCTTGCCATTCAAAATAGATGGTGCGCAAGGCATAAGGCGGAATTTCTATGGTCAGACTGTTCCCGGAAATATTCAGCGGCTGCTCCTTTTCTTCATTCAGATTACACGCCCAGGCGGCTGTGAGAGAATGACAGAGTTTGAAGCCATCAGATACTGCTTTGCTCGTGGGATTCCAGAATCGGACAACCCCTCCCGGTCCTTCAGCAGCAAGTTTCAATGCGGTCATGACCGCTTCTCCGCTGAGCTGATTGAAAAGTGACCTGGCGGCGGAAGCTGTTGCTGATTCATGATGCCTGGGTCTTGCCAGCATCTCTGAGACCAGACGGAGAATCTGTCGTGTATCCGCTTTCTCTCTGAGAGGCAACAGCCCATACTCCACTTCCAGACAGCCGCGGAGTTGGCCGTCTGTCTCTCCTTGCGTACCCACTGTTTTGGCGAAGCCTCTGAAGAGCGTCAAGGCCAGTTCACAACGGGGCGTGTCCAGAGCGGCATATTCATGCAATCCTGCAGGACAGAGTACAGCCAGGCCCCGGCGCTGATCCTGAACACCGAAAAAAGTGGTAAAAGCTTTTTCCTCGTTGACCCTTTCCTGCCAGAGGGCTGTTTCAGGGGGAATTTCTATCTCTCTTTCCACTACTGCAAAAGGTGTCTCAGCAAAGGAGACGGCTGTCTCACAGTCCGTGGGGAAAAAGACACGGAGACGATGATCTTCGGCTGTATTGAGGATGGTGGTTTTGACCTTCACCAGAGGAGAATGTTTTTCGAGGGTAATACGATCTGTAATGACCATCTCCACTTTATTTTCTGAGCGGTAGCCGTTGCCTTTTTCCAGATCTGCGGGTACGGCAAGTTTTCTTTCCACTCTGAAGGTGCAGCGCAAGGGTCCGTTCTCTTCTATGCTCGTCGTGACCTCTGTCCCGTAGGAACGCACAAGCAGATCATTTACAGGAATTCCCCGTGTCCATCCATCGCCGCAATCTCCCGCGTCTTCATAAAGGAGGAGGCCATCGTAACGCTGGCCATCAGCTGTTTCAATGGATAGAGCCCCATGATTATCAAGAGAAATCTCCACGTGCCCATTGGAAGCGGATAAGGGACCGGTCAGCAGGCTCCCGAAGTTACGTGTGGCATCGTTGGTTCCCTCAATGGAGAAGGAAGTGTATCCACAGGCGGGCAGCTCCAATTCCACGGCGACATGATAGGCATCGCCCAAAGTGGACATTTCCCGGCCACGTTCATTGAGGCGGGGCCATTCCATATTCCGCTCAATCCTTTTGTGCTGATAGCTCAGACGCCTGCCATCCGCATCAACGAGATGGAATTTGTTGTATCGCTCCCCCGTGGCCAGGCCGTCATGATAAATATACCCTGTCTTCTGTCCATAGTCGGAGGGGAAATACAGTGCGAGATCATAGATTCCTTTCCGTGCATAGGGCAGCGGATTATGAACGGTGATATGCTGCCACTGATCCACTTCCGCCGTGGCATCACCCAGATCGGCCACAGCACGGCGGATGAGACCATCAGCAATGAGTTCAGACTGATCATAGCGATAATGCATATCCCGGTGCACCTGATCGATACTGCAACCGCAAATGGAATCGTGAGGATGGTTCTTCATCAGATATTCCCACGACTTTTCCACATAGCTTCGGGGGAACTGCGTACCCTTCAAAGCGGAGAGCAGCAGAACAGGCTCACACCACTTTTCCAGCAAAGCACTGCACTCATCATTTCGTTTTTTAAGATCCATGCGTGAAGAAAGCGTGTGGACAATCAGGTAATGACCATAACGCTCCGTATCACGGACAGGCTCTCTCAGCTCTCCTTTGCGCAGCGGATAAGTATCCTGATGACGAATGAGTTCCCGACCGAAGTCCTCCAGTCCCGTCCAGATAAATTCAATGTCCGGATAGCGCTTCTGCAACTCTTTGAATATCTGCACCATTTCAATATCAGGGTCCTGATGGTCAATGGCATCGAGCATGAGAACGATGGGTGCTGATCCACGCGCTTTTTCTGTTTCAAAATATTTTTCAAAGTGCTCTTTATAGCTTTCGTCGGTGAATCCGGCCTCCCGAAGAGGTCTGCGTACCTGAAAGTCATAGGGCCCATAGCTGCCCACATCGGATAGCTTGCAATAGGCGAGAGTAGTTCCATCGGGACCTTCCCAGTTAAATTGGGCCGGATAGTTTTCGTCCTGGCCCCCACGCCAGATGATGCCGGCTTTGAGACCGAAACCACCCATGAGCATGGGCAAAGCGGCAATGTGTCCGAACTGATCCGGTGTATAGGCATAATCGAGGGGTTCAATGCCCAGCTTTCTGCAGTCGCTGTAACCTCGCATCAGGTTCCTGATGAGGCTTTCACCTGACAGAAGCCATTCGTCGGGCAGGTTATACCAAGGCCCCACAAGTATCTTGCGTTCTTTCAGATGCTTGAGAAAGCGTTCTCTGGCCTCAGGACGTATCTGCAGATAATCATCAATGACAATGGTCTGTCCGTCGAGATGAAAGGCTTTGAAAACCTCCTCTTCTTCCAGGAGATCCATGGCTTTGTCCACACATTCCACCAGCCACATCCTGAACTCCTGAAAAGTTTTATACCATTCACGATCCCAATGGGTTCCGACACAATAAAAAGCCTTCATTTTGTTCTCCATAGATCTTAAGAAAGAGCATTGTTTCTGATTGTTTTGATTTGCGCTGTCAGGGAAGCGAAGTCATTGCAGTCCAGGGTCTGGGCACGCCGGTTGTGATCAATACCCACCTCGGACAAAACGTCCATGATCTCTTCACGGCTCAGTCCAAGATTACCGCCTGTGAGAGTATTGCGCAATGTTTTGCGACGCTGGCGAAAAGCGGAGCGAACCACTTTCATGATTTCAGAAATTTCCAGACCGGGAAAGGGTGACCCCTCGTGACAACGAAAACGCACGATGCAGCTGTCCACCTTGGGTCTGGGCAAAAAACAGGAAGCAGGCACGCGGTGAACAATATCCGTATGAGCATAGAGCCTGGCCGCAATGGAAAGAACACCGTAATCTTCAGAATTCACAGCCGCTGTCAGACGTTGTCCCACTTCATACTGAGTCATCACAACGAGCCGCTCAAAATATACGGGACTCTCCAGAAAATGAAAGAGCACAGGGGTGGTTACATAATACGGAAGATTGGACACCATTTTCAGGGTGCCGGCATGAGGCAAAAATTCCGCTATCAGATTATCCAGATCATGATTGAGAATATCGCCGCGAAAGAGCGTCACCTTTTCATTCTGGCCAAACTGCTCTTCCAGACAGGGCATGAAGGATGCGTCGATTTCCACGCAAAGAAGCCGCCCCGCCTGATGTACCAGTTTCCTGGTCAATGCCCCGAGCCCCGACCCGACTTCGATAACACTGTCTTCCGGGGTCAGACCGGCTGCACGGACCATGATCGCATTGATATTGTCATCCAGAAGCATGTTCTGGCCCAGTTGTTTTTTAAACCGGATATTATGGCGTTGACAGAGTTCTTTCAGTCGAGGATAGATGTCATCGCTGTTATCTTTGGGAGAGACTGGTTTATTCACGGCTGGCTCAAAATGGGGTGACAATAACGCTGAAAATGCTTCGCAGAGGGGCTTCTATAACAAGCTCAAAGGGCAATTCCCGTGCTTCCGGCTGTTGGACTGAGTCCGCGGCCGGCATGGGTGCAGAGAAAAGAATCAGGCCTTCTGTGGCACTCTCAGTCACTTCCAGACCGCCGCCTTCACGGGACTGAAGCATTCCCAAAGCCTGGTAGGCCGGAGGGCCGGGCTGAAAAGAGTCAATGGAAGAAATATATTTCCCTGCGAGCAGCCATTTGCCGTCCTCCTGAGGCACCAGACTCCCCTCAATGGCGATACCTTCTACAGGGAAGTGCCCTTCCAGAAGAAAGCCCACTTCTTTTTCCTGAGGAATGAGCCTGACAGAGGGTTCACTACCCGTTCTTTGTCCGGCATGATCGGCACCGAGAGCAACGCGAAGATAGGAAACCCCTTCCTCAGCAGTCACCTCTTCCTGAGGCTCCGAAGCAGGAAGGGGTGCCTCTTTTGCGGGAGCGGGTACTTCAGGAGGAGGTGGTGTTGAAGGGATACATCCCGGGGAAAGGGAGAGACCGATTAGCAGAGCCAAGATCATTGCAGTGCAGCTGGTTTTCATAAGATCGCCTTTTTCTTTAATGAAGATTTATTAAATGGACACCAGAAAGGTACGGATCAGCCACAAAATCAATACACCGGCCAGAGGCGACCAGTCCGTAAACCCCATGGATGGCAAAGTATTCCGTATCAGTTTCAGATAGGGATCAGTAATGGGAGTCAGCCAGATGCAGGGTTTTCCCTGCATATTCAAAGAAAGAAAAGGAGCCAGCCAGCGGAGAAGGAGTGCCATCATATACAGCGTTATGGCACTGTAAACAAAGGCACCGAAAGTTGTATGAAAAACGATTTCTGTATTTTCAGCCATTATAGCAGCGGGTACTCCTTCAAAGGGGTATAAACAGGGCCCCGGGGGGTTAATTGACTCTTAAACAATACCACATTCTGCGCTTTAAATTCCTGTCCGAAGTGTGAAGGGGTCCGGGAGCCAAAGACTTCCCTTTCTCTGTGACTGAACTCTTTTTTCTTTCGCAAACGTCCTAAAGTGATATGAGGGACAAATCTTTTAGCTTCAGCAGGCTGATCAAGACGGTGCGCCGCCTCTTCACAGGCCTCCACAAGCGGCATCAGGTCACCGGAAAGAATCTTCACGCCAGCCCAAAAGATGGAAGGTCGACGCAGAGAAGGGAAGGCCCCTGTACCGGCAAGCTGCAAAAGAGGTCCTGTCAGACCTGATAAGGAATGATCCAAAGAGGACTGCAACAAAAGAGCCTGCTCTGCTTGCAGCTCACCATAGAATCGTAGCGTGATGTGAAGATTTTTCGGATCCACCCAGCGTATGGAGGTCGGGACAGCGTTGCGGCATTCTTCCACATAAGCAGCCACAGACTCCTGCACGGATGAGGGCAGGGCAATGGCCGCAAAGAGACGTACTGTCTTTTCTTCAGAAGTCCGGTCAGTCATAGTCTGTTGAAACTCTATTGCATCGGATCGGCTTTTTCTGCAGCAGCGCGGGGAATGGTCTTCCAGGCCAGAAGCGCTTCCACGACCATCCAGAGTTGCAGTGCCACAATAATAAAACCAAAAAGGACAAGCAGATAGTTGTGCTTCTCGACAAAGCCTGGCATCTGGCTGAAAATGGCCCAGACAGGCATGAGCAGCATCAACAGTAAAGGCAGAACAACAAAGAAAATCTTTTTGTTTTTCCAGCGCAAATAGAATACGATCACCATGAGTGCGAGCCCGGCGAGAAGCTGATTGGTTGCGCCGAAGAGAGGCCAGAGGAGCAGACCCCCGGATCCCGGTCCTTGAGGGCCCGGCAGAAAAGCCAGAACAGCCGCCGAAGCAACAGCTATGACTGTGGCTGTATATTTGTTTCGGATGGCTTTTACCTGAAGGGCATTGCCAATTTCCTGAATAACATAACGGTTCAATCGCGTGGAGGTATCTATGGTCGTCATGGCGAATCCGGCGATCATCACGGCTACAACAGCACAGGCGAGATCGCGGGGGATCCCCAGAGCTGCAATGAGATTACCCGCTCCTTCCACAAAGATCGCAATGGTGTGGGCCATCGTCATAGTCTCCCAGCCTTCCCCGTAATAATGCATGAAGGCGGCTTCGCCCGTGAGCAGGCCGCCTTCCGATTGAACGAGAATTCCCACTCCGGCAACGCAGCTGAGAATCACCAGTACAGCCAGAGCGGCTTCCACGAGCATGGAGCCATAACCGATAAAGAGTGCATCCTTTTCGTTGTCGATCTGTTTGGCCGAAGTACCGGAAGATACCACGGAATGAAATCCTGAGACAGCACCACAGGCAATAGTGATAAAGAGAAAGGGCATCATGGGAGGAGCACCTGTACCACCACAACCAAGCGCTGGAGCGACAATGGGCGGTGCTGCAACGAAGAGTCCGGCCAGCAACGCGATAAGAGCGATATAGAGTTGTAATGAACTGATGTAATCACGAGGCTGCAGCAAAAGCCAGACAGGCAGCACACTGGCGAGAAAACAGTAAACCAGAATCAGCAGTGTCCAGATTCCAACAGAAGAATGCAGGGACTCAGTCAATGATGCGCCGGAGCCGGGAAAGAGGGGAAGATCCAGATTGAGAGGCAGATAATAAACACCGACGTAGATGCTCAGGTACAACAGAAGCAGAGCTATGAGAGAGGGTACGAACAAAGGCAGGTTCATTTTGTAGATTACAGCACCCACACACAAGGCCAGTGGCATGGCGAACCAGGTTGTAAACACAGAGCCCGGATATATGGAAAAAAGGGTGGCAATCACCAATCCGAAAACAGCCACAACAAGCGTCAGTGTGAAATAGAGAATGCTCAGAAACAAAAAACGACAACGACGACTGATGAGTTTGCCGGACACATCGCCGATGGACTGGCCCTTGTTACGCATGGACACGACCAGGGATCCGAAATCGTGGACAGCACCTACGAACACGGAGCCTATCAACACCCATAAGAGTGCCGGGAGCCATCCCCACAGAACGGCTATGGCTGGCCCTACAATGGGGCCAGTGCCCGCAATAGACGAGAAGTGATGGCCGAAAAGGATGGCTGGCCTGGTTGAAACATAATCTTTGTTATCGGCCAAAGCATGAGAGGGTGTCGCAGCTGCAGGATCCAAAGAAAATATTTTTCGCGACAACCACCGCCCATACGTATTATAAGCCACAATAAAGCCGATAAAGGAGCCCAAAGCGATCAGAAGCGTAGTCATAAAATATCATCCCCACACACAGGATCTGTGTTACAGTAATTGTTGCAGTGTCCCAAAGGCACCACTACGATTGTACAATGGAGGTGCAGGCTTTGGCAATGATTGCGTATCCGTAAGGGAACATTATTTCAACTCCAACCCCGGCCGCTATTTTCTTTTCTTCACCAGTTCAGACACTGAACACACGGGGCCGCACAGCCGCAACCAAATGAACTTTTTTTCCACAAAGACTTTTATAAACATTGATAAATTAAAGACCTTGGGGTCGCGCAGCCTGGGAACGCCAATTTCCACATTGGCAGGTCACCCGGGAAAAGACCATGATTTATGTATGCGGTTGACGGGAGAACAAAGACTCAGAGTTTACAAAGGCTTTTATTTTATTCTTGGTTAGCAAAAGACCTGTTACCGCATCACTGTTTACAAAATGTCGATGCCATCACGCGCTGTCTGCCAATGTGGAAATTGGCGTTCCCAGAAGTGACTCTCAAGGTCTTTCAAGATTTTCAAAGCCTTTATTTTTTGCGGTTGACAAAAGACACATTGCCGAATTGAGGGCCGCACGGAAGAGGCACAACAGGGCACAAAACAATTTATAGCTTTGAAACGTCCATTCTGTCCACTGACCCCGCAGCAATACCCAAAACCCACCTCCGACTGATTTTCCCACACTGTTTTATTCTTCCCCGATGAGGCCCACCGCCCAGAGTGCAGCTCGCCGGTAAAGGGCAGCCGCATCTTCATTGTCATAGACCTGAGTATCATGTCCCAATAGACAGTGAAACACCCGGCCTTCAGTATTCTCCACAATGAAAGCAATGGGATACACTTTTTCATCCACCACCGATAGGGCATCACACAAAACAGTGATCTCATGCTGTCCATCAAGACAGGTATAAAGTTCATCCTGAATCTGAAAATCCGTCAGGCCCTGCGTGATGAGATGTTTTTCTTCCGTCATGCGCACCTGAAAAACACCATAAGGATCATGAGCCCGTAATTCCGGATTCCATATGCGTCCTGCGATTTTTTCGAAGGGAGGCCAGTTTTCAAAAGCACCACAGGCGAAGTGTGATAGAAGAAGGCCTTTGCCACTGGCCACATAATTTCTCAGTGCTTCTCCGGAAGAGGGAGCGAGCAAAAGACGTTGGTCGTAATTTTTAAAATGCAATACGACAGCATCGTAAAAAGCAAGCCAGGGCGAGCCTGTCATGGCCGGACTTTCTGTAATTGTCACTTCCAGGCGGGGATCCTCACGCAACACCCGAGCAAGAGCCGGAGCAGTATTCACCCAGTCGTGGCCACCATAATCATCCCCCGTTATGATGAGAATCTTTTTTTCTCTTGTTGTTGTTTTCAAGCGGAAAAGAGAGACGGCCTGGAGGACTGCATGAGGGCCCTCTTCTTTCAAGATAGACAGATGAAAGATACCTCCCTCTACCCCACTCTGCGGTATCGGCAAAAGGATTTTAGCCGGAACAGAACGATCTCCACTGAAGGCTGCGGCCGGTGCAGCGGGCACAGCCGTCTGCCAGCCCTTATCTTCGGGAGATGAAAACTGCACAGATTGAACTATTCCTTCTTCCGCCGCATCCCACCAGGAAAGACCCAGAATATAGTCAGCTTCAGGATCCAGACCGGAGAAGATACAGCCAATACGCTCCGTAGACGTCCAGGCGTAATTCCAGGGAACAGCGACATTTTTGGAGAGCTCAGCAGCCGCGCTGTCCACCATGATCCGCTCTGACTCGGCCGAAGACCTTGAACTGTTCGGATGAGTGGTGAGCGAGGCTGTCAGCACATAGCCTTCGGGACAATGGGGATCTTCACTGGTAATAACGGTGCTCTCAGCGGGAGCGGCACCGCAAGCGATCTGAAAAAGAAAGCAAAAGAAGAGCGTTACAAATCCAAAACTCTTTATTTCTCCAACTGAGGGACACATCATTCTTGCTCAACTTCTTCCAGAGGACGAATCCAAATGTTTCTATACCACACTTCCCCACCATGATCCTGAAAAGCGATGAGTCCTTCCAGAGGAAGTTCCGTATAGGCAATGGAAAATTTTCCATAGGGTTTCTTCAGGATGGAAAAATCCGTATCAATCACTTTCATGCCGTTCACAGTGACCTGAATCTCCTTGCCCTGACAGCGTATATCATAAGAGTTCCACTCTCCGGCTGCTTTGGCCATATTGTACATGGGACAGACCATGTCATAAATGGAGCCTGTACCTGTGCGGCTGGGCAGGGAACCATGATCATCGAGGACCTGTATTTCAAAACCGCGCCGGACCGGATCATTTTCCTGGACTCTTAAAAATACTCCGCTGTTGGTTCGCCGGGCGACCTTGAACTCCAGATGCAATTCAAAGTCTGAAAAAGCTTGCGCTCCATAGCCTGCATACCGCAATTTACCCAGAGAATTTCCAAAAAGATGGAGTACGCCGTCTTTGATTTCAAAAAGCTCCGCGTCATCAGTGATATTTCTCCATTCTTTTGCGTGTTCTTCATCGAGCAGATTGAGCCAGCCTTCTCCCTCAGGAATAGCTGTGACTTCACCCTGAGGACGGGGCTTATAATCGGTGAAGAGAAACTTCCAGGCACCATAGGCGATCAACAGGGCACAAAGAAGGGATACAAAGACGTTGATGGCAATGATTTTTTTCATTGATCATTCCTTTCGTTCTTTACATAAACTGCTTATCACTGTACGCCACTATCCTTCAGACAGTCAAAAAAGAGGCCGGTTTGATTCACACTGGACATTTTTCGCTAGAATGTACAAGTAAGATCTTGATGATGATGCATTTTCCTCTTCTGCGGTGAAGAACTGTACAGTATGTAAAAAGGATAATCATGGCAGTCATAGTCGTCACGGGCTCAGCCGGACTGATCGGTTCGGAAAGTGTCCGATATTTCGCCACACAAGGATATACCGTTGTGGGCATTGATAATGATATGCGCTCCTATTTTTTCGGCCAAGAGGCATCCACGGGTAAAATGGCCCGGGAGCTTACAGATCATTACCCGCAATACCGTCATCATGAAACCGACATCCGGGATTATGCCGCTCTGGAGGCGATTTTTTCTGAATACAGCTCCGAGATCAACGCGATCATACACACGGCCGCTCAGCCCAGTCACGATTGGGCGGCGCGGGAACCGCTCACAGATTTTGGTGTCAATGCCCAAGGTACGCTGCATCTTCTGGAACTGACCCGGCTTTATGCACCGGATGCGGTCTTTATTTTTACCAGTACCAACAAGGTCTATGGCGATCAGCCCAACTTTCTTCCTCTCATGGAACAAGAAACCAGATGGGAAGTGGAAGAGAATCATCCTTATGCTTCAGATGGTATCGACGAATCCATGAGTCTGGATCAGTGCAAGCATTCCATTTTCGGTGCTTCGAAAGTGGCTGCTGATATCATGACTCAGGAATATGGCCGATATTTCGGCATGAAAACCATGACTTTTCGGGGGGGCTGTCTCACGGGTCCGGGCCATGCCGGAGCAGAACTGCACGGTTTTTTGGCCTGGCTCATGAAATGCGCTGTCACCAACACGGAATATCATATTTTCGGCTATAAGGGGAAGCAGGTGCGCGACAACATACACAGTGCGGATCTGGTATCCTGTTTTGATGAAGCCATCAAAGCGCCGCGCTCAGGAGAAGTGTATAATATAGGTGGCAGCCGCTTCAGTCATTGTTCTCTTCTGGAAGCGGTGGCTCTTTGTGAAGAGATCAGCGGCAATCCCATGAAGGTGAGCTACAGCGAAACAAACCGTATTGGCGATCATATCTGGTGGATCAGCGACACACGCAAATTTCAGAAGCACTATCCGCACTGGAAACAACGCTATGATCTGAAATCCATTCTCATCGAAATTTATGCAGCCTTGAGTCCTGGAAATTCCCCATGCCCGTAAAAGACAACCGCCTGCTATATTCCATCCTTATCCCGGCATACAATGAAGCACAGAACCTGCCGCCCACCCTTCAAGCGCTGGCGACGCAGTTGCGCAATGAAGAGATTCCCTTTGAACTGCTTGTTGTCAACGACAACAGCCGGGACGATACTCCGGAAATTCTGGGTGGGCTGAGCCGGGAATATCCGGAATTGCATGTTGTTCACAATACACCCCCCGGCGGTTTGGGGCGTGCCATTCGCTGTGGCTTGCGTCACTTCAAAGGTGATGTTGTGGCCATTGTCATGGCGGACAGCTCAGATGCCCCTGAAGACGTGGTGGCCTGTTACCGGAAAATTGAAGAGGGGTATGACTGTGTCTTCGGTTCCCGTTTCAGAAAAGACAGTAAAGTCAGCATGTATCCACCTGTGAAATTGTTTTTCAATCGCATTGTCAATCATGCCTTGCGCATGCTTTTCATGACCAGACACAACGATCTCACCAACGCTTTCAAGGTGTACAGGCGCCATGTCATCGACAGTATCAGCCCGCTGCAGGCTGCTCATTTCAATATCACCATTGAAATGTCTTTGTCGGCACTGATTCGAAAATTCCGCATTGCCGAGATTCCCATTTCCTGGAGTGGCCGCACCTGGGGACAATCCAACCTGCGTCTCCGTGAAATGGGGCGACGTTATTTATGTACGCTCATCATGATCTGGTTTGAAAGAATGTTGATCCTGGATGACCTGCTGCTTGAAACACATTCTTATCCTGAAGAAAAAGAATGAGCCTTTTCCGGGTGAGAATACTGTATGCTTGTAAGATATCGCCGTTAATTAGTATAATTTCAGGATATTGAACATTCTACTGACAGTAAGCGTTGCAAACAGCTGCGATTCCCTGGGGCATCATGAGTGGGCTTCAGGAGTCTCAAGAACAATAAAGCCTTTATTATGAATAATTTCTTAAAACACATATCCCTGTGGATTGTACTTTTAATCATTATTGTTTTTGCCATGTCAAATCTGGGCAAAATGCAGGGAGACAAGCGTCCTTTGGGAGAACCGGATTTCGTCAGCCAACTCTCCCAGAACAATGTAGAATCGGTCGTTATCAAAGAAGCCGGCTCCAACCTCAAAGATGTGAAGGTCAAGTTTCGGGAAAAGGTGGATAACAATCAGGGTTTCGAGTTCAAGACCGATAATTTTCGCGAGGAATGGCGTGCCAAACTGGATGATCAGAATGTCCCCTATGAATTTCAGGTTGAAAGCACGCTCTGGCAGGGTCTGCTGATCAATCTTCTCCCCCTCATCCTTATCTTCGGGGTTTTCTGGTTTTTCATGTTCAGACAGCAGGGCAGCACCAACAAGGCCATGTCTTTCGGAAAAAGCAGGGCGCGCATGGCCGGTCGTGGAGATCGATCAGTCACTTTCAAAGACGTTGCCGGTGTGGATGAAGCCAAAGAAGAACTGGAAGAAATCATCGATTTTCTGAAAGATCCCAAACGCTATTCCCGTCTGGGTGGCCGTATCCCCAAAGGCGTGCTTCTCGTGGGTTCGCCCGGTTCAGGAAAGACTCTCCTGGCCAAAGCGGTGGCCGGTGAAGCCGATGTACCCTTTTTCAGCATCAGTGGTTCAGACTTTGTTGAAATGTTCGTCGGCGTCGGTGCCAGCCGTGTACGTGACCTTTTCCAACAGGGGCACAAGAATGCGCCTTGTATTATTTTTATTGACGAAATCGATGCAGTCGGTCGGCAACGTGGTGCCGGGCTGGGCGGTGGCCATGACGAACGGGAACAAACCCTGAACCAGCTGCTCGTGGAGATGGATGGCTTCACAGATAATGAAGGAGTCATTCTCATGGCGGCCACCAACCGTCCTGATGTACTGGACCAGGCATTGCTCCGCCCCGGTCGCTTCGACAGGCAGGTTGTCGTGCCCAATCCTGACATTAAAGGACGAGAGGCCATTCTCGGTATTCATATCAGCAACCAGGAAGTTCCCCTGGCCGATGATGTGGATATTACGGCTATTGCCCGGGGAACTCCGGGTTTTTCCGGGGCTGATCTGGCCAATCTGGTCAATGAATCGGCTTTGATTGCCGCCCGTGCCAATGCGGAAGCCGTTCATCGCATGCACATGGAAGAAGCCAAAGACAAAATCATGATGGGTCCCGCACGGCGCAGCATGATTTTGAGTGATAAAGAAAAACTTTCCACAGCCTATCACGAAGCCGGGCATACGCTTGTGGCGCGGCTCACTCCCGAATGCGATCCTATTCACAAGGTCACCATTGTACCCCGAGGCATGGCTCTGGGAATCACCAGTTCGCTGCCGGAAGAAGACAGGCACAGCCTCACACGCTCCTATTGTGTGGCATCCATACGGCTCTTTATGGCCGGACGTGCAGCCGAAGAAATCGTCTATGGCGAGTTTACCAGTGGTGCCTCCAACGATCTGAAACGTTCCACCCAGCTGGCACATAAGATGGTTTGTGAATGGGGTATGAGTGATCTGGGTCCCGTCACCTTCGGTGGTGAAGATGAGGTTTTTCTGGGACGTGACTTTACAAAAATGCGTGATTTCAGTGATGAGACAGCCTCTGCTGTTGACCGGGAAATCCACAAGATCTGTGACGGCTGCTATCAGGAAGCCAAAGATCTCCTCACGAAAAACCGGCATGTACTGGATGCCCTGGCACAACGGCTCTTTGAAAATGAAACGCTTCTTGCCGAAGAAGTGGATGCCATTATCGTGGAGGTGGGCGGCGAAGATCTGCTCCCCTTCCGCCCGAAGCCGGAGACAGCCAAGACGGACACACCTGCAGATTCTGATGAGCCGAAGGAGAAACCGAAGTCCTCTGAAACAGAAGACAATTACGAAGATACCGCTCCAGCTCCCGCAGAAGAAGAGGATGCTCTCGCTCCAGCCGTCTCAAAGAATGTTGAGGCCAAAAACACTTCTCCCCTGCCTCCCCCACTCCCGGGCGCAGGAGAAAATGAATGAGTCTTTCCTTCCCCTGTCCATGACGGCGGGATGATAATGACTTTCCCAGACTGTGGGAGCAGCCCATACAATGAACAGATCAGACAGGAATCTTCAGGTTCTTCCCGATTCTCCCACACGGGTCATGGGTATTCTCAATATTACCCCTGACTCCTTTCATGACGGCGGACGCTATATTTCCCCTGAAAGTGCCCTCGATCACCTGAGACTGTTGATTGAAGAAGGGGCGGATATCATTGATATCGGCGGAGCATCAAGCAGACCGGGCGCACCAGTCGTGTCTCCTGAAGAGGAAATAGCGCGCATCACGCCTGTCCTGGCCACAGCCGTGGAAAGCGGTCTTCCTGTTTCCGTGGATACGATCCATGGGAAGACAGCCGCTTTTGCCTTGGAGAGAGGGGCCTCCATGATCAACGACATCTCCGCTTTCCGTCATGACCCTTCTCTCGCATCCCTGACCGCCGAGCATGGTTGTACCTGTGTTCTGATGCACATGCAGGGTACCCCGCAGACCATGCAGCTTGCCCCTTTCTATGAGGATGTCGTTCAGGATATTCTGGAATTTTTTAAAGAACGCATCGACTTTTGTCTGCAAAGAGGTGTAAAGGAAAAGCAGATCTGGCTGGATCCGGGCTTCGGTTTCGGGAAAACAGTAGCTCATAATCTCGAATTGCTCCGACGTTTGGAGGAGTTTCAGATTCTTGGTTTCCCCTTGCTTTTGGGCACCTCCAACAAGTCAACCATCGGCGCTGTGCTGGATCTTCCCTCTCATGAACGTATGGAAGGGACAGCGGCCACATTGGCAATAGGAATCCTCAAAGGGGTACACTGTATACGTTTTCATGATGTGCGTGCCATGAGCCTCGTGGCACAAATGTGCGACACTGTACTCGGTCGCACTTCAGGGCACGATCAGGCAAACCAAAGGAGAAATCAATCATCATGATAGAACTCGGTGTCAATATAGACCATGTCGCCACCTTGCGCGAGGCCCGTAAAGGAAAAGCCCCTGACCTCATCGCCGCTGCGAAACTGTGTGAATTGGCGGGAGCCCATCAGATCACCGTTCATTTGCGTGTTGACCGCAGACATATCCAGGATGCGGATATTTACGCTTTGAAACAGGTTCTCCTACTGCGGATGAATCTTGAGATGGCGGCTGAAGAGGAAATCATCCTTATTGCTGAAGAGGTCCGCCCTTATACCATTTGCCTGGTTCCGGAAACACGTGAAGAAGTCACCACGGAAGGCGGTCTGGATGTGGCAGGTCAGATCAGCAAGCTGAAAGAAGTGACGGCTCGTATGCATGAAAAAGGCATTCTGGTCAGCACCTTCATCGATCCCGTAGCAGCGCAGGTGGAGGCATCCAAAGCAATTGGTGCTGATGCCATTGAATTCCACACGGGTCCTTATGCGGCGGCCACGGGTTCAGAAGCATGCAAAGAGTTGGAGCGGCTTCAGGAATGTGCCGCAGTGGCGAATGAGATTGAATTGAATTTTCATGCCGGTCATGGACTGAGCATTCGCAATCTGCTTCCTGTTGCAAGAATCCCGGGACTGCGCGAAGTGAATATAGGCCATGACATTATCGCTCGCTCGATCTTTATCGGGCTGGAAGGAGCGGTTCAGGAAATATTGGCCATATTGGAAAAAGTCGAGACTGACTGAAGCGGGGAATACCAAGTAAAATTGTGAATGGGTAAGGTCTTTTCGGAACTTTTTCCGCAAGAGCCTTCCCTTTTATTCGATCCACCTGTTACACCTCAGATGCTGTATGGAGAAAGTGCAGACAATGGCAATTACCAAAACCCGTATTATTGATGGAAAAAAAACAGCTGCATCCCTGCTCGAAGAGCTGAAAGTAAAAACAGCGGCTCTGGCAAAGAAAAAGATTCAGCCCGGTCTGGCTGTAGTGCTTGTAGGGGAAGACCCCGCCAGCCAGGTCTATGTGCGCAGCAAGCGGAGAACCTGTGCTGATCTGGGCATCCAGTCCTTCTCCCATGACCTGCCGGCCAATTGCACGGAGAAAAGACTTCTGAATCTCATCGACAAACTCAATGAAGATGAAAGGGTTCATGGCATTCTGGTTCAGATGCCTTTACCCGACCGGCTCAATGAAAAACGGGTTCTGGAAGCGATCCGACCTGAAAAAGACGTGGACGGTTTTCACCCGGTCAATGTGGGGCGTCTGCTCAATGGCGAAGAAGGCTTTGTTCCCTGTACTCCGGCGGGCTGTCTGGTACTCATGCAACGTTATGGAATCCGTCCGGAAGGAAAGCACGTGGTCATTGTGGGCCGATCCAATATCGTGGGGAAACCTCTGGCGGCCCTGCTCATTCAAAAAGCGGACAATGCCAATGCCACCGTGACGATCTGCCATTCCCGGACACGCAGTATCGCCCGCTACACCCGGGAAGCCGATATTCTTATCGCGGCCATGGGTGTTCCGGAGTTTATCAAGCCCCGCATGGTCCGTGAAGGCGCTGTTGTCATTGATGTGGGCGTGAACCGCATTCCCGACGCTACAAAGAAGAGCGGTACCCGACTGGTGGGTGATGTGGCTTTTGCCGGTGTGTCTAAAAAAGCAAAGGCCATTACGCCTGTCCCCGGCGGCGTCGGACCCATGACCATCGCCATGCTCATGTCCAATACTATTCGTGCTGCAGAACTTGCGGGGCGTTAATCTTTACTGAAAACATTTCAAACTCATTTATGGAAAGGAAAATTCATGTATCGTATCCTTGTTGCTCTGATGGCACTGCTCGTATCAACGGCTGCTTTTGCGGAAATTCCCTTGAAAGTCATGACCTTCAACATACGATTTGGCACAGCCAGAGATGGTGAGAACGCTTGGCCCCATCGCAAAGAAATGCTTATCAAGACCATTCGGGATCAGGATCCTGACCTCCTCGGCCTTCAGGAATGTCTGGCTTTCCAGGCTGACTATATTCAGGAAGCTTTTCCCGAGTACCGCTGGCTGGGCATTGATCGGGACGTGACCGGCCGAGGTGAGATGACCTGTATCTTTTACCGGCACGGAGCCTTGGATCCCGTGGAAAGCGGAAATTTCTGGATATCTGAAACACCCGAGGTGCCCGCCTCCATATCCTGGGACTCCAGCCTGACACGCATGGCCACCTGGGCACATTTCTATCACCGGGAAAGCAAAACCTGGCTTTATTATTTCAACACCCATCTGGACCATATCGGCCAGGAAGCTCGTAAACAGGGTATCACGCTCATCAGCGAGCGTATGGGTGAATTGACGGGAGACTCCGTGGCGATCCTTACAGGGGACTTCAATTCAGCTGCTGAAAGCAGTCCCGCTTATGAGGTTGCCATGGAAAGTGGTTTCACTGATGCCTGGATGGTTGCTGATGAGAAGGTCGGGCCGGAAGTGACTTTCACGGCTTTCAAAACACCGGATTTCACCAAGAAAAGCCGGATTGACTGGATCCTTTTCAAGGGGCCCATCACGGTATCCCGTTGCGAAACCATCACATACAGTGAAGAAGGCCGTTATCCTTCCGATCACTTCCCAGTGGCTGCACAATTGCACATTGCCACTCCCTGATCACTGAGAAGGACAAGTTTTAATCACAAGCCCCCATCACTTCGGCATCTGGCCCGCGCCGACACTGAAGTTGATGGGGGTTATTTTATTCAGGAGCGAGCCGGCGAAGCCGTGGGAGATGCCCAGAATGAAAAGATTATGGCTTTGCAGGAAAACAAAGGTACCGAAGAATCCGCCGAAGAAGGTAAAGACCATGAGCCAGAAATTGGGCAGATGAACCAGACTGAAGGCCGTGGCGGTACACAGGCATGCCTTGGTGACTTCCCAGCGACTTTTCTCAACAGGAAAAGCACGGCTGAAGAGAACGCCGAAATATCCGGCGAAAATAAGCTGCTGCACCCAGCCCCAGGTCACATAGCCCGCCCATTGCCCGAAAATAGCCAGAGGATCGGCCAGAGCAGCCAGCCGTTCTCGAGCCGGTGCTCCTCGAAGACGGAAATGGTGAAATGGTTCCAGATAGTCCCGTAAGGGTTCGAGAACAAACTGGAAGATACAATTAAAAACCAGTATCAGCACAATGGACGCCAGTATGAAGGCGATGACAAAACGGAAATGCTTTGCAAAGTTATCAAGACGCAGCATGAAGGGAAAGCCGACAAATAGCCACAGCAGATTCAGAAGCAGGATAAGGCCACAAATGAAAAGTATTTTTCCGGCAAAACTGTCGCCATAATAGTGGCCGTATCGCTTGTCTATCTCCACGGAAAAGGTGATGGCCGCCGAAAGATAGAGCATGGTCATGAAAAGCAACATGCCCAGAACAACTTTCTTGTGCTTCAGGACCAAAGGCCCTTCCCCATCCAGTCCGCGAAAATAGCGCATGGGATTGCCCAGCCCCCGAAACTCCCAAAAATAGAGACTGAGACCACGCGTCAACTGGTGGGGATGGAGAAAGAGGCACTGCTCAAAACGGTAATGGACGAGGGGTGAAAGAACAAACATCCACGCAATGGCCGGCACCCCGACGACAATGCGAAATGTTTTTGTAGCGTCTTTACTCAGCCAGTATTCGCACCAGACCACCGCCATGACCAGAGCAAAGCACAGCCACGCCTCCATAAAATTCCACCACCGTATCCGGGACAGATAGTCAGCAGGTGCGTTGTCGGATGTGACGATAAATCCGGCATCCTGTTCCAGCTCCACAGTGATATAAGAACCTTTGAAGAACTTCCAGAACATACTCTTTTCCTTATTCATGAGAGCGACAAATGATTTTTACAAAGCAGATACGAAGTGCGCCACTGGATCTGTAACCCAGGCACGACAGTATCTTTTTAAAAAGACTTCCCTTTTTGGACTGAAGTTGAAGCCATCTGGTTTTTTTTGTATAGTGATGCCGTTCGTCAGGCAAAATAACAGCGAAAGGCGGAGTATGGGAAAATATACTGTAAAATTCAAATGCCACCATTCAGGCCATTGCTGTCGGGATGTGGTGTGCCTCCCCACGCCTTGGGACGTATTGCGTATCGCCATGAACACGAAGCGGGATCCTCGCGAATTCATTGAGTTTTTTACACCTGATGAAATTGACGGAGTCTCCAAGAGCGACCCTACCTGGCTGATCATCGGAAAGGAACGCTATATCATGGCCTTGTTCCGTACAGCGGAAGAAGGCTGTTTTTTTCTCGACCAGGACACTTTTTATTGCAGCATTTATAAACACCGGCCTATTTTATGCCGTTTATATCCCTTCAAACTGCATGAAACCAAAGAAGAAACTTTCAGTCATTTTACACTTCATAAAAATGTGGGATGCCCTCGCTTTCGCGATGGGATAATGGATACAGCCCCTCTGTATGAACTCTATCTGCAGGACAAAATGCACCAGGAAGATTATGTGACTCTGGTGGACAGCTTCAATGCCTTGGAGGATGCAGACAGAACACCGGAGAGTTTTCTGGATCTTTTTGTGGAGGTGGTCCACGAAGAGAAAGGGTAAAGACCCGGGGTCATGCCTTTTCGATGGTTTTCACAAGATCCTTGCGCACGGGGTAAATCCGGGGGCCATATTCGATGTACCAATAGGGATCTTTGTCATGAACCTGATCGGCTGGCTGGGTCAGTCCACTGTGGAAATGGACAATGAAAGGTTTTTTACCCGATACTTTCTGTTGCGCACTTGAAAACTGGCTGCCTGTTCCAGACGAAGAAATGGTCAGTTTGGGGGCCGTTGCTCCCCCTGCATAGGCTTCTTCAAAGGCCAGCACGATACGGACATAATTCCTGGTTTCTTCGAAAGGCGGGATGCCCTTGTATTTTTTGACATTCTCCGGACCGGCATTATAAGCGGCCAGAGCCAGACGCTTGTCATTGAAGATGCCGAACATCTTGGACAGGTACTGGGTACCTCCTGCAACATTCTGGGTGGGATCAAAAATATCAGTCACGCCCATTTCAGCGGCTGTACCCGGCATAAGCTGCATGAGCCCACGGGCCCCGGCGGGAGACACTGCATTGGGATTGAAATTACTCTCCGCGCGGATCACAGCGTAGACCAGTGTTTCGCTCAAGCCATACAAAGCGGCATAACGACTCACAATGGAACGGAGATTCTCGTCGGTGACTACTTTGGGTTGAGTCACGGGGGTGGGCTTGTACTGAGGCGGCAGAGGGATGCGTTCATATTTGATCGCCAGTTCAACAAAATCACTGCGATGCTTGTATTTCTCAGGACGGTTGGTAAAGGTGACAGCACCATCTTTCCCTTGAAATTGATGCATGGTACGCTCGTTGCGACTGGCTACAGTTGTCCGGCCATCACTTTGAGCGAAGACGGAAGCTCCTGACAGGGCGAGACAAAAAGAAAGTATGACGCCAAGAGCGGGATATTTCCAGGGAAGCACACCCATAATCACTTTCCTATGATTTGGTATAACAGTCAAGAGTATACCACGACCACAAAAAAGACGCAAGCCCAACGCAATGGCCGGTTGCGCTGTCTTGTTCAAGTCTGTGCCCCAAGGCTTTGGTGGTAATGGTTATCATCCTTGTCCAAATCAAGCTTTCTCGGACAGGTAAATGCAACGATCCGTAAACCTGATCTTGGAAAGCGGGAAAATTAAAGACAAAATCTGGCCAAAATACCAATGAATCCAACTATGGGGATTCGATGGTGGCCTTAATCTGGATACCCGTGTTTTTTTGTCCGGGAAAATCGGGGCCAGGTCATTTATAACACTTTGTCCGGAGGCGCTTTTTCAGGTCGCTTCTCAGGGTCACCCTCGCGAATCTCCAGACGCTGGATATATCCATCACGACACTCAATATTAAGACACCAGTAAGCACCAAAAATCTTTCCCGTAACTGGAACCCGGTATCCGCTGTGCGTAAAGTACAAAGACAGAAAATAAGGGTTCATTTCTCGAAATGCTGTCATCACTTCCATGTCAGCCATACCTGGTTCAAGCTTATTATAAAAAGCGACAATTTCCTTTCTGTTCAAATAGTTATCTTCTTCATCAGGTTCCTTCGTGAAATAGATATTCTTCTCTTGACGGGTCAATTTCAATCGCTCTTCTTCCAAAAACTCAACAAACAAACAGGTATAAGAACCAAAAATAGTAGCCCTGGTTTCCATACGAATTCCTTCACTGGTAACTGAAATGTTTAATAGCTGGGGATACTTCGTGTAACGACACAGATCAAGAAACTCTTGATGAGACGTTGTTTCCTGATAACGATTAAGTATCACATTGATATTTGTTTCGCCACGAAGTCGGAGGCCATATGCACCAACGCCGGCAAGTAATAGAAGAACCAGAGTCAGCAGCAAAATTCTTCTCAGTATGATCAAAACACGTTTCTTACGAGAAGTCGCATTAATAAGAGCCCTTACAGGAATCAGCCACAAAATTATAATCAGTAGTAAAAAAGAGTTTATAAGGACAGGCATATCAATAAGATTCCTTACACATGTTATATACATTATCCAAAACTGTGAAACTACAGAGCGTTCAGGAAATATACCACTTTATCCAGGTCTAAATCCTTCAAGCCTCTTGCAGCAATCCTCCGTGAGTTCAAAACGAAACGCAATTTTTTGCAGAGAAAAGAGGAGACATTGTGACCCTCTTCGGTAGAATAGGTTTTTGCCTGATCGTCAGAAGTGTACACAAAGGTTCAGAAAAGCCTCGAAGACTTACCTGGGAACGCCAATTTCCACATTGGCAGGACGCCCGGGAAAAGACCGTGACTTATGTATGCACTTGACGGGAGAACAAAGACTCAGAGTTTACATGGGCCTTTATTTTATTCGTGGTTAGCAACAGACCGGTTGCCGAATCACTGTTTACAACATATCAATGCGTTAACTCGCTTTCTGCCAATGTGGAAATTGGCGTTCCCAGGAGCTTGAATTTGCAATTTAAATGCAACACGGAGAAAAAGAATAATCCGGTTGTTGCCATGACATGTCGCATTGCATTCTTCCCCCCTGCTGCCTGTATACTTTTTAAAAGATCCGGTTCAGGAGTTTTTCATGACATCAGGCTATGTGACCCTCATCAAATGTGCGGATCCTGGAGAAGCCGCTTTCTATGCGGATTTTCTGGCTGAGCATGGTATCCCCACAATCAACACGTCAGACAATCTGAAATTCCGGGCCGCACGATATTATTGCGTGAACATGCATCCTGAGATCAGGGTCCATGCTCATCAGGTTCAGGACGCTCTCGCACTCTTACGTGAGCTGCCTGAAGCCAATGTGGATGAAATGGAAAGGCTCGCTGAACTTGAGGCTGAAAGCTGGACAGAGAATACCCCACTCCAGCAATGCCCTTTATGTGGCTCAGAAGAAATAGAAGCCAAAGTTTCCGGGAAACTGGCAGGGTGGCTTCTCTGGCTTTTCACTTTGGGAATTTATAAGACTGAGGGCCAACCCCTGTGGATATGCCGGGACTGTGACTGGGATTCCCGCCGCAAATAAGTCGCAACAACTCACAGCGCAGCACAACCGTAACCAGGTCAATCACTGAACACACGGAAAAAGTGCAATGCGGCATAAAAAAAGATCTATGGTCTTAACATGTCCACTTTGTCCACTGACCCTGAATCAATACCCAGAACTAACCTGAGCCTCTCCCACATCCCTCCGATCCGACTGATCCGATCGACTCCCCCAGAGATCAGTGATCCTTTCAGGTCTCTTAAATTCTGCGACCTCAACGACCATGGATGCAAAAAAAATGCTGCCATCTGAGGGATAGCTCAGACAGCAGCAACAATAAAGGAGGAAAAAAAATCAGCCCTGGCGCGCTTTGAACCGGGGATTTTTCTTGTTGATGACATAAAGGCGGCCTTTTCTGCGCACGATTTTGCAGGCCGGATGACGTTTTTTGGCGCTTTTCAAAGAAGATAATACACGCATAATTGAAACTCCTTAGCGTTCATATAAACACTGGTTTTGTAAACGAATAAAAGATACCTCACCTGTAAGTTGTTATAGGATAACTTATTTAACCCTTTCTTGTCAAATTGCTTTGAACTCACGGCAATAAAGAACAAGGACCTTTTCACCACAATGGGCAGGTCAGTGCACAGAGATTTTTAGAACCACTGATAGACACAGATATACACAGCGCCGCATAGCCGCAACCAAATTCTCTTTTAACCACAGAGGCACAGAGAGCACAGCGCAGCGCAGCCGCAACCGGATGATGCTTTTTTTTCTAATTGAACCAGGTCAATCACGAAACACACGGAAAAATATATCTTGTCCGAAGAGATGACACTGACACGATGTCCCTTAGAACCACAGATGAACACTGATGAATTAAAGACCTTGGGTCGCGCAGCCTGGGAACGCCAATTTCCACATTGGCTGATGGCGAATAAGTTCTATACCACTATCTGGCATAGATTCGGTACGATGACCTTGACCTTCGAAAAAAAGAGAACTCAGTTGTTCTGAATCCATCTGTTTTTTGATTGGCAGCAGTCCTAATGCCGCATCAGAACCCACAGACTTTTCGAGGACAGTATCCCGCTGTGTGCCAATGTGGAAATTGGCGTTCCCAGGAGTGACTCTCAACGTCTTTCAGGGTTTCCCGAAGCATTATTTGTTCGTGATTGTTGGAAGACACTTTGCCGAATGAAAAATCTCACAACATCTTGGAAGCATATGACTTGCAGAGTCAACAATATAAACTTCTTCGAAAA
>JAAYJV010000152.1 GCA_012522755.1 Candidatus Hydrogenedens sp.
AGTTGCACTGTCTATCCTCAAAAAGGATAGCACGGCAAAAGTGGGGATTCAAGGAAGAAGGCTCAAAGCTGCATGGGATTATAAATACCTCGTAAGACTATTAAGACTTTAGATGCGATTGCCCTGCAGCGTATGATGACTTGGAGAATATATTGGCTTGGTTGCGGCATAATATCTCTTTTTTGGTTACATTTTTCTTTATGCGCCCAAGTCTTTGCATCGCGCCAAGATTCTACAACAACTGATCGTCTTTGCCGCGATGTGTGCCAATGGGGACATTGGCGCTCCCACGTCATACAACTTTAGGCCGAAAAGTACTTGAGGTCAAAGAATCACCCACAGATTACACAACATACAATTCTATCTCTTGGGAGAACAAAAAGGCAGAAAAATCGGCATGATGGCGGGGATATGTCGTGAGGCATATAAGATACTCGAAGGCGTCAATAGTCTCCGGAGATTCGGTCGGATCAGTCGGATCGGTCGGATCGGACGGATGTGGGAGAGGCGGGAGGTGGCTCTTGGTTTTGATACAGGGTCAATGGACAGAATGGACGCGTTAAGATTATAGATCGTCTTATGCCGCCTGTGTTTTTTCCGTGTGTTCAGTGAATTCCGTGGTTCAATTCGAAAAGTATCATCTGGTTGCGGCTGTGCTTCGCTATGCCCCATTGTGTCCTCTGTGGTGAAAAAGGAAAAGATTATTTGCTTGTATTCATATAGCCCGTGCACCGGGTGTGAGCCTGTCAGCTTCACACCCGGGCACTGAGAGCGGAAAAAAACAACTTACTTCAGGGCGTTGCGTCGTTCCTGAATCTCTTTCCAGGAAGTCAGGACAATTCCTTCTTCTTCAATGAGTGCTTTGAGCCCAGGATCGAGCATGGCATTGAGATCCCCTTCGCGGGTCACGCCGGAGGTGGAGATGGCATCAAAGTTTTCCGAGGGCACGGTGGCATGAAGGATCACGTGGGTGATGCCGGGTTTCAGAGATTTGATGAGCTCTGTAAACTGCGCTCTTTTATCCGTGGTTTTCCAGCTGTAGGAACTGGTATGGGCATCATCAATCACGGCCAGCCCGGAAGCCCACATGGCCTCGCCAATAGTACGTATTGTCTCACTCTGTTTCATCAGTTCCGGTTCTTCCGTTTCCAGCAGGGTCATATGTCCGGCTGGAAGAAGGATGGGAATCTGTTTTTCAATGCCAATGGCAACATAACGCTCGAAAAATGCATCCGTGGCGAAGACAGTACCCATATGCGTGTCCAGATGAGAGATGGGCAGTCCGATTTTTTCGGCCAGAGCGATCTGCGCACGGATTTCCGCCTCATATTCCTCAACAGTGGCATTTTCCCGAACTTGCCGCACATTGCCCCACTGGAAACCGTCTTCATCCACCAGGCCGGGATTGTCTTTCGCACAGGAAACGGGACGCCAGCGGTATTGCTTCCATTCATTGGTGAGGGTCAGATGCAGACCGGAGCAGGCATCAGGGTTTTCTCTCATGAAGTCCCGCACTTCGATGATCCAGGGACAGGGCATCATCACGCTCCAGGAGGTGATGAGTCCTTCTTTCCATCCACGGAAGGAGGCCAGGTTCGCTTCATGGCAGAGGCCGGCATCGTCATTGTGGAAAATCACCGCTCTGGTGCCTTTGGGAAAGCCCAGGCGTTCCGCATAGGTGGGTGCATCCTCGGCGAAGGCGGCATTCCCCACCAATACGAGCAATACAAGAGAGAGCATCAGCATATGGATCAATCGGGTCATCATCATTCTTTCTTTCATTTGGGCCTGTACAGAGGCCATGGGTGTTTCAAAAAGCAGTTGTCACAGTGCTCCAGTATAATTAATTTCAGCGGAGGAATCCAAAGAAGTCTTTTCCATATGACTGATCAGGAGCGTCGTATTCTCCCGTTCCCGCTGCACACGGCCTGTACACAGACATACGGCCCCGGGCTCCGTCAAATGCCCCAGCCGCTCATAGGATTCAGAAAAAAGTACCGCTTCAAAAACGCCCCAGCCATCTTCCAGACTCAGAAACTTCATGGAACCCCGGCCCTGACGCAGCGATAAGCGGCGTGTGGCGATGATCGTTCCCAGTACGGAGACCTCTTTCCCTTCGTAATCAGCCAGAAAAGAACTGGCAACCAGAGGACGACTCCAGCAGTTGGCGGCATGATAACGCAAAAATGATGCACGGAGAGGAAAACCGAGGCTGCTCCATTCCTGGTCCGTCTGCATGCGCTGCGTATGATCGGGGAAAGGGGCATAGCCTGCAGGGGCTTCGGCGAAGAGCAGTTCCTCTTTCGATGCGTTCTGTCCCAAGGTCCACATTTGAACAGGGCGGGGGAGAGGGAGCTGGTTTTCTCTGGAGAGCACACTGTCCAGCGCACCCGCCTGACATAAAAGCTCCACTTCCACCTGACTGAGATGAATACGCCGCTGAAGATCATGAATGTCTGTGACGCGTCCATCTGCCGTCCGGGCCTCCAGAACCTTCCGGGCCGTTCTTTCAGAGAGATGAGCGATCTGCATCAGTCCGATACGGACGCCGTCGCCCTCGCGCTGATAGGTGAAAGCACTCTTGTTGATATCCGGAGGAAGCAGTGTCACTCCCTGGCGCTGCGCCTCAGTGATATACACGGGAGCGGCATAGAAGCCCCCGCCATTGGCCAGAACAGCGCTGAAATACTCGGCTGGATAATGGGTCTTCAGATAAGCGCATTGATAGGCGAGCTCACCATAGGTGGCCGCATGGGCCTTGCAATAGGCATAGGAAGCGAAGTTGGACATCTGTTCCCACACAGCTGCGGCCTGTTCTTCCGACAAGCCTTTCTTTTCAGCACCTTCCAGAAAAGTACGTCTGGATTTCCGCATCTCCCGGGGACTTCGCTTCTTGCTCATGGCACGGCGTAAACCGTCCGCCTCCTCCAGTGACATGCCCGCCACGGCATGGGCGACCCGCAGTACATCTTCCTGATAAATCATGACGCCATGCGTATCTCCCAAAGCCTCCTCCATGAGAGGGTGAGGGCAGACAAGCTCTTCCCGTCCCAAGCGTCGGTCAATGAAATGCTGTTTCATGCCGCTACCCGATGCGCCCGGACGGACCAGCGCAATGGCCTGGATAATGGCATTGCAATCCCGGGCGTCCAGTTTTTTGAGGAGTCCGCGCATGGCGGGCGATTCAATCTGGAAGCATGCGACAGTATCCCCCACAGAAAGGAGGCGGGCACAGGCGGAGTCGGCATAAGAGATTTTTTCAATATCAAAATCAGAGTCACGATGTTCACGGATATCATGAATGGTGTCGTGGATGGCACTGAGCGCCCTGTGTCCCAGAAGATCCATTTTGACCAGACCCATCTGTTCCACAGCGTCCTTGTCGTATTGCGTGATGACCATCCCTTTGGCGGAACGCTCCAGAGGAAGATAATGGGTCAGCGGCTGGGGCGTCACCACCATGCCCCCGGCGTGCATGGAAATATGACGGGGCAGCCCGGCAATCTTTTCGCTGATCTTCAAAATGCTTTTGAGAGGTTCTTTATCCGGCTGCAGATGACGGCATTCAGGAAGGCTTTTGATGAGGGCTGAGAGATTTTCAGCACCGTAATGGGGAAGGCCCCGGGTGAAGCGGGCGATCTCATGCTCTGGATGGCCCAGAGCCCGTGCTGTTTCTCTGACGGTGGAACGTCCCCGGAAGGTGTTGACAGTACATACCATGGCCGCATGCTCATGGCCGTAACTTTTGTAAACATAATTGATAACCTGATCACGACCCCGCCAGCAGAGATCCAGATCTATGTCCGGACAATCGGTACGGGAGCGGTTCAGAAAACGTTCGAAATAGAGATTGTAACGGAGAGGATCCACCCGGGTGATCCCCAGTGCATGAGCAACCAGACTGTTGGCGGCCGAGCCCCGGCCCGTTACAGGGATCCCCTTGTCCTGAGCGAAGTGAACCAGATCAGCTACAATGAGAAAATAAGGAGCGAAACCCTGATCATGGATAATGGCAAGCTCATGGTGTGCTCTGTCCAGCACGGCCGGAGTCAAGGGGCGGTATTTTTTGTTCAACCCTTCAAAGACCATTTTCCACAAGAGGGAAAAAGCGCTTTCTCCTTCAGGCAGTGGAAATTCCGGGAAGAGCGGAGTTCCCAAAGCCAGATCCAGAGAGCATTCTTCTTCTATCCGTGCCAGCATGTACAGACTTTCCGGCCAGGGCTTGTACAGACGCTCCAGCTCCTCAGGGGAACGGAACCACGCTCCCGGAGATGCTGTCACTGATGCGGACAGGGCGGATAAGGTGGTGTTTTCACGGATGGCACACAAAACCCGGTGGATAGCATAATCTTCAGGATCCAGAAAATATACGGGAGCAGCCGCAACGGAATTCAACTTCTTTTCCTTTGCCCAGAGAGCCAGCTTCTCCGCCTCATAACGGGAGCGGCTGTCGCCATAATAACGCAAGGCAACCAGAGGATTGAGCCCCTGTTTCGCCAGTCCTTCAGTGATCATTTTGTCATGGCTGATCAGAAAAAGATTCTCGCTGCCAAAAGAAAAAGGCCAGTCCTTCCATTGAGTCTTATCGAATTTTCCAAGATGAGCAGCACTGATCAGCGCACAGAGATCGGCATAGCCCTGACGGTTTTTGGCGAGAACCATACAAGAGCCCAGACGGACACCGGCAATGGCATTGAGACCGGCTTCCCGGGCAGCCATATAAAAAGGCAGAAAGCCATAAAGTCCGTCCCTGTCTGTCAGTACCAGAGAGGACATGCCGTATTCCACGGCACGGGCCACCAGCTGACGGGGCCGGGCACAGCCTGTCATCATGGAAAAGGCGCTATGTATTTCAAGGGGCATGGTCATGATAAAAGTATACTGAAAATAAATTCAGTAGTCAAGAAGAAAGAGAACTTTTCAACCAGGTTAACCACTGAACACGCGAAAAAGCTACAGGCGACATAAAAGGATCTATTATCTTAACTTGTCCACTCTGTCCACTTTGTCCACTGACGCCGCAGCAATGCTTAAAACCAACCCGAGCCCCTCCCACATCCGTCCGATCCGTCCGATCCGACCGATCCGACCGATTCCCCCAGAGACCACTGATTCCTTCGTGCCGACCTGGTTAAAAAGTTATTTAATTTCTCTGTGCTACTACCTGTCATCTTCCATTATTTTTTCGAAGAAGTTTGTGTTGTTATCGTCGCAAGTCGTTTAACTTCAATATGTGATAGGACCACAGATTCGACAACCTCTCTTCTGACAAAATGACTTGGGAAACCCTGAAAGCCGTTGGAAGCCACTCCTGGGAACGCCAATTTCCACATTGGCAGACAGCGTGTTATGACCCGGAGAAGTTAAAAACCTGATTGCGGCATGATATCTCTATTTTCTCAAACAAATCCATTACTGAGAAAACTTTCCGGAAGAGGATGAACATATCGTGGGAGCGCCAATGTCCTCATTGGCACATAGCGCATGATGACTCGGAGAAGATATTGTCTTGGTTGCGGCTTGACATCTTGTTTTTGGCCAGATACTTTTATGCACTCAAGTCTTTACGTTGCACCAAAGTTCTACAACAACTGACCGTCTTTGCCGCGATGTGTGCCAATGGGGACATTGGCGCTCCCACGTCATCCAACTTTGCGCCGGAAAGTACTCAAGGTTAAAGCATTACCCAAAGAATACACACCATACAATTCTGTCTCTTGGAAGAACAAAAAGGGAGAAAATCGGAATGACGGCGGGGATATGTCGTGAGGCACATAAGATACTTGAAGGCGTCAATAGTTTCCGGAGATTCGGTCGGATCAGTCGGATCGGTCGGATCGGACGGATGTGGGAGGGGCGTTTTATAGGGGATAGGTGATAGGTGTTAGGATTGACGACTTTGAGTCGCGGACCTGGGA
>JAAYJV010000153.1 GCA_012522755.1 Candidatus Hydrogenedens sp.
AGCCGGAGAAAGATACGAAGTTGCAAGTACTGAAAGAGAAGCTGCGGGAAGGGATTCCCAAGGCCTCGGGCAAGGTATTGCTCTTTACCCAATTTGCCGATACGGCTGTCTATCTCCATGAGCAGCTCAATCCCGGCGGAGTGGACCCTTCCATTGCCGTCATCCATGGGACGAATCAGAGTAAGATGCGCGTGGCTGCACGTTTTGCGCCCCGGGCCAATGCCTTTGTTCGCCGTGCCGGGGACCAGGAAATCCGACTGCTCATCGCCACGGATGTCATGTCGGAAGGCTTGAACCTGCAGGATGGTGATGTGATCGTCAATTATGATCTGCACTGGAATCCTGTGCGCCTGATTCAGCGTTTCGGCAGGATAGACCGCATCGGCACGGAGAATGATGAGGTCTGGGGATTTAATTTTCTGCCTGAGCGGGCACTGGACAAGAACCTCGGATTGACGGAAAGGCTCAAGGCGCGCATTCAGGAAATTCACGATACCATCGGCGAGGATGCGGCGATCCTGGATGCGGAAGAACGGATCAATGAAGAGGCCATGTTCGCCATTTATCAGGGCGAAGGCAAACAGATGCTGCTCCAGGAAGAGGAGGAGGACGGGATCCCCGATCTGACGGAAGCTGAGGCTTTTTTCCGGCGGCTGCGCGAAGAGGACCCTGCCGAGTATGACCGTATTTGCGCCTTGCGCAGCGGGATCCGGAGCGGTCGGGCCCTTATATCCCATCAGGGCGCTTATGTCTTCTGTCAGGCGGGACTGTTCCAGCAGCTTTATCTGGTGGACAGAGAGGGCACTGTTGTGTCGCGGGATATGACGGAGGCTTTGCGACGTATCCGCTGTTCCCGGGAAGAGCCCCGGGCGACGCTGCCTGTGAACCATAATCGCCTGGTCATGACGGTGAAGGAGATTTTTGAAGAAGAGGCGGAACAGCGCCTGGCCGAACAACAGCAACTGCGCTCTCTGTCGCCGGCACAACGTTATGTGGTCCGGGAACTGCGCGCCCATGCGGCCCGGTCGGATAATGAAGATGTCAAGAGACGATGCCACGCCATGGAAACAGCCTTCTCGGGGATTTTGCCTCCGGCACTGCGCGGAGGACTCAATGCCCTGCGCCGCAGTGGGATGACCGGTGAGAACCTGCTCCGTGAGATGCAGGAACGCTATCATCGTTTCGGACTGGCGGCCTTGCAGGAGCGGTACAGCCGGGATCATCTGGAAAAGACGGTGGATGATATTCCCAGGATCGTGTGCAGTGAGTCTTTTGTGTAAGTGCGTATTATAGGTGGTAGGGAATAGGGAATAGGGAATAGGGGCGAGGAGTGTAGGGGCACGGCATGCCGTGCCCATTTCAGCCCAGACTCTGACTCCTGTCCCTCCCACATCAGTCGGATCCGACTGATCCGACCGATCCGACCGATTTCCGGGGACAGATGAAGGCTTCAATGTCTTTTAAAAAACCAAGAAGGGCAGCCATTCTTTTTAAAGTCTCCCAATCTGGATGACCGTCTATTTTTTGCGTTGTTGTGGCTGAATACTTTGATAAGCGGGCCGGGTCGCAAAAAAACCGGAATGACGGCGGGGGGGTGTGGTGAGGGCCTTGATAGAAGATCAGAGAACCAAGTGCACAGCACTTCAAATCCTAAGCAACGAGAATCATCCTTGGGATTTAAAATATACCATATGCCGCTTTAGTGTAATATGGTATACTATGGGTAACAAGGAGTGTTTTCACTATGAACATCAATATACTAGCCACTAATCTTCGTCGCTTTCGTGCGGGCCGTCGGATGAGCCAGATGGCTCTCTCGGAAAAGTCGGGTGTGTCTCCGGGTACTATCAAAAAACTGGAAAATGAGCGCACTGAACCCCGAGTGGATACTCTTCAGCGTCTTGCCCAAGCCCTGGAGATTCCGCTGAAAGACCTCTTTGTTCCTGTCCGGGCACTTGAGACTGTGCGCTTTCGCAGTTCACGGCGGATGCAGAATCGGGAAAATATTCTTGCTGAAGTGGGACGTTGGCTTGATGATTTCTGCTGGCTGGAAACTGTGCTTGACCAAAAAAGTGTTTTTAAGCTTGCCGGGCTCTGCAAAGATGTGGGGCGGTACTCTGTTGAAGAGATGGCCCTTCGTTGCCGAAATAAGCTTGGTCTTGGTCCAAGCGAACCCATTCATGATATTTGTGGTCTTCTGGAATCCGCCGGTGTCAAAGTGCTTCCACTTTCCATGGCATCGGACAGTTTTTCCGGTCTCTCGGTAGGCGAAGAGGACGGAGGTCCAGCGGTTGCTGTCAATGTCTGGGAGCGCATTTCTGTGGAACGGCGCATATTCAGCGCAGCTCATGAACTGGGACATCTTCTCATGCATTCACAAGCCTATGATGTCATGGAAGCCGGTGAGAATAAGGAAGAGGAACAAGAGGCCAATCTTTTTGCCGGTTATTTTCTGATGCCTGATGCCGGATTTCAGCGGGAGTGGGAGGAGACCTCCGGGTTGGGTCTGGTTGATCGCGTATTTAAAGTCAAACGCATCTTTCATGTGAGCTATAAAACTGTCCTCTATCGGCTGATCCATTTGGGGGCCGTTGATACCAATGTCTGGTCTTGTTTTAATGTGGCCTATCAGAGACGGTTCAATCGCAAGCTGGGATTCAAAGAAGAACCCGTCCGGATGAATCCAGCCGAGCCCTTCGGCTTGCAGGCTATAGATTTCAGTTCCGACCGATTCAGCCGACTGGTTCGCCAGGCGATTGAAGAGGATAAGATCAGCTTCAGCCGCGGTGCGGAAATGCTGCAGATTCCGCTGGAAGAATTGCGGGAGCGTTTTTCCTGCTGGGTGGCCGTAGCCCTGGAAAAAGCGGAAAAGAGGGCCGGATAATGATTATGGATGCCTGCGTGCTTATCGATTTCTTGCATGCCGATCGCAGTGTGTTCCAGAGTATCTCCCATTATGTTGGTCCCCTTTATGTTGTTTCTTCTGTCGTTGAAGAACTTCGTGATGTCCAAAATAGCGAGGAACTTATAGCGCTGGGCATATCCGTTATCGTGCCGAAACGTGAAGATGTGGATATGGCCGCCAGTAAAATAGATGCTCTCTCTTTTCAAGATTGGTTGTGCTTATTGACGGCCAAGCGTCACGGACTGACATGTGTCACCAATGATAAAAGGATTCGGCGACAGTGTGAGCAAGAAGGGGTTTCTTTGCTTTGGGGCTTGGAGTTGCTCCTGGGGTTACATGAGGTCGATGGTATTACAAAGAAAATGGCTGAAACGGTCGCTCTGGGAATTCACCAGACAAACCCACTGCATATCAGCAGAGATATTTTTGAAGAGTTCCGGAAAAAATTAAGGGCTCAATAAGGGCAATATCATGTAAATGCTTCCATGGGTGGTCAGAGAATGGATGAGGTCGAGGGGCGTATTATAGGTGATAGGGAATAGGGAATAGGGGCGAGAAGTGTAGGGGCACGGCATGCCGTGCCCATTTCAGCCCAGACTCCGACTCCTGTCCCTCCCACATCAGTCGGATCGGACGGATGTGGGAGGGGCGGGGGTTGGTCTTGGGGCATATAAGGGACTCAAAGGGAATAGTCGTGTCTGGGGAATCGGTCGGATCGATCGGATCGGTCGGATCTGCTATCTCCAATCCCCTCGTCCCTCGTCCCTCGTCCTTCGCTCCTATCCCATCCCTCATTTTGCCGGGTAAGCTCTTTGTGGGATATGATATAATTTGCCGGGTCACTTTTTCGCGGGCTTTTTGCTGCGGGAATAGTGTCCTTAAGATAGTGTTAAGAAATATAGATGGTACGAAATGGTTGTATCATCGGCGTATTTTTTTCTTGTGACCCTGAATGCGATTGTGTGGGCAGTCGCTGTTTTCAATGAAAGAGACAGTATGTCAGAGATGGATAAAACGTATTTGGCTGTGATCGGTGGTGGTCCGGGCGGGTATGCGGCCGCTTTTCATGGGGCGGATCTGGGTCTGGATGTGACTCTGATCGATATAGAGGCCAATCCCGGGGGTACCTGTCTTTATCGCGGGTGCATTCCTTCGAAGGCGCTGCTGCATGTTGCGAAGCTGATCAATGATGCGCGCGATGCTGAAGAGTGGGGTTTGAAGTTTTCGGAGCCGGAAATCGATCTTGACAAGATGCGTCAGCGTACCCGTCTTGTGGTTGAGCAGATGACGGGGGGGCTGGGTCAGCTGTGTCAGGCCCGGAACATCCGTTATGAACGTGCCCGCGCCTCTTTTATCGATCCCCACACGCTGGCGCTCAATTATGCTGACGGAAGCAAAAAACGTCTTGCCGCGGACTATGTGATCATCGCCACGGGATCGCGCCCGACTCTTTTCGGTCCTCTCATCCGTTCTCCCCGGCTCATGAATTCCACGAATGCACTGAATCTTTTTGATATTCCTGAAACGCTGCTGGTCATCGGTGGCGGTTATATCGGCTTGGAGCTGGGTTCGGTTTATGCGGCTCTGGGTTCGAAGGTGACCGTGGCTGAAATGTCGGATATCCTTCTCACCGGCGGCGATCGTGATCTGGTGAAACCCCTGGCGAAGCGGCTGGAAACTCTCTTTGAAGAGATCATGCTGAAGACGCGCGTGAATACCATGAAGGAAGTGGAGAACGGGATTCTGGTCAACCTGGAAAATGAGGAACTGGGCCAGGAAGACCGTCTTTTCGACAAGGTACTGATCAGCGTGGGTCGCAAACCGAATTCACAAGGCTTGGGCCTCCGTGAGATCGGGCTCAGTATTGATCGTCAGGGATTCATCCCCGTAGATTTGCAGCGGCGTACGGCCATCCCCCATATTTTCGCCATTGGCGATGTGACGGGCCAGCCCATGCTCGCACACAAGGCTTCGGCTGAAGGCAAGGTTGCGGCGGAGAATATCGCAGGTCGCAAGGCTGTCTTTGATCCTCAGGCGATTCCGGCGGTGGTCTTCACGGATCCGGAAGTGGCCTGGGCGGGTCTCACGGAAAAGCAGGCTCAGGAACAGGGCATTTCCGTTCAGGTTGCGCGATTCCCCTGGGCCGCCTCGGGTCGTGCCAGTACTTTGAGCCGTCCTGAAGGGATGACGAAAATGCTGTGTGATCCCGATACGGGTCAGATTCTGGGGATGGGTATTGCCGGGACCAATGCGGGCGAGCTCATTTCCGAGGGCGTGCTGGCCATTGAGATGGGCGCTGTCGTGGAAGATCTGGACATGACCATTCATCCCCATCCGACCTTGAGCGAGACGGTCATGGAATCGGCATCGGCTGTCTTCGGGACGAGCACACACTTTTACCGCCCTCAGAAGAAGGCATGAGTGCGGATCATTTCTCCGTGCGGGGATAATGCTTTTCCACAAAAGTCAGGGCATCCCCTTTGTCGCGGAGCAGACCATCGAGCTGCGCCTCTTCCACGGCTTGCAGCATGCTGCGAAAACGCTCATCGGGTTTGTATCCCAGAGCGATGAGATCATCACCCGTGATGAGGGGCGGTGGCGACAGTTCTTCTTCGCGCTGCTTGCGGCACCAGGCTTCCACCTCTTCGATCACCGAGAGATCACCATGGCTGGCTAGGCTGTCGCAGCGCGCAAGAGCCAGCAGTTCCCGAAAACCCTCTTCGCGCATGAGCTGTTTTTTCTTGTGAACACGCATGTCAGGAAAGACGTGTATTTTCATGTGGTGTTCCACAAGCCAGACAATGCGCTCCGTGAGTTTATTGGACATGCGAAGACGCTGACAGATTTCCCAGGCGATATCGGCTCCTTCCAGTGCATGGCCATGAAAGCGGATGCGCCCATCATGAAAGCGGCTTGTATGGGGCTTGCCGAGATCGTGAAAAAGGACGCCCAGAGCCAGGGCTGCTGAGGGTTTTTGCGGGAGAAAAGAGAGGGCAAGCCGGGTATGGACAAAGACATCGCCTTCGGGATGAAATTCGGGAGGCTGTTCCACGTTTTTGAGGCTGCTCACTTCGGGGAGCACGATTTCCAGGAGCCCGCTTTCGTCCAGTAGCTCCAGGGCCTGATCTGCATTGCCTTCGGTGAACATGCGGATCAGTTCCTCACGGATACGCTCCACCTTCACAGTGCGGATGCCCTCCTTTTCGTCTTTCATGGCCTGAAAGGTTTTTTCTTCCAGGGCATAGCCGAAGCGGGCTGCGAAACGGACAGCACGGAGGAGGCGCAGGCGATCTTCCCGGAAGCGCGCCACAGGATCGCCGACGGCACGCAGTATTTCCCCTTCCAGATCGGTCCGGCCGTCCACATAGTCCAGAAGCTCTCCGGCCAAAGGATCGTAGAACAAGGCATTGATCGTAAAGTCACGGCGGAAGGCATCTTCCTGTTCATTGGAAAAAGATACGGATTCCGGGCGGCGGCCATCAAGATAGTGTCCGTCCTTTCTGAAGGTGGCCACTTCGTATGGAGTCCCGTTGATGATGACGAGAATCACACCGAATTGAATTCCTACAGGCCGTGTTTTTCGGAAGAGAGGTTGGATTTCCTCGGGCGTGGCACTGGTGGCAATGTCATAGTCGGCGGGTGTTTTTCCCAGAAGCAGATCGCGGACACAGCCTCCGGCGAGCAGGGCTCGATGTCCTTTATCATGGAGGGTCCGGCATATGTCCACAGCCTGTCGGGCGAGATTATCCTGAGGCAGGGAAAGGGAGTGGGCTGGCGTGTTTTCTTTCATGGCCGCCCCTTATCCTGCAACGGTATGGATGAGCCGGCCCAGAATAAACAGGACCGAGCCACCCAGACAACTGAGCAGCGCCAGCAGGGCTGTGTAATAGCGTGCTGTGGATCGGGTGAGTGTTGCCAGGCTGAAAAAATAAAGGGTCAACAGGAGCAGTGCAGCCAGGAACCAGAGCCCTGAATTGAGACGATAAAGAACAGTCACCGCAACCAGAAGGAGCAGCGGTGAGAGCAGTCCGGACAAGAGTCTCCTGAACAGGTTGTCGGGTTCAAGCTGTTGCTTCAACAGATATTCCAGAGGCAGGCTGTTGAGAAGAAGGAAGATAAGGGCCGGCAGAATTTCCGGGCGATAATAAAGATGGGGGCCTGATCCGAAACAGCGCAGCAGCACCAGGAGTTGGGCGGTTATGAGCAGAAAAAGGGTGATTGTTTTCATGCCGCTCCAGGTGAAAAATTTATTCTGCGAGAGGAGGAAAAAGAACCAGCCGCTGAGACTGATGAAAAAGATCACGTCGCCCGGTGATGCCCTGAAGAGGAGCAGTCTTGCCGCAAGAAAAATGACAGCGCCATAGGGGAGCGCCAAGACGAAGGATTCGGGGAGAGCAGCCTTTTTCGGGTGGATCCAGGGGCTCGTACCATCGGCGATAATGGCTGCAAGCAGGGTAGTCACCAGCAGCACCCAGACCTGATATCCCGGAAGGAGTGCCACTGTGGGCGCTGTGTGAGCGAAAACAAAGGGCCAGGCATAGTAGCAACTGTGGGCCATCAAGAGAGAGAGCAGGGCGCTTCGGGTAAAGGCGGGTGTGGCCAGGAGCAATGACAGGCCGAAGAAAAAACATCCCTGCCAGAGGAGAAGCCAGGGGAGTGCCTGGCTGTCTTCCCGTCGCAGGATGAGATGAAAAGCCAGCAGGAAAGCAGCCACCAGGGCATGAGACAAGGACAGAAGATGCTGGCTGAATTGTTGCCCACTCCCCGCTTCCGCTTTCCTGGCCCAGCCATAATGGAGGCGCGAAAGAATGACGCAGAGCAAGGCGGAGGCACTCAGAATAGCCCAGAATCGTGGCAGGAACACAGGGCCGATCAGCATGAAAGAGCGGCCGCTTTTCAGGAAGAAGGAAAGGACCACGACCCCGGCGAGCATGATATGTTCCATGATCCTGAAACTGCGATGGCCATAGTGCCAGGCTACCAGCGCAGGGCCGAAGCAAAGAGCCGTAAGCAGGATGATCCGTGTTTCCGCGGGCCAGCTGAGAAAAAGTCCCGCAGCCACGGCCAGCAGAATCTGTCCGCCGAAAAGGGCGCGGAAACGAAGGTGTGTACTGTGATTCCGGAGCAGATAAAAGGAGGGCGGAGCGGCCAGGATCAGGGCGAAAGCGGGAAGCCAGGTTTTCAGCAGTGAGGAAGTGGGCAGCAGCATCACAGCAGCCGCGAGAGCATAGGCTATGGCGCCCACCATGAAGAGACGGTTGGCCGCCGTGGCACTCTGGGTTTTGCCGCGTGTTCTGAAAAGTACCAGAGCCACAGACATGAGCCAGGTCAGGGTCAGCCCGGGAAAGAGCAGCGTATGAGCGATATTTTTTTCAGCCCGGGCCGTATAGACCCATAGAAGACAGGCAACACAGACCAGCACCAGGGAGACGAGATGATCCCGGTCTTTCCGGAGCCACAGTCCCAGCCAGCCCAGGAGGAAAAGAGAGAGCAGTGCGGGAGCCGCAGGGCGCAGTGATTCGCCGAGATGAGGCAAGACCCGGATCAGCAGATATACAGCGGCCAGAACAACCACCAGAGCGACAGAGCGGCTTCGGATGCGCTGAGCCAGCGTGGCGAAGAGCATGAGCACGAGCAGACAGAGGAGGAAGCTGAGGAAAGGTCGGGGCGCTGTAAGGCCGAAGAGGGGCGATCCCCGGGAAAAGAGCATGCCCGTGAGGGAGAGAAAGAGAAAGGGCATGCCCCCGCCTGAAAGACTTTTGCCGCCCGTGAGCTCTGCGCGGACCAGGAGGCTTCCACCCAGAAAAAAGACCATGCCGGGAATGAGCCCGAGGATAAGGATGAAAGTTGCGGGGAGAGGCAGGGCTTGAAGGAGCCAGGCCAGAGCGATCATGAGCAGGATAAAAAGAATGCCCGCTGTCTGCTTCATGAACAGCCAGTAACTGTCGGGCACTTCGGGCGCGGGTCTCCCCGGTTGGCCCTGGCCCGCAGGCGGCCTGTTCTCTCTTTGATTGTGAAGCGTCAGATCAACCACGCGTTCCTTTCTTCAGCGTCGGGAGCGGATGAACCCGCACCGCCCCCGACAGAAAGAGGAGTCTTTTTATTATACAAGAGACTTCAGGATTTCGCAGCCCCGTTTTATGGTTTCGTCGGGAGCGGCAAAGGAAATTCTGAAGCAGGAGGGATTATCGGAGAAGACGCTTCCGGGAATGATGAGCACATTGTTTTCGATGGCTTTTTTCACGAAGGCATCGCCGTCTCCGTCCGGAGTCCGGGGATAGATATAGAAGGCGCCACCGGGCTTGACACAGTGGAAAGTATCTTTCAAGCCGTTGTATACCAGGTCGCGTTTGCGTCTGTATGCATCCACTTTTTCGGTCATGTCGGCTTTGAGTGCCAGCACGGCCGCTTTCTGGGCGAAAGAAGGTGCACAGACAAAGGTGTATTGCTGCAGGGTGTTCATGGCCTGGATCACCCCTTCCGGTCCGCCTGCATAGCCCAGACGCCATCCGGTCATGGCCATGTTCTTGGAGAAGCCGTTGAGGAGCAGCACATTGTCATAACGTCCCACCATGGTGGCCGGTTCTTCATCATATTGGAGGGATTCATAAATTTCATCGGAGATGACGAGGAGGTCATGTTTCTTCGCAACAGCGGCCAGGCTGTCCAGTTCCGCACCATTGAGGGTCACGCCCGTGGGGTTGGCGGGCGTATTCACGATGAGCGCCTTGGTGCGGGGGGTGATGGCCGCTTCCACCCTTTCGGCCGTCAACTTGAAATCGGGGAAGGTGTTGACCGTTACGGCCTTGCCGCCGAGAAGATTCACGAGATGCTTGTACATGACAAAAAAAGGATCGGCACAGATGACCTCGTCGCCGGGATTGACCGTTGCCATGAGCGCAAGAAAGAGGCCGCCCGACACACCGCCGGTAATCATGACGTTTTTCAGTTCAGCGCCGAATTTGCGATCATAATACTCGGCGGCTCCTTCACGCAATTCGTCGATTCCCCAGGTTTGCGTGTAGGCATTGAAACCCGCCTGGATCTGGTTGCAGGCTTCATCTTTACACAACTGATCCACATCATAATCGGGCTGGCCGATGCTCAGGTTGATGGGATCTTTCATCTTTGCGGCCAGGGCGAAAATTTTACGGATGCCGCTGGCGTCAATGGCGTTCATACGCTCTGCGAGAAAACTCATGGGACTATCCTTGTTGTGGTACTTTCGTAGCCTTTTCAGTGAAATGAATATAACAGAATACCGGTCCGGATCCCCTCTCGGGCCACCCGTCCGGATGCATCAATGTATCACGGGACAGAGGGACTCTTCAAAAGACAACGACTTTTATTTGAATTGTATCCAGGGATTTTCTCATCTCACCGGCAATCCTGCATCCCCTTCCGTCATTCCTGCGCACGGAGGAATCTTATCGTGATCATTAGGACGTTGAAAAAATAACAGCTTTCTGTACGCGGTAATAAGCGCAGAGACATGCATCCTGGGAACGCCAATTTCCACATTGGCATACAGCGTGTATGGTTCTTAAAGCATATACAGGTAATGGTGCGGCACGTGGGCTGTTGTCATACAACAAATATAGAAAGATTTACGACTGTAGGCTTCTCTTTTTTTTGTGGCATTCAAGATCATCATCCCGAATCTTTATGGTTGCGGTGTGATAGCGCTTATTCGCCTTGTGCCAATGAGGGCATTGGCGCTCCCCCGTTATAGGTCTTTTCACCGGAAAGTTTTCACAGTTGTCTGTGAATCCAAGCCTTGTAATTTTAGAAAACCATATCATGTCGTGGCAACACCAATAGCTTGTTGAAGTTATCATGCGTAGTCTGCCAATGTGGAAATTGGCGTTCCCAGGGTGCGCGAATTTACGCCTTTATTTCATCAGTGTTTATCCGTGTTCATCTGTGGTTCAATGGGGCGTTGCTTCGCTTCAAAAACTTTGGTGAAAAAATCTTCTTCGTGCGCCTTCGTACCCGACCTGCTCTCGTGGTTAAAAATGTAGTGAAGTCTTTTTTTGTTGCGTTGTGAGCAATCGTTTACAGATAGCCCAAGCCCAGTAAAGCGAGAATGACCACGCCCAGTACCATGCGATACCAGGCGAAGGGGGCATACGGCCGCTTCTGAATATAGGCCATGAAAGAAGCCACCACCAGCCAGGCTGTCACAAAGGCCACGATGCCACCTACAGCGATGAGTCCCCACTCCGAAGTGCTGAGATCCAATCCTGTTTTCACGGTCTTGTAGGCTGTTGCGCCGAGCATGGTGGGGATGGCCAGAAAAAAGGAAAATTCCGCC
Organism: Candidatus Hydrogenedens sp.; assembly: GCA_012522755.1. GTDB lineage: Bacteria > Hydrogenedentota > Hydrogenedentia > Hydrogenedentales > CAITNO01 > JAAYJV01. Next base: position 11,220 of record JAAYJV010000153.1, read on the forward strand.
GCAGCCGGACGTGATGCGCCGAGGATCATGGCGCCGATAATGGTCGCAGCGGAACGGGAAGTGCCGGGCATCATGGCAAGGCATTGGAAAAAGCCAATGGCCAGGGCGATACGGAATCCTATTTCTTCCGCACGGTTGAAGCGTGTTTCGGGCGGCCGCTTTTCCAGGAGGAGCAGAACGATCCCGCCGATGATGAGAGCGATGGAGATGCTCGTGGGATTGAAAAACCAGGCTTCGAGATAATCATCCAGAAAAAAACCGATGACCGCTGCGGGAAGGAAGGCTACACATATTTTGACCCAGAGTAAAAAGACCGTGTTGAAGTCCGTGCCTGATGAAAAGGGCCAGAGCCGCTTCCAGAAATAAAGTACTACGGCGAGAATGGCCGGCAGCTGCACGACAATTCTGAAAGTCTCGGCGAAGGCGGGACTCCCGGGAAGGCTGAGCCACTCTTCCAGAAGGATCATGTGGCCTGTGCTGCTCACAGGCAGAAACTCTGTGAGACCTTCCACAAGCCCGAAAATGATGACGGATATACAGGACACAGCAGCTCTCCGAATGACAATGGAATGGTAAAAGAGCCTGTGAGACGTCGTGCCTCACAGGCTCCGTAATACTCAGAGGGGTAATGGATCAGACGACTTCGGGCACAACAAAGCCTTCGCGATATTCGCGGGTAAGCATGGAATTGGCTTCGTCATCGTTGATGACCTGTTCGGCGGCTGTGTCGATTTCCAGGACACGGTTGACCCGGGCGCCTGCGAGCGCATAGTGGGAGAGAGCCGAGGAATAGTGTCCTTCAATGGGCGGTGCCGTCAGTTTGGAGGCGTCGCGGCTGCGGACACAGTCGATGAAATTCTGGTAGTGATACAGGTCGTTGCCGTCATTACCTTCTTTGATCAACTCAGTCTTGCTCTTGCCTTGCTCTATGCCACGATAGGCTTTATAGCTGCCGTAGCCGGGGAAAGTCATCCAGCCTTCCGACCCGTAGAAGATGACGCCGAAAGAGGTGCCGCCCGCTTCGTCATTCGTATACCAGGGGCGCACTTCCAGCGTAATCATTTTGTCTTTGTCGTCTTCGCCCTTGAACATGAAGGAGGTGGAAGAGACGTTGAAGATTTCCTGGGCATCGCCCCAGAGGAAATTACCGCCCATGGAGGTGACTCTGTAGGGAACGTCCACGCCCAGACCCCAGCGGGCCGCGTCGAGCTGGTGAACACCCTGATTGCCGATGTCGCCATTGCCATAGGCCCAGACCCAGTGCCAGTAATAGTGGACATAAATGCCTTCGCCTTTGTTATTGACGTAGAAGGGGGCTTCCTGAGCCGGTCCCTGCCAGAGATTCCAGTCGAGCGTTTCAGGAGGATTGCCTGGAGTAGCCTGGCCGATGCTGGGGCGCCACTTGTAGCATACGCAACGGGCCATGTACACATCGCCGATGAGTCCGTTTTTCAGCTCGTTGATGCCTTCCTGGAAACCGGGGTTGCTGCGCAGCTGGGTACCGTGCTGAACAATGCGGTTGTATTTGGCAGCCGCTTCCACCACTTTGCGGCCTTCAAAAATATTATGGCTCATGGGTTTTTCCACGAAAACATCTTTGTCCGCCTGACAGGCCCAGATGGTGCCCAGAGAATGCCAGTGGTTGGGTGTGGCCATGGAGATGGCGTCAATGTCGGGATCGTCCAGAAATTCGCGGAAGTCCTGGGCTGTCTTCGGGGTCTTGCCGCTTTTGCCAAGTCCTTTGGCGGCTGCGGGAAGAAGCTTGGCGTCCACATCGCAGATTCCGGCTATTTCGACATTTTCCAGTCTGCTGTAAGCCCCGATGTGGCTGCGACCACGGCCATTGATGCCCATGACAGCGACACGGACGCGGTCATTGGCACCGGCCCAGGATGTTTTGGAAGTTCCCAGCAGGATAGAGGCGGCTGCGCCTGCACCTGCTGCGGAAGTTTTGATAAAAGAACGGCGAGAAAGGGGATCCATGGTTTGTTACTCCTATATGTTACAAATACACTTGCACCTATCCTAGCAAAGCCACTTGAAAACAATCAATTAAATATAAGACGCTGAAAACAGCGGGCTGGTTTCCTGAATATGGGGAAAGCCGGAATTATGTATTTATTAAATGTGTTAGGTATTCTATTATAAGAGAAGTGTGCCTATGAAAAGAGTTTGTTCCATAGCCGGTCTCATGCAGGCTGGTCGTATTGCCGGGGGATATGGACTGCTATCTCTGCTGGTGGTCGTGTATTCTCTGGGCTTTTGCGCACATCATCATGCAAGCAGTTGTCTGGCCGCAGCACATGATGCCGGGGAGTGTTGTGAAGACAACCCGACCCGGGCTCCCCTGGCTGGGGAAAAAAGTGTGACAGCGGCTATCTGCCATTGCATGAGTTTTCATCTTCACCCGGCACCCGGCTTTGATGTGCCGGAGCAGAGAATCTCGCTTTCAGCCGGGCACATCTCCATGATTGCGGAAGCACTTGTTTCAGAACCGTGTTTTCGCGCGTCTCTCTTCGCAGCCGACAAATTTCCCTCTGAGGAATTCCGATGGCCCTCTCCCCCTGAGCGCAACCTTCCTCTGCTCAGCTGAGTTTCTTTCCTGACATCTGTATCTGCTCTTTTATTTCAGATTCAATTTTCAGGAAAGGAAAATTTCATGTCAGCCATTTTCTTCAGGCGGGCTGCTTTGTCTCCTCTTTTTTGTACCGCACTCATTACTGTATATATAGCGGGCTGTTCTCTGCCGAAAGCAACAGAGAGCTCCCATGACCACGGCCACGGGCACAGCCATGGCCATGATCACCATGATCACGACCACGACCATGAAGACGAAGGCTCTTCTGTAACCATGTGGACCGATGAGCTGGAGATCTTCGTCAAATTTGATCACCTGGATGCCGGCACAGACCAGGAATTCGCCGTCTATCTCAGCGCTCTTGATACAGGCCTGCCCGTGGTGGGGCCCGACCTGAGCTTGCAGCTGAAAAAAGAAGGCGGGAACACCCGGCTGGAAGCCAAAACACAGGCTGATCCCATGGGCGCTCATAAAACAAAGCTGACTTTCCCCTCTCCGGGATTCTGGGAGTTGAGCTTTGAAGTGCCCTCCGGGGATGCAAAAGAGCTGATCTCCTTCCCCCACCTGGATGTGCACGATCATGGGCATACCCATGATCATACCCATGATCATGACCATGATCACGCGCACGATCACGACCATGACCACGACCATGATCACGATCACGACCACGACCATGATCACGATAGCGACTGTGATCGCGACCATGACCACGGGCATGCACATGGTACAAACTATGTGACCAATGATGATCTTCCGGCTGCGTCGATTCACTTTGAAAAAGATCAACAGTGGGTTCTTCCGCTGGTTACACAGCTTGTGGGGCGTGACAAGCTGGTGGAAGGTCACCGCATACCCGCCACGGTGCAGGAAACTCCCCATTCGCGCAGCATTCTGACGGCTCCTTTGAGCGGGCGATTGCTTGCACCGGAATCTCAGGACTTCCCGAATTTGGGTGATCTTGTGGAGGAAGGTCAGGTGCTCGCGGGTGTACTGCCCACCTTGCAGGGAGGTGATGCTCTCGCGCGGGAATCCAATATACACAGTCTGCAAGGGCAGCGTACGGAACTGGCCGTGCAGGCTGCGCAGGCCCGGGGCGAGGCGGAACGTGCCCGTGCCCTGGTGATGCAGCATGAGGCCGCTCTCAGTCGTGCGGAACGCTTGCAGGAAGCCAAGGCGGGATCTCAGCGGGAAGTGGAAGAGCAACAGAGCGCTTTGGCTTCCGCCCGGGCTTTGTTGAGAGAGGCGGAACAGACGGAAGGCCAGGTCAGGGCTGCGTTGAACGCTTTGCCAACCCTCGAATCGAGAGAGCAGGAAGGCGTGACAGCCTGGATCAAGTCGCCCATTGCCGGCAGAATTACCCGTCTCATTGCCGGAGCAGGCGCTCAGGTGGATGGTGGTCAGACGGTGATAGAAGTGGTGAATGCCCAGGAGGTGCTCATTGAAGGGCAGGTCCCTGAAGCACTGGCTCCCGTTTTGTCACAGCCTTTGCAGGCCCGTTATGAACTGCCGGCTTTCCCCGGAGAGTTGTATGCCATTGAAGCGCCTGAGAATGGTCGGGAACCCTGGCTGCTTCCGCAGGTGAAAGAAGACAGCCGGACGGTTCCCCTTCTTTTCTACACGAAGAATGCAGAAGAACGACTCCGTATCGGCATGACGCTCACACTCCTCGCCGATGGCAAGCGTGCGGATAATGCCCTGCAAGTGCCTCTCTCCGCTGTGGTGGACGAAAACGGCATTCCCACGGTCTATGTGATGCTCACGGGAGAGCATTTTCAGAAGCGCCCGGTTCGGCTGGGAATCAGCGACGGGGTCATGACAGAAGTTCTTGACGGCCTGTGCGAAGGGGAACGTGTTGTGGTGCGTGGCGCCTATGCCGTGCGTCTTGCCGGATTGGCCGGTGCCGGTGTCGGCTCCGCTCACGTACATTAAGGAGCGCCAGCCATGATGGATAAATTGATTCAATGGTCTGTGACCAACCGCTATCTTGTCATCGCTCTTTCCCTGGTGGGAACTGTTTTCGGTTTGTATCTGTGCTTTCATACGCCCGTGGACGTTTTCCCTGATCTGACAGCCCCCACAGTGGTTGTGTTGACCGAAGCGCCGGGATATTCGCCATCGGAGGTGGAAAATCTCGTCACTTTTCCTCTGGAAACAACGCTTAACGGTGCGCCCGGAATACGGCGGGTACGCTCCGCTTCCATGCCCGGTTATTCCATTGTCTGGTCGGAATTCGACTGGGGAGAAGAGATGAATGTGGCGCGACAGATTGTTGCCGAGCGTGTTCAGCTCACAGCGCCCGATCTGCCCGAAGATATCATGCCGCCTATTCTTGCGCCGCCCACATCGCTCATGGGCGAAATCCAGATAGCGGCTCTTCACGCCGAGAATCGTTCCATGACGGATTTGCAGAATTATGCGGAAATTGTTCTGGCCCGTCGCCTTCTGGCCGTGCCCGGTGTGGCGCAGATCACCGTTGTAGGCAGTGGCGATCGGCAATATCAGGTCGCTTTGAAGCCTGATCGTCTTGCAGCTCTGGGAATCACCCTGGCGGAAGTGGCCGAAGTACTGGCGGAAAACAATATGAACATCCCCGCCGGATTCATTTCTGAGCGGGGCACGGAATATCTCGTTACGGGGCTCGGTCGTCTCCAGACTGTGGAGGATATCGGTAAAGTTGTGGTGACGACCCGTCAGGGCGTACCGGTTTTCGTGAGCGATGTGGCTGAGGTACGGCTCGGTGCGGCACCCACACGGGGTACGGGCTCCGCCAATGGAAAACCCGCCGTCCTGCTCATCATCCAGAAGCAGCCCCAGGCCAATACACTGGAACTTGATAAAGTGCTCGAAGAAGTCTTTGCCGAAGAGGAAGCGAAACTGCCCACGGGTATGGAGATGAATACGAGCCTCATGAAACAGGCTGATTTCATCCGTATCGCCGTGAGTAATGTGGCCAATGCCATTCGCGACGGGATGATCATCGTCGTGTTGATCATGGCTTTTTTCCTGCTCAGTGGCAAGGCGCTTTTCATCACCCTGACCGCCCTGCCCATATCGCTGATCATCGCTGTTCTGTCCATCCAGTTCTTTGGCGGCTCCATCAATACCATGACTCTGGGCGGGCTGGCCATTGCCATCGGTTCGCTCATGGATGATGCCGTCATCGACGTGGAAAACACCATACGCCGTCTTCGTCTGAGCCAGGATGAGATTGTCGGAAACAAGCCCCGGGCTCTGCGCATTGTATACGAGGCGAGCTCTGAAGTGCGCTCCGCCATTGTTTTCGCAACGGTGATTATCACGGTTGTCTTCGTGCCTTTGTATACGCTGGAGAATGTGGAAGGGCGACTGCTCCGACCTCTGGCAACATCGTATATAGTGGCTATCTTCGCTTCTCTGCTTGTGGCGCTCACCCTCACCCCCGCACTGGAGGCGGTGTTGCTGCCAGGAAGCCGTATCGTGTCGAATCCCCGCGAACCCCGGGTGGCCTCTCTGGTGCGACGGGGATACAATCTGATTTTGAGGCCTGTACTGCGACATCCCTGGCTGGTGAGTCTGCCCGTAGCAGCCGTGTTCATCGCATCTCTCGTTGGATTTTCTTTCATGGGACAATCTTTCCTTCCCGATTTCAACGAAGGTGCCTTGAATGTGGTGGCCAATACTTTGCCGGGCACTTCTCTCGAAGAATCAAACCGTATCGGTCTTCAGGTGGAACGGCTTCTCATGGAAGTGCCGGAGATCACCTCTGTGGCCAGGAAGACAGGCCGAGGCGAATTGGACGAACATGCTCAGGGTATTGAAGGCTCGGAGATGGAGGCCACCTACCTGCTCACTGATCGGTCCAAAGATGAGATGCTCGTGGAGGTGCGTGAAAAGCTGGACAAAGTGCCGGGGATCAGCTATGGCATAGGCGGTCCCATTTCGCACCGTATCGACCATATGCTTTCCGGAGCGCGCTCCAGTGTGGCCATCAAATTCACGGGCGAGGATCTGTATGTGCTGCGCGAGCTGGCCGAGGAAGCCCAGGAGCGGATCAGACAGATACCCGGTGCGGCCGATATCGCCATGGAGCCCCAGACGGATGTGCCTGAAGTGAGCGTGCGCTTTGATCGCGACCTCCTCGCGCGACAGGGGATCTCATTTGAAGAAGCGGGCGTCACACTCCGTGCGGCTCTTTTCGGTGCGCCTGTCACACGCATTTATGAGGGACGCAATGCCTATGACCTTGTGCTGCGCCTGGCGGAAGACAAAGATGCGACCCTGACATCGCTGGAAAAACTGCCCTTGCGCAACAGTGCCGGTGCCCTGGTGCCGCTGCACACCGTCGCAACCGTTTTTCGTGGAAGTGGTCCCAACGTGATCACCCGCGATCAGGTGCAACGGAAAATCTTTGTCACCTGCAATCCTTCCGGACGGGACGTTGCCTCGCTTGTCCGTGATATTCGCACAGAAATAGATCCTCTCCTCGCCGGGAAAGAAGGATACTCCGTTCATTATGGCGGACAATTTGAAAGTGCGGCCGCCGCCTCGGGACGTCTGCTGGCTTCGGGAGCGGTGGTGCTCTTCGGTGTCTTCGCCCTGCTCCTGATGGCTTTCAAAAACATACGGGATGCCCTCTTTGTCATGGCCAGCCTGCCCCTCGCTCTCATTGGCGGTGTGGTGGCTGTCTTTCTGATGGGCGGCGTCCTTTCCGTAGCCTCCATTATCGGATTCATCAGCGTTTTCGGTGTGGCCGCCAGAAACGGGATCATGCTGGTTCAGCATATCCGTCATCTTCAGTTGGAAGAGGGCGTGACTGATTTTGCCGAGGCTGTGCGTCGTGGTGCCGTGGAGCGGATTGTTCCCGTGTTGATGACGGCTCTGTCCACAGGATTTGCACTCATCCCGCTGGTTCTGGCCCACGAGGCGCCGGGCAATGAGATTCAGAGTCCCATGGCTGTTGTCATTATCGGAGGCCTGCTCACCGCAACCTTTTTGAATATGATTGTCGTGCCCACCCTGTATCTGCGGCTCGGTCGTCCGGCCCTTATGAATGAAAACATCACCTGAGTCTCACCAGGATGGAAGGAAAAAATACAATGAAAATTTTACATGTGATTGTGGCGACGCTGTGTATCACAGCAGGGATCGCCGGTGCCGACACTGGATCGATAATCCTCTGTGCTGAGGAGGTTGTCACTCAGGTATTACAGGTCCATCCCGGTGTGACAGAGGCCTTGGAAGCGGTGGAAGAAGCCCGGGGCCACGCCATCCAGGAAGGATTGTGGCCCAACCCTGAATTGGAACTGGGCGCCGAAGGACTCCATGGCAACCGGGGCGGCGATTGGCTTGCGGGCGTATCGCAGCATATCCCTCTTTTCGGTTCAAGAGCCCTGGCTCGCAAAGCAGCCGAGGCGGGAGTATCAGCCGCAGACCAGCATTTGCAGGCGCGCAGGAAAGAACTGGCCGCCCTGGCGGAGAGCGTCTTTTATGAAGCCCTGGCGGCCCGGGAAGAAAGAGAGATTGGTGAAACAAACCTGGCCAATGCAGCGGGAATCGCCGAAATGACGCGGCAACGCTTTGACGCGGGCGACACGGCGGAGATGGACTGGCTCCGTGCGGCCGCCGAAGAGACCCATCAGCGCGCCGAACTGGAAGTATTGCGAGTGCGCGAAGAAACCGCACTGGCGACTCTGGCGCTTCTCTGTGATATACCCCTCACAGAAACACTCAGCCTCAGCGGTACGCTCCTCCCTGAAATGGAGGCCTTTCCAACTGCAGCGAGTCTTGGCGAACTGCTTGGAAATGCGCCGGAACAGCGGGCTGTGGAATTTGAAATAGAAGAGGCGGCTGGCGAAGTGAAAGCGCTGAAACGGGAAGCACTGCCTGAGCCGGATATCCATGTCGGATGGCGACAGGAACGCGCGGAAAAGGTTCATGCTGTGGACTTCAGCATCAGCTTTGATCTCCCCTTGTTCGACAGAAATCAGGGAGCCATTGCTGAGGCCCGTGCCCGGGGTCGCCGCCTGGAAGCGACCCGCCTCGCACAAATCAAAGGAGGACATCAACAGGCACTTTTCCTCCTGGGTGAAGGCCGTGCAGCTCTGGCCGAAGCGAAAATGCTCCGTGCGGAAACCTTTCCCAAACTGGAAGAAGCCTGCGAGGCTCTGGAGACAGCACTCCGCCTGGGAGGTATCAGCCTTTTCGAAGTGCTCGCCGCACAACAGGAAGTGGCTGAAATGCGCTTGCACCTCCTCGATCTCGATCGCCGCGCCCGCAACGCTTTGATAGAACTGGAGGCCTTGTTCTGATGGATTGCTTCCCAGGCCATAGATTATGATCCGGCATCGATCAACATTGCGAAGGCGGGGCTTTTTCTGGTATACCTGAGGTATTGTTCCATGGATCAACTCAGGAGATATACACCCATGATGATGTCCCTCTTTCTTGTTCTTTCAGCAGCCCTTTTTCCAGTGCCGGGTCAGGGAAGCCATAGCTGCGCACACCGTGGCAATGTAAGTGACTTTCCCGAGAACACGCTGCCCGCCATTCAATCCGCTGTGGATATGGGTGCCGCACAGATAGAGTTTGATGTGCACCGTACACGGGACGGGCATCTGGTCATCATGCACGACAACACAGTAGACCGAACTACCAATGGCAGTGGCGCCGTGCCCGATCTGAGCTTCGAAGAAATCCGGGCTCTGGATGCAGGAAGCTGGTTTGATGAATCCTTTGCAGGAACACAGGTGCCTACCCTCGAAGAAGTACTGAAAATCATTCCCCATACGATTCTGTGCAATGTGCATTTGCGGAACCAACCCGAAATCGCCGCCAAAACAGCACAAATCATCAAAGAAATGGATAAACTGGACCACTGCTTTCTCGCCTGTACCATGAAACAGAAGGAGGAAGCCCGGGCTGTCGCTCCTGAAATCATGATCTGCAATATGGATCGGCAAGGCGGTGCCCGAAAAGACTATATCGACCAGACCATTGAAGAGGAATGTCAGTTCATCCAATTGCATCACCAGCGGGGTACGGAAGGACTCGCGGCTGATGTGAAACGCCTTCATGATGCCGGTGTCCGTGTCAACTGGTTCAGCGCTGAAGAGCCTCCTCTCATGAATACGCTCATCGATGCGGGCATTGACTATATCCTGACGGACCGACTGTCTCTTCTGCAGCAAGTGCTTCAGGAAAGAGCGGAAAAGAGCAACCCCTGATTTTAACAATCGAAGATCCGTCACTTTTTGAGACCTCTGCGGTGCAACAGGTACAATAGCTGATCCAAGAGATCGAAAACAGCAGACCCACCCAAGCCAAGCAATCAGGAAAGGAATGTGCCAGAGACCGGGAATGAGCGCCATTATCGCACCAACTGAATATCCGCTGCCGGAACTGAAAGCCAGCCTGGACGACAACCCTTGGATGGCAACGCTGCGGGAACGTCCTCCTTTGAGCCAGCGTCAGGCAGAGCTGAAAGAAAAACGTGTCCAGGTGGAACAGTTCCACAGAAGTACCGTGCCGGGACTGACAGAGCTGGATCCGGTCACTTTTTCAAGGGGTATGCTCATGTGCGGCCTGCGCCTTTTTCTGAAGTGTCTGGGGATTTACGAAAGAGGACGTCGCAACGCCCTCGACCTGCAGCTTAATGAGGTGGAAGTGTTCTGGCCCCATCTCCCGACAGGGCTGGAAGGCTTGCGTATACTGCATCTTTCCGATCTGCATCTGTCCCGGCGCTTTCCCGCTTTTGCGGAAAAAGCAGGGCGACTGCTCCAGGGGCTCGCTGTGGATGTATGCGTCATGACAGGTGATTATCGCTGGGGATACTATGGGCCTATCGACCATGTGCCTCCACAGATCCATACCCTTCTGGACGGGGTCCGTTCACGCTTCGGCACAGTGGCTGTTCTCGGCAATCACGATACTTTTGAGATGGCGGAGACTCTGGAAGAAGCCGGTATTCCCGTTCTTTTCAACGAAGGGATCGCGCTTCCTTTTCGTGATGCGACTCTCTGGCTCTGCGGTATTGATGATCCCCATGTATACGGCTGCGACAGCATTGAGACCGCTCTGGAAGATTCGCCCGAAAATTCCTGGAAAGTGTTGCTCGCCCATACCCCCGAAAGCATCCCCGAGGCCGCAGAGGCGGGCATTTCCTTCTATCTCTGCGGACATACCCACGGAGGCCAGATCAGGCTGCCTCTCATCGGAGCACCCAGTTCCAATGCCCGATGCAGCCGGGATCAGGTTCTGGGTCGCTGGCAATATGGTGACATGATGGGCCATACCAGCCCGGGGCTCGGAACAACGGATCTTCCTGTACGCTATGGTTGCCCGCCCGAGGCTACGGTACTCACATTGAGACGGGGTCGGGAAAAGATCGTAAGCCCCTGAACAACACTTTTTACGGAGAAAAGAGATGAGAGTAAAGGCCCTCATTGTAAAGCGACAAAGCAGCTCAGCCCGGCACCCTCATGGTTGGCTGACAATCTCTGTGTTCCTGATCCTCAGTGTCGTGATGACAGTCCAGGCCTTCGCAGAGAATACTGAATCCTCCGAACTGCATCTGACACCACTCAATCCCGCTTTCGTGGAATGGCAGAACAAAGTTGCCGCCGGTGAGCGTGCAGGTATCATGCCTTCTCCTGTCCTTTATCACAATGATCCGCTCATTGATGAAAAACTGGATTTGCCATCACGTTTCGACCTGCGGGACAGCGATCGCATCAGCCCGGTGAAATACCAGGGGTCGTGCGGATCCTGTTGGGCTTTCAGCAACTGCGGTCTTCTGGAAGGGCTCATGAAAGACAGCCAGGGATTTTTTCCTGATCTTTCTGAAAACCATCTTATCCATCATCATGGATTTTTAATGGAGCCTTGTCACGGCGGAGGCAGTGGGATGGCACTGGCTTATTTCTCCCGCTGGGACGGTCCTCTCCTCGAAGAAGACGACCCCTACAATCCCGATGTCGGAAGCAATCCCCGGGCTGGCGCAAAAACCCAGACCCTTCTCCTGGGTGCATCCATCTTCAGCGAGGCGAAGTCCCTGCGTACACGGCTGCAAGCCTATCTCTTTGAAAAGGGTCCCCTTGCCACAAGTATGTGTTGGGATGATGATTTCTATAATGCCAGCCAGAATGCTTATTATTGTTCAGCCGAAATGGGTCTGGGACATGGCATCACTCTGGTCGGATGGGACGACAACAAAGAAATTGACGGTGCTCCGGAGCTCGGTGCGTGGATTTGTAAAAACAGTTGGGGACTGAAGTGGGGCGAAGAGGGATTTTTCTATCTCTCCTACCACGATGCGGCTTCCGTTGACGAGTGTATGGGCCTGGATGAAATCGCAAAGCCAAGAGAATATGGTCGTCTCTACATGTACGATCCCTTCGGTGTCAATGCTTCTCTGACCTCAACGCCCGGTATCACCGTCTATGCCGCCAATGTATTTGCCGCTGTTGAGGATGAAGAAATTGTCGCTGTGGCAACTTTTTTCGTGGCTGATGGCATAAATTATACGGCGGCCATCCATGAAGGGCCCATTGTCGACGGAACTCCGGGAACACTTCTCAGTGAGACAAGCGGTGTTATGGAACAAGCTGGATATCACACCATCAGCCTCCCCGAAAAAGTGGCGATAAAGGCCGGAGACAGTTTCACGGTTGTCTTCGCTTATCAGAAAGATGAGGTCGACGTATCGATCCCTATTGAAGCGCCACAACCCGGAAAAGTACCCGCCCAATCCGAAGCCGGCGAAAGCTATGTCAGCACTGACGGCTTCTTCTTCCAAGATGTCACCGAACATGTTTCCAAGGGCAATGCCTGTATCAGAGCACTCACGGCACCCAAACCCGATGAGTCACTCGCCCAGACCCATCCAGCTGATGCCAATGAAGAGGGATTCATTTCTATGGAAGAAGTGCAGTATTACACACAAGGCTGGCAGGAAAAAGAGGTCCTTATGGACTGGGCCATAGGTGCCCTTTACCTCAAACGACTTGGCGGTACCTACCGCTATGATCCTGAGTTGTCCGGGTCACAGGCCTGGATTCCCGACTGAGTTGAAAGGACAGAGAGAGCAAGATTTTTTACCACAGAGGGACCACAGCGCTGTATAGCCGCAACCAAATGTTTTTTCTAATTGAACCAGGTCAATCACGGAACACACGGAAAAAATACATCTTGACCGAAGAGATGACACTGACACGACGTCCCTTAGAACCACAGATGGACACTGATTTACACTGATGAATTAAAGACCTTGGGTCGCGCAGCCTGGGAACGCCAATTTCCACATTGGCACACAGCGTGTGATGATCCGGGAAATAAATTGACTTGGTTGCGGCATGATATCTCTCTTCTGTTTATATCTTTCTTGATGCGCCCAAGTCTTTACGTCGCGCCAAAGCTCTACAACGACCCACTGTCTTTGCCGCGATGTGTGCCAATGGGGACATTGGCGCTCCCACGATACGACCTTCACCGTCGGAAAGTTTTCGAAGGCATGAATATGTTTGAAGGCGTTAAGAAAAATGGGCACGGCATGGCGTGCCCAGATTTCCTGTCACCACTCTTCACTCTCGGGATCTGATTCAAAAAGAAAATATTCGACGGCATTGAGTATGGTTTTCATCAGTCCTCCCGATGGCCTCTTGAGAGCTCTGGGAGCTTCGCCCTGCTTGTTTGCCCAGGCCTTCCAGTCTTCCCAGGCGCCGAGGCGCTCCCACCAGCCGAGATGGTTTTCATCGCCGATGCGGTCCAAAAGCTCTTTGGCCAGTTCCTGCTTGTGATACATGCAGGCGAGGGCAAAGTATTGATAGAGCACATGGGTCCATTCCGGCTTTTCTTCGAGCATCTCTTTGCAGCCCCGCTCCAGAATATCCCAATCCAGTCCGATTTCTTCGTCCAGATAGATATCGGCCATGCATGTAACAAGGCTGATGGCAATGTCCTTATAAAGTCGGGCACCGCATTTTTCCCGGGTCTGTTCGTAGAGTTCGAGCATGAAGCGAGCCAGTTCGCCTTTTTTACCTTTCCAGCGTTCCAGCAGTCCAAAGGCCCGGTCGAAATGAAGATCAAAGGAGTAGGGGTCTATTTCCAGGCCTTTGTCATACCACTGCTTTGCAAGAAGGCGATCATTATCAAGTCCCCGATTGATTTCCATACCGAGGATACAGACACGAAGTTCCCGGGGATTGATCTTTTCCGCCTGCAGCAGGTATTCCCGGGCAATGGAGAGTTCTTTTTTCAGTGTTTCCCAACCCTCCGGTGTGACGGTATGTGTATATCCTGAACCTCGTGCGATCCATCCATAGCGCAAGTGCAATTCGGCCAGAGCCACACAGGGTGTGACAGAATCAGGATACGCTTCTTTCCATCGTTCAAATATAGGCGTGAATATTTCGGGGCTGTGCGGGCCGATGGTTCCCATCCCCTTGATGAGGGCCCTGTAAAAAGTCGAGGCTTGTTCCGCACCGTTATGCGGATAGACAGGTTTATGCTCGCGCAAACGATCGGCTATGATTTCCAGGCTGTCAAATTGTTCCTTCAGAAGGGCTTGAACAATCTGATAAAGCTCGATCTGGTGCTGCTGTGAGGCGGGTGTTTCAGCCAGTTGGATAAAATCCTCACCGCCGTTGTTTTCTCCCTTGTTGGAGCCCAGTTTCACCTCTGTCAGTTCATCCAACACTGCGAAGCCATGAGATCCGTTTCCGGCGCAGTAATTACCGTCCGCTTCCCCCGCAGCGCCCAGGCAAAACAGAATGCCATGGCGCTTGTTGTTGATGCAGTGGTTGTTTGTCACCACAGGGGCGCTCACCCAGTTGGCAACAAGAATCCCGTCCCAGCTGTTCCCTTCACAATGGTTGCCGCTGACCGTTCCTGATGCACCGAATTCCATGATCACACCGCTGTCTTTGTTCCCCGTGCATCGGTTATCCAGCACATCCACCCGGGTGCTGATGGACTGAACATTGACACCAAAGCCCTGGTTATCGACACAGAGATTGTTTTTTACGATTCCCGTAGCCCCGTATGTGAAGAAAATGGCATTGCTTTGATTCTCCCTGTATTCATTATCCTCCACGAGTCCGATAGCCCTCATTTCAAGTTGCGTGCCTGGGCCCTGGTTCTGCAGAATCTTGTTGTTCTTCATATTGAGGGTGGTGCCCTCGTTCATGGCTCGCACTCCCCACTTTCCGTTATGGGCAATGGTCGAATCCTCCAGATCCAGTGAGGCGGCTTTGGTTGCGAGTATGCCTCCTTCTTTGTTGTCTCTCAATGTCGCACCGGAGGCCTGCGCCTTTGTTCCTTCTATACGTACAAAGAGTCCGTAATGGTGATTATTCTCCACAAGGGTATTTTTGAGCATGCAGATGCCTTGTTCGTCCACCAGAATACCGCAACCGATACCGGGCCCGATGATACAGTCTTCGATGGTCGCCTTGGCGTCAAGAACTCTGATCAGTTCCGGACGGTCCCCCAGCTCTTCATCAGCCCTGTGCGTATCACTGTGTTCCACTTTCAGTCCTGAGATAAGCACCTCAGCCGACCGGCGGACGGTCATGGCCGACCGTTGCGTATGAGGAAGGCTGATAATAGTTTTGTCGCAGCCGGCACCTTCCAGCCTGAGCGATTTGGTAATGCGCAGGCTTTCTGCATAAACCCCGGCCGGGATGATGATGGTTTCGCCGGGTTGGGCTGCATCCAGAGCCTCCTGGATGGTTGTGAATGTGCCTGCAGCTGTTTTGATGGCCGGAGGGACCCTTATATCTTTTTCGGGAGCTGGTGAACATCCCGGCTGCAGAAAGAAGAAGGCGATAGCGCCCATAACAATCATGACCGAAAACACAAAGGTGAGCCGCATCTTTTTGCCCATGATAATAATCCTTTTTCCCGGCTTTCACTCAGCCGGGATCATTCATTTCCGGTTCCGGACATTGTGATATTTCTCAGGGACTGATCGTTTCTTCGTGAATGATTTCTCCGCCCTTGCGAATGACTGTGACCTGCATGGTGTCAGGCGAGACATCCACGCGGACGGTTCCGTCTGTGGGATTCGTCATGAGATGAAAGTGGTTGTCGCCATCCTCGCCGGGCTTGCACCAGCTGAAGCGATGGGTATGGCCGGAGAGCCACAGATGGGCGCCTTTTTCGTTGATGGCATCACGCCACAAGCGCCGTACTTCCTGAGAGCCGAACCAGTCTTCAGCCGAGGTGGCACTGGGCTGGTGTGTGATGACCACACGAAAACGGGCATTTTTGCAGGCGTCGCTTTTCAGTTCTTCCAGAAGCCATTTGGTCTGCTCATCTCTGAAGTGTACAAAATCGACGAGCCCGGCATATTCACGATGATCGTCCACTTTGTCTTCCCCGGAGTCCAGAGCAAGAAAATAGACATTGCCATGGGTGAAGGCATAATAGCTGCGCCCGTCAACACCGGGAATATACTCGAAAAAGCGGCGTGCCCAGGGACCGCGGGTCTCATGGTTACCACGTACGAAGACCATGGGTATGGAAGAGCCGAACTGGCGGGCACAGGCATCATAGAAGGCATCAAAAAACTGTTTGTCGCTTATGAAGTCGTTGACGATATCACCGTTGAGCACCACAAAATCTATGGTGTCCCAGTCCACATCTTGAAACATGGCTTCGAGCCGTTCACAATCATCATGAATGTCGTTCCACATGACAAAGGAAAAGTTTTCTTTTGCAGGATCCAGATGGGTATAGCTGAAAATTTCGCTCTCCACTGTTTGTCCGAAAATAGGCACGTAAGGCGTTTTGTAACCACGGAAAGCTTTGGAGACGAGCTGATAGCGAATGGTTTTTCCGGGAGTGAGGCCTGTAAGCCGTACGGCCTGACAGGTGCTTTCGTTGGGGATGAGGCCGAGAGTACTGGCAACAGCCCGTTTATCCAGCGTTTCCCCTTCCCCGTAGCGTACCTCACTGACGGCATTGCGGCTCGTATGCCAGGTGACGGTGATTTCATTGAGTCCGGGCAACTGCAATACAGGGCCGTGGGTAATTTCTATGGATCCCCGGGGCTCGGTACTCTGGGCGAGGCCGCAAGCACTGGTCAATGCGAGAAGAGTGAGCAGGATCAAGGCTGGGGAAAGAATTCGGGAGAATGAAGAAGAAGTGCTGAAAGTCATGATGAAAGCCTTTTTCTGTTGCAGTGAGCATGTACAGCGCCCGTGGCCAGGCGAAGCAGGCTGTGCTTTGAAACACATGCAACGGGCACATCAAATTCTGTGATTCAGTATACCCCAAGGCCGCATCAGAATAAAACGAATTCTCTTGAAAATTTTTTATTCCACCTCTTCCTGAATGATGAAAAGAGGCTTCCGCTGCGATTCAATATAAATGCGCCCCACATATTCGCAGGCAATACCCAGCGCACAAAGTTGAATGCCTCCGAAGAAAATAATTGCGGCCAGAAAGAGCTGCATCTGCGAAAAATCCCCCTGAAAAAGTCCCCATAACAACCCGTGCAGCCCGAGAAGAGAGCCGACGATGAGACTGAGAATCCCCAGCACACTGATCGTCTGGAGAGGCAGAATGGTTACCGTGGTAATCATGTCAAAGCCTGTGCGGAAGAGTTTGAGCACGCTGTAGCGGCTGGAGCCGTATTGTCGTTTGGTATGACGCACCTGTACCTCTGCAACTTTACCGCCGAGCATGGCTGCATCCACGGGAAGGTAACGGCAACGGTGCGAGAAAGCAGCCATATGCTTCACCAATTGACGGCGAAATCCCTTGAGTGAACAGCCGTGATCATGAAGGGGAAAACCTGTGGCATGGCCCGTATAGTGGTTGAGCATGCGCGACATGAGTTTACGGAACACGTTGTCATGGCGATTGACACGCCAGCCGCCCACCATATCATAGCCCGCTTCCAGCTTTTCATAAAGGAGCGGAATATCTTCTGGAAAGACCTGCAGATCCGCATCGAGCATGAAGACATATTCGCCCCTGGCTTCCGAAAAGCCCGCATAGAGCGCCGGACTCTGCCCGAAGTTTCTGGAAAGAATCAATACACGCCACCGTTGATCTTTTTTTCGGAAACCTTTGAGAATCTCAATGGAATTGTCCGTGCTGCCGTCGTCAACAGCGATCACCTCATATTTCTCAGCTATTGTCTCCAGAGTAGCTGTCATCCGATCATAGAGTTCCTGAAGAGTATTTTCTTCATTGAATATGGGGATGACGACGGAAATTTTCAGTGCTTCTTCACTCATGAGTATTTTTCCTTATGGGTGGGATCAGGCTGTCATGCGTGACAGGACAAAAAGTACCGGATCACACACTGAGGCATCATATCCCAAGCCGGAATGGGAGTCAACAAAAATCAAGGGAAGCGTCACATGAGGGCGGTACTGAAATAACGCTCAGCCCGGTCCGGAAGTATTGTGATGATATTGCCTGACACATGGCCAGCCGCTTTCCTGGCGGCCCAGATGTTTGCACCGGAAGAAATACCCACAAGCAGCCCGTGATCCGTGCCCAGCTCGCGGGTTGTTTTGATGGCGTCTTCGTCGCTCACCTCGATCACCTCATCGATCATGGAAACATCGAGCACGGCGGGGATGAATCCGTCGCCTATGCCCTGAATCTGATGAAGGCCCGGTTCGTGACCCAGCAGAGCCGACACATTTCTGGGCTCCACGGCAATGAGCCGGATATCAGGATTCTGTTCTTTCAGATAGCGGCCCACACCCTGCAAGGTGCCGCCACTGCCCACGCCTGCAATGAAACAGGCAATATCGCCACCCGTCTGTTCCCAGATTTCCCGGGCCGTGTTTTCATAGTGTGCCCGGGGATTGTCCTGGTTCTCGAACTGTTGGGGCACATAAACCTTCGGGTCGGCATCTTGCATTTCCATCACGCGATTCACAGAGCCGGCGATGCTCTCCGAAGCCGGTGTGAGGGTCAGCTCGGCACCGAGCGCACAGATGAGCCGCTTCCGTTCTTCGCTCATGTTTTCCGGCATGACGATATGGACTTTATATCCTTTGAGCCGGCCGACCAGCGCAATGCCGATGCCCGTGTTGCCGGAGGTGGGTTCAACAATGAGAGAGTTGCCGTTAAGTTCGCCCCGTGCTTCGGCTCCTTCCAACATGGCCAGAGCAACCCGGTCTTTGATACTTCCGCCAGGATTCAGAAACTCCGCCTTCGCGAAAATGGTCTCTTCTCCCAGGCGAAGCAGTGGCGTGTTACCGATAAGATTTAAAATAGTGTTTGTTTGCATTGTCACAGATTCTCTCCGAAAAAAGTAGTTCAGTCGCGCTAAAGATACAGAGAACGATTCAACGAATTCAACAAGACAGGCGAATCTCTCCCGCACCGGCGACAGCATGATTGACGATGACCCGCGTCTCCGGAGCGACGGATTCCAGCCGGGCGCCTTCTCCGGCCAGAGCCGCATAGTCGGGTGATTGCAGACAGTCCCGGAGTTCTTGGGCAAGTTGTTCAGCTTCATGACGGTGACACAAGACCATCACCACTCCGGCGATTCCGGCGCCTGTGAGCGATGCGCCCAGTGCGCCGCCTTCCAGAGAAACATCCACCAGCCGATCCAGAGCCGGACTGCTGGCACCATAGCAGCCCGGTATGAATTCCACAGCCGGATGCGTTGCCAGATACTGATCCAGCGCCTTATCCCGGACAGAGGATTGAAAGGGATGTCCGTGCCGGTCCCGGACCCGGTCGCCTTCATGGCCCAAAGTCATCAGCCGCCCGGCCAGTGCAAAATCAGCTTCTTCCAATGCCTGAGCGAAACGAAGCGCACGGGCTGATTCAGCAATACCGAAGAGCAGAGGCCCGCGCAGAGGAATCCGATGGGGCTTGTCCTCTTCGGCGACCCCTTCAAAATACTGACCATAATGTACTTCCAGATCCGGGGGAGCATAACGCTCTTTCAAGGCTTCCAGACTGATGTATTCAGGGACGGCTTTCATGAGATCCACAAAGGCGGACAAGCCGCCCAGGGCCTCCGGTGTTATCCGGGACAGCCGATCCATGAACACAATCTCCTCTTCCTCCCGGCCCTGTTCTCTCATGGCCGATTGAAGCACGGTAAGTGCCATGGAATAGGCGAAGCGATTGAGTGAATACCGTACCCGCTGAGGCCCGCTGAGACTTCGTGTCGTACAGGAATCGATGATCAGCAGTGCCAGTTCATCGGGAAAGGCGATATGTCGACCGCCGGAGAGATCCAGAGCATCAGGATGGAGAGCCACCTGAAAAAGACTTCCTCGTTCCCCCAGAAGAAGGGCCGTCTGATCGCTCACACCACTTCTGGCTCCGGCATACCATTCCACTTCACGGCTGGCCGCAATGAGTTCTGTTTTATTCAGGGACAGGCCGTTGAAAGCGGAGAAAGCCAGGAGAAATACAAGGTTCAAAGCCGTGGAAGAGCTGAGCGACGCGCCCACGGGAAGATCACTGGCCACGAGTGCGTCCATCCCCACGAAAGAAGAGGGCGAAAAATGGTGGTCCAGCCACAGGGCTGCGCCCAGACAATAGTTGCTCCATCCGTCATGCGCCGGCCTGAAGCCGTCGCGGGTAAGGAGATCCATCCAGCAGGCTCCGGCCGGAATGGCCCGTTTTTCTTTTTCATGATCCCACCGGGTTTCGCCATAGGAGCCCAGCGTATTGGCGACAGTGCATTGCCCCTTTTCAGAAGGTGATGCGATGAGAAGCACTTCGCGCTGGTGAGTCATCAGATTGAGCCAGCCCCCATGGGTATCCACATGCATGCCCCGCAGATTGACCCGGCCCGGTGCCCGGAAGATACGGACGTGCCGATCACCGAAACGGGAGATATAGGCCTTGAGGGCATTGATCAAAAGGGATCGCCGTGATTGAAGGAGATTCTCATCATTCCCATGGATTTCCCGGAGGCCGCGGTCACTCTCCCCCGATTCCAGCCGACCCAGCCACAGCGAGGCCTGTAGTGGAAGCGCTTCGGCTGAAGAGAAAAGAAGATCATGGGTCATGGAACAGCATCCTGAATAAGGTGGTTTCTCCGAGAAACAAAGGGAAAAGAGCCGGAAAAGAGCCTGCAGAATTGAAAGTATACCAAAAACAGCATGACTTTCCGGCATAATTGTCAACTGATCACTGTTCACAGAGTAGAATAGGCTGTGGACAAAGTTTTTACACCGAAACTCAGAGTATGCATGCAATCGGCACTTTGATGGTATACTTGTGATACATACTGTTGTTCTTTTACAGTATTTGTGGTCTTATAGGTATTATGTATCGATCTTATAGGTATTAAAGGAACCAGTGAAGATGAAACCCGGAACCAGGAGGGGAGAGATCTTTGTCTGGGGGATGTTGATGACCCTGCTTCTGCTTGCGGGATGTGGCGGCGGAAAAAGCAAAACAGATGCCCTCGTGACGATAACCATTGATACCGAACCCGTAGAAGGCGCATCCGTCCTGATGCTGGGTGTGGATCAGGGTTTTACTCCTGTCACCATTCACGATGTGCCGCCGGGCGATTATGAGGTCATATTGCGTCTCGACAAATACCGCCGGGCCATTGAGCCCATTCAGGTTACAGACGAAAGTGACCAGCACTTCACCATTGAGATGGAGCCTATTCTGGGTTATCTGTCCATTACCACACAACCGGGCGATGCCGAGGTGATCCTCAACGGCGAATCTCTGGGGAAAGCGCCTGTAGTCAAACACGCTCTTCAGGTGGGTGAGTACGACTATGAAGTAGTCCATCCCGATTACTATCCGCTCCAGAATTCTTTTACCATGGAAGACAACTTCAAGATGGAGTTCACCCATGAGCTGCGTCCGCTGGAGTCGGAACTCATTGTCACCTCGAGACCCAGTTCCTCCAGCATCTGGCTTAATAATATTCCCCAGGCACAGAAGACTCCCGCCAAACTCGTGCTCCGGCCCGGGCGCTATCTGGTCAGTGTGCACAGCGAAGGCTATGTGCAGACCGATGAACTGGTGGAACTGACAGCCAACGAATCGCATTCTGTGGAAATGCGCATGTCGCCCGGAAAAGTGCCGCAGGGCATGACACTTGTTCCCGGCGGAGAGTTCACCATGGGTGCCGACGACAGTGCGCCCGACGAACGGCCCGCACGTAAAATCACTGTGAAGCCTTTTTATCTCGATCGTTTTGAAGTGACGAATCTGGCCTTCAAGCAGGTCTTCTCCGATCATAAATATCTGGAAGGACAGGACAACCTGCCCGCTCAGGGGATCTCCTGGACCCAGGCGGTGAAATATTGTGAGTCTGTCGGCAAACGGCTGCCCACGGAAGCGGAATGGGAAAAAGCGGCCCGGGGCACGGAAGGCCGTGTCTATCCTTGGGGTGAAGTTTTCGTGCCCGGTTATGCCAATACCACGGAAACGGCTATAGGCGTGCCCACACGGGTCGGCAACTTCTTTGAAACGCCTTCCGTCTATGGATGTATGGATCTTTCAGGGAACGTCTATGAATGGGTCTTCGACTGGTATGAAGCCTATCCCGGTAATACCGATGTGACCAAAGAGTACGGACAGATTTACCGCGTCCTCCGGGGAGGATCCTATCGTGGCGACAAATTTGAAGCCCGGGCAACAGCAAGGCATTTTGACCGCGTCGACTCCAACCGACGGGACTACGGATGCCGTTGCGCCATGGATGCACGGGAATAGCGTAGCGCAGCACAGCCGCAACCAAATGATTTTTTTTAAACCACGAAGTCACGAAGGCCACGAAGGTTCACGAAGAAGAAAACTTTTTTACCAGATTGTCAGGGCGTGCGCAAAGATTCAGAAAAGCTCCTGAGACTTGCCTGGGAACGCCAATTTCCACATTGGCAGGACACCCGGGAAAAGACCATGATTTATGTATGCATTTGACGGGAGAACAAAGACTCAGAGTTTACAAAGGCTTTTATTTTATTCTTGGTTGGCAAAAGACCTGTTACCGCATCACTGTTTACAAAATGTC
>JAAYJV010000154.1 GCA_012522755.1 Candidatus Hydrogenedens sp.
ACGCAGACGGAGCAGGGCCCCGGGTACAGGTAAAATCGTGGGGCGTGGCTCAGGTAGGGGCACGGCATGCCGTGCCCACTCTGTCTATTCAGCCCACTTGGTCCATTTGGTCCCTGAGACATACCCCCGCCGCCGTCATTCCTGCGAAAGCAGGAATCTTGCGTATATTCAAGTCCTCATGTCGCATTAAGATTCCTGCTTTCGCAGGAACGACGCAGACGGAGCACGACCTTAGGCGTCACGTTCTTTCCGGGGAATCGGTCGGATCAGTCGGATCGGACGGATGTGGGAGGGCTGAATGCATGGTGTGAGGCTGGAAAGAGAACAGTCGACCAAGTGGACTTTCTGGGCACGGCATGCCGTGCCCCTACCTGAAGCGCGTCCTGTGGTTTTTCATAGCCCCTCGTCCCTCGCCCCTCTCTTAAATTCGTAATTACAAGCTGCTCTGTTGTATAGTACGACCGTAGTCTCAGTCAGGGGATGGGCGGTAGTTATTTTCTTGCCGCCGGGTCCCCCGGTTGCACAGCAAAGCACCCTTTTGTCTGGAGAACAAGCGAGCAATGACGTCAACACAGCATAAAACAAGCGCTCTCATCAGCGCCTGGCTGGTTCATATTCTCACGGCCTCCGGTGCAGTTTTCGGAGTGCTTGCTCTGGAGGCCATTGCCCGGGAGGCTTTTATCACAGCGCTGTGGTGGATGGCCGTGACCATAGCCATTGACGGTGTTGATGGCGCTCTGGCGCGGTGGCGTCGTGTGAAGGAACATCTGCCTCATTTCGATGGCGGGCTTCTGGACAACATGGTCGACTATTTCACCTATGTTCTGGTTCCGGCTTTTTTTCTGTGGTACGGGCCTGTCCTGGCCGCATCGTGGCGTCTGCCCATTGCCGTACTCATAATTTTCGCCTCGGCCTATCAGTTCTGTCAGACTGACGCGAAGACGGAAGACCACGCTTTCACGGGTTTCCCGTCCTACTGGAATATTGCCGTCGCTTATCTGTTTTTATTGGAATGGCCCCATTCGGTCAATGGAATCATTCTGATCATCTGTGCTTTCGGCGTCTTCATTCCCATCCGTTATCTGTATCCCAGCCGCACACCTCATTACCGGGCCTGGAACATTTTTCTGGGGCTCCTCTGGGCGGCCGCTGTTCTCGGCGCTCTGCTCAGATATCCTCAAGGACATTATGGGCTGATCCTCTTTTCCGGGATCTATGTGCTCTATTATTTTCTTTTCAGTCTCTGGCTCACCTTCCGTAAGAAAAAGCGAACAAGCCATGTCAGCCATCAACTCTGAAAATATTTTGAATAAAGATCTCCTTCGCGTCACTCTCTTCGGCAAGGAGGCGGCCACACTTCTGCCTCTGCTGCAGGTCGAGACATCTCTTCAGGTGGTGACGGAAGATCCCGATCTGGTTATCTGCTATGGCGGCGACGGGACGCTGCTCGCAGCCGAACTCGATTGGCCCGGTATCCCCAAAGTGCCCATCCTCAACAGCAAACGGGGCAACCGCTGCATTCAACGCCGTCCCGACGAGGTCATCAGTGCACTGGGCCGCCGTGAACTGGTGCAAACCCAATACACCAAGCTCATGTGCCGTCTTTTCACGGAGGGCAACCTGAAAGAGCCCGCCCATGTCCTCACCTGTCTAAACGAGATCAATGTGCATATGGGCCGGATCAACAGCGCTGTCCGCTTTCAACTCTCCATCAACAACATTCCCTTCGAAGAGGGAGTTGAGATCGTGAGCGACGGATTCGTGGTATGCACGGCCTTCGGCAGCAACGCCTATTTCAAAGCCATCACCAAAGGCATATTTACGGAAGGTATCGGCGTGGCTTTCAAAGCGACTACCCACCCGGTGAATCATATTGTCCTGCCCGAAGACAGCCGCTTCTGCTTTGTCGTGACCCGGGGCCCGGCAACGCTGGCCTATGACAATTCAGCGGAATATATTGATCTGGAAGAAGGCGACCGCATCCGGATCTGTCGTTACCCCGAAAGCGCCATCATTCTGACCTGTGACCCCGTGACCAAACTGGATGAGCCTTTCTGAGGGCTTCACCGGATTTCATATAAAGGAGAATCCCATGAGTCCCGATCATGTGCGCCCCAGCTGGGATGAATACTTCATGGAAGTGGCCAATGCCATCTCGAAACGGGCCACCTGCAACCGTGGCCGGAGCGGCTGTGTCATCGCCCGCGATCGCACACTCCTCGTTACGGGCTATGTGGGTTCTCCCGTGGGTTTCCCTCATTGCGATGATGTGGGCCATCAGATGAAAGAGGTGCACCATGGCGACGGCAGCGTCACGAGCCATTGTGTGCGCACGGTTCATGCTGAGCAAAACGCCATCTGTCAGGCCGCGCGATTGGGCATTTCGCTTCAGGGCAGCACCCTCTATTGCCGGATGACCCCCTGCCGTGTCTGCGCCATGCTCCTCATCCACTGCGGCATTGTCCGTGTGGTCTGTGAAAGACGCTATCATGCAGGCGCTGAATCGGAAGAGATGTTCAGCCAGGCGGGTATCGCCCTGGAATACCTCTTTGACGAGATCCAGCCCTACGAATAAAAAAAGAGGACAGCAGCACTCAGGAAAGCGAAGAAGGATGCGTGTGCATCCGGGCTCCGGGTCCTGTGCGATGCTGTCCCCGTACATTCAATAGTCTATGCTGTAGACGAAGAGGAGAGAAGGGCGTCTTTCTAGACAGCGCCTTCCTTGTCCTGAGACTGGGCCTTTTTAATGTGCGATTCAATGAGTGCGGGAATCTGGTCGGGTGTCACTTCACCGAAGACCGTATCATTCACCAGCACCACAGGGGCCAGACCACAGGTACCCACACAGCGCGTCCCTTCCAGAGAGAACATGCCGTCCGGCGTCGTCTCACCCACATGAATGCCCAGCTCATCACAGAGCCGTTCGCAAACACGCTCGGCACCTTTCACATAACAGGCCGTTCCCAGACAGACATTGATGACGAAGCGGCCACGGGGTTCCAGACGGAAGAAGTGATAGAAGGTTGCGACACCGGTCACTTTCGCCGTGGGCACCTGCAGCAACTGAGCCACTGCATCGAGCTGCTCCCGGCCCAGAAATCCGAAATGCTGCTGCACTTTGTGAAGCACATTGATCAGATGGCTGTTGGGGTGATCTTTTTTCGAAGACTCTTCAATAAAGGCAACTATCTCAGGAGTCAATGCTTCTTTGCTTTTGCTGAACACTTCTTCCCGGTTATCGGTAACTTTAAGATCCATTAGCGTATTCCTCTGGGCAGTCTCGGCGCATAGTGGGTATGTAACAGGCGGTGCGCCTTTTCACCGCCCGGTTCTCCGAGGTATTCTTCATAAAGGTTGATAATAGCGGGATTATGTCCGGAGCTGCGGACCTTTTTCCCTTCATCAATCTTGTACAGTGCTTCCGCCCGTTTGGCAAGAAGCCGCTTGTCAAGAATGCGATATCCTTCCGGGGGATAGGGCTGTCCGCCGCCGCCGATGCAGCCGCCGGGACAGGCCATGACTTCAATGAGATGAAATTCTTTTTCGCCGCTGATCACGGAATCAAGCAGGTGCTTCGCATTGGTGAGGCCATTGGCGACACCAACCCGCAGCGTCAGCTCATCATTGACTTTCAGTTCCCGTTCCCGCAGTCCTTCCACGGCGCGCACTTCTTTGAATTCCATATCTTCCGGTACTTTGCCCGTGACCTTTTCAACGGCGACACGCAAGGCCGCTTCCATCACACCGCCTGTCGTACCGAAGATATCGGCGCCGCCTGAGGATTCACCCAGCGGCGAATCAAACTCACCATCAGGCAGATGGCTCAGGTCAATTCCGTAGTTCTTGATCATCCAGATCGTCTCACGGGTTGTCAGTACCGCATCGGTTTCGCGGGTGCCGTCAGGCATGCAGAGTTCGGGACGGTTGCACTCAAACTTCTTCGCCGTACAGGGCATGATGGCCACCACAAAGATATCTTCGGGGGCAATGCCCATCTTCTCAGCGTAATAGGTCTTCAGCAGGGAAGACATCATGGCCATGGGCGAACGGCAGCTCGATGCATTGGGGATCAGCTCCGGATAAAATTTTTCCAGGAAATTGACCCAGCCAGGCGAGCAGCTTGTCAGCAGAGGCAGCCGGTCGTTATTCGCGAAGCGCTGCAGGAACTCATTGGCTTCTTCCACAATGGTGAGATCCGCCGTGAAGTTCGTGTCGAAGACTCTGTCAAAGCCCAGACGACGCAAGGCCGTAATCAGTTTGCCCGCTGCGGGAGTGCCCAGAGGCATGCCGAAGCCTTCACCGATGGTCGCGCGGATGGCCGGAGCCGTCTGCACGACAACATGTTTCGTGGGATCGGCCAGAGCCTGCCAGACCATTTCCGTATGATCCTGTTCCGTGAAAGCAGCCGTGGGACAGGCCGCAACGCACTGACCGCACTGGATACAGACTGAGTCGTCCATGCATTCATCATGGGCCGGAGCCACAAAGGTATGGAAACCACGGCCCTGCTGGCTGAGGTTGTGTACACCCTGCACTTCGTCGCAAATACGCACACAGCGTCCGCAGAGAATGCATTTCTCCGGATCGCGGTTCACGGCGAGATTCGTGTTTTCAATGGGGAAGCGTTTGCGTTCACCGGCGAAGTAACGTTCCCGCACGCCCGTGGCATAAGCCACATTCTGAAGCTCGCAATTGCCGTCCCGGTCGCAGGTCAGACAGGCCCGCGGATGGTTGTCCAGCAAAAGCTCCACAATGTCACGTCTTGCCTGGCGGATGGCGGGATTATTCGTTTCCACTTCCATGCCCTGCGCCACTTTCACTGCACAGGAAGCCTGATAGAAGGGAATCCCTTTCACTTCCACGATGCAGACACGACACGATCCCTGAATACTCAGGTCGGGATGGTAGCACAGCCGCGGAATGCGGATGCCCAGCTGCGTTTCCGCCGCTTCCATGATAGTCATCGTTTCCGGCACTGTCACTTTGACGCCGTCTATTGTAAGAGTAACCATGTTTTCCTGGCTCATCGCTATACCTTTACGTGATGGGTGCGTGGAGGCAATTCCACAACCCGATTATTTCCTGGCCACAGCATCAAAACGACATACATCAAAGCATCTGCCGCATTTGATGCATTCAGCCTGATCAATCACATGCACTTCTTTCCGGCCGCCGCTGATGCAGGCTGTCGGACAGTTGCGCGCGCACATGGTGCAACCCACGCATTTCTCCGCATCAATTTCATAATGAATCAGCGTCTTGCATTTGCGGGCCGGACACTTCTTGTCGATCACATGGGCCTCATATTCCTCGCGGAAATGGCGCAGCGTGCTCAATATGGGATTCGGTGCAGCACGGCCAAGCCCGCACAGGGAGGTGTTCTTCACAAGATTCGCAAGCCGTTCCAGCTTGTCCAGATCTTCCAATTCCCCGTTGCCCTGGGTGATCCGCTCAAGAATCTCAAGCATGCGCTTTGTACCTTCACGACAGGGCGTGCACTTTCCGCAGCTCTCACCCTGACAGAAGGCCATGAAGAATTTCGCAACGTCCACCATGCAGTCGTCTTCATCCAGAACGATCATGCCGCCGCTGCCCATGATGGAACCCAGACGCCCGAGCGTATCGAAATCAATGGGCATGTCCAGATATTCCACAGGGATCACGCCCCCGGCCGGACCGCCCGTCTGAACAGCTTTCAACTCTTTGTTATCGGGAATGCCTCCGCCGATATTGAACACCACTTCGCGGATCGTCGTACCCATGGGCACTTCCACCAGACCCGTATGCTGAATCTTTCCGGCCAGGGCGAAGACTTTCGTGCCGCCGCTGAACTCGGTGCCCACGGAAGCGAACCACTCGCTGCCATAGAGCAGGAGCGGCGAAATATTGGCGAAGGTCTCCACATTGTTGATCACTGTGGGCTTGCCCCAGAGTCCCGATTCCGTCGGGAAGGGCGGACGGATACGGGGCTGACCCCGTTCTCCTTCAATGGAGTGAATCAGAGCGGTCTCTTCACCGCAGACAAAAGCGCCGGCACCAAGCCGTACTTCCAGATCCATGGAGAAATCACTGCCGAGAATGTTGTCGCCCAGCAGCCCGTTCTTGCGGCATTCCACAAGCGCCTGTTCAATGCGTTTGATGGCCAGAGGATATTCAGCGCGGACATAGAAGAAACCGCGGCTCGCTCCGATGGCATAACCGCCGATGATCATCCCTTCAATCACGCTGTATGGATCCGATTCCAGCATGCTCCGGTCCATGAAAGCACCGGGATCGCCTTCGTCGGCATTGCAGATCAGATAGCGCTGATCCTTCGCATGACGATGCGCATCTTTCCATTTGCGGCCTGTGGGATATCCACCGCCGCCACGGCCACGCAGTTTCGATTCCAGCACGCGCTCCACAAGCCAATCGGGATCGCCCTTGGCGAGACTCAGCGAAAGAGCGCGGAAGCCATTGTAATGAATATATTCGTGAAGGCTTTCCGGATTGATCACCCCGGCATTACGCAGCGAAATACGGGTCTGCCTGTTGAAAAAAGCCGCATCACCATAAAGATCAAAGAAACGCAAACTGATGGGATCTTCAGGACAGCGCAGGCTTTCCACTTCATTGCCCGCTTTCAGATGCTCTTCCACAATGCGTGTCACGTCGGCACGGTTTTTCACAAAATAAACCGTGTTTTCAGGGCGTACCATGACACAGGTCGAAACAGCCTGACGGTGGATGGAACAAAAACCCAGGGCGCCCACATGAATCAGCGTGTTTTCTTCAGGGTCCAGGCCCGCCTTGTCGATTTCTTCCTGGAAAATGTTGTAAATGCCCTCTTCTTCACGGGTACCGCAATGACGGGCTTCACAGAGAATCACCTGACGCTTCAAACGGGGGAGGGTCTGATCCAGAGCCAGTTCAGGAACCACTTCATCGCCCTGAATATGGCGCGAGAAAATCTGGTGCGCTGAGTCGCGGGACACACGTTGATATTTCACAGGCATCTTGCCGGGCATCAGCACGCCCACAATGGGCTCGCGACTGCAACGGCCCGTGCAGCCCACCTGGTGCAGAATAATGTCATCACGCCCCGAGGCTTTGATATTCCGCTCGAATTCACGCCACACTTCCGTGGCACCAGCGGCATTTTCACAGGTCGCGGAACCAACCTGAATGATGATCTTATCGTTTCGACCAGCCTGTTCCCATTGGACATGGGCTTCTTTGGCCAGTTCTTCGTAGCGGCTTATGACAGTGTTGTTCATAATAAATGCTTTACTCCTGAAATAAACTGTGGTAGGAAGGCGTTTATGAAACAGGGGAGCTGCCTGAGCGGCAGCGCGTAACAGGGAAACGGATACGCCCGAGTGAAAGAAGACTGGGCGTTGAACGCAAGAGCTGTATCTGAAATACAACTCACGCTCTTCAGCGTTGCAATAGTATACCGCAGCGCTGTCATCTAATCAAATCTTGGGCCGTACAGTCGTTATTTTTTTCACAACTGAAAATAAGCAATTCAAACCAAAGGACTTAAAGCTGATCCAGCTGCTGGGAATCGGGGTGTTTTTTACCATGAAGAAGACATTGAACCACGGAATTCACGGAACACACTGAAAAAGAGCTGGAAAGCCTGGCACAGACCCAAGGACCTCACCCGTTCACTTCGTCCATTCCGTCCACTTTATCCACAGTCCTGCGCTGCAATCGCCGGTCGAAAGATTTTTCGCCCCTACCAGCCTTTGGTTTTAGTCCTGTGCTGCAATCGCCGGTCGAAAGATTTTTCGCCCCTACCAGCCTTTGGTTTTAGTCCTGTGCTGCAATCGCCGGTCGAAAGATTTTTCGCCCCTACCAGCCT
>JAAYJV010000155.1 GCA_012522755.1 Candidatus Hydrogenedens sp.
ATTGACTTGGTTGCGGCATGGTATCTTGTTTTTGACCAGCTACTTTTTATACACCCGAGTCTTTACGTCGCGCTCAGGTTCTGCAACAACTGACCGTCTTTTTCGCGTTGTCCGGGTAATCATCTTTGTACGCCGTCGTCAGCGCGAAAAAAACCGGAAAGACGGCGGAGGGTATGTCCTGGGGCAAATAAGAGACTTGAGAGGATCAGTCGTCTCCAGGGAGTCGGACGGATCGGTCGAATCAGTCGGATCGGACGGATGTGAGAGGGGCGTTTTATAGGTGATAGGTGATAGGTGATAGGTGATAGGTGTTAGGGCTGACGACTTTGAGT
The DNA here is from genome assembly GCA_012522755.1 of Candidatus Hydrogenedens sp. GTDB lineage: Bacteria > Hydrogenedentota > Hydrogenedentia > Hydrogenedentales > CAITNO01 > JAAYJV01. The sequence continues at coordinate 333 of JAAYJV010000155.1, forward strand.
CGCGCACCTGGGAACGCCAATTTCCACATTGGCAGAAAGCGTATAGTGTCCCCGAAAATATATTGACTTGGTTGCGGCATGATGACTTTGAGTCGCGCATCCTGGGAACGCCAATGTCCCCATTGGCTGACGGCGGGGGTATGTCTTGAGGCAAATAAGAGACTTGAAGGGATCAGACCTTTCAGGGGAGTCGGACGGATCGGTCGGTTCACTAAGAAAGAAGAGGCGAAGGGCTGATGTCTTCTCAATGCCCATCTGAACCTCAAGAGAACACTCTCACCTGCGTCATTCCTGCTTTCGCAGGAATGACGCGGGCGATGGCGAGTCGGACGGATCGGTCGGATCTGCGAGGGACGTATTACAGGTGATGGGTGATAGGTGTTAGGGCTGCGCCAGGTTTTCAACCGCCCTTTGTAAAGTTGATCTCACCAGCCTGCAATTTCCCGAAGCTGCTAGACTGACAAGCACTGTGGGTAGTATGATAGTACTGCTTCATAAATAGCGCTCAGGCCTGTCGCCTGCGTCACAGTTCGTGAAGCCTTTGTATGAACTCTGTATTTTTATAGAGCGGGCCCGGACCCGCCCTGAACCGCCCCATACATTAAGGAGAGTTTCTATGCGCAAGGTATTGATTTTTTCTTTTGTACTCCTTCTCGCAGCCCCCTGGTCCATGGCCGATGATGACGACGGGATCATGGGAAATTATCTGGGCGCCATCACAAGCCCGGGAAGTGCCGGACGTACCATCCGTGCACAGGTCGTTGCTCAGGGAAAAGCCAACTATACCCTGGTTTTGTTTCTGGGTGATGAGAATGGCGAATTCCTCCGTCAGGAAACGAAAGGACGGAAAAAAGATGATGTTGTCTCTTTCAACCGTCTGGTCCGTGCGGAATCCTGGGGCGGAAATTATTCCCTCGCATCCACGGTAACGGGTGAGACAATGACCGGCACACTGACTCCCTCGAAAAAGAATCTGGGAGAGCCCATTACCTTTGAACTGAAACGTACTTTTCTGGATCCGCCCACACGGGGCCTGGCCGCACCGGAAGGAGCTGTTGTTCTTTTCGACGGGAACAATCTGGATCAATGGGAACGTCATCCCCGGGTCTGGAATATTCAGGATGATGGCGGCATGAGGGTCAGCAGCAGCAACCTGAAGACTCTGGAATCTTTCGGAAGCGGTGAATACCATGTGGAATTCATGACGCCCTTCACACCCACAAGACGGGGTCAGGGTCGGGGCAACAGCGGTGTCTATCTGCTCGGCGTCTATGAAATACAGGTTTTGGACAGTTTCGGACTGGAGCCTGCGGACAACCATTGCGGCGGACTCTATTCTCTGGCTGTACCCTCCGCCGACGCCATCCTCCCGCCCTTGCAGTGGCAGACCTATGACATCACCTTCACGGCCGCCGAGTTTGATGAAGAAGGCAACAAAAGCAAAAATGCGCGCCTCCATGTCCTTCACAACGGCATCGTGATTCATGACAATATTGAGTTGCCCGGACCCACACCCGGCGGACTCAGTGATCAGGAAAGTGCCGCGGGCCCGCTCATGCTCCAGGATCATGGCGACTCGGTGCGCTTCCGGAATATCTGGTTCAAACCGGCCTCCTGATGTATTGATCGCTGACAGGCAAGACCATGTTCATATCGCTCATCATTCCCGCCTATAACGAAGAAAGGCGCATTGTCGACACCCTGGAGAAAGCAGATGCTTTTTTTCAGATGCAACCCTATGCCGCCGAGATCATAGTCGTCGATGACGGGAGTAACGATAAGACTGTTGAGCAGGTGGAGGCTTTCCAGAAGAGAGCCTCCACGCCTCTTCATCTGGAAAGATTGCCCGAAAACAGAGGCAAAGGCGCCGCTGTCCGACAGGGCATGCTCCACAGAGCACAAGGGCAATACCGCTTTTTCTTCGATGCCGATTCCTCAACACCCATTGAAGAGCTCTTGCGCTGTGACGATCTGCTGGAAGGGCGCTGCGATGTGCTCATCGGATCGCGGGCCCTGCCGGAAAGCAAAATACATCAACGCCAGGCCTGGTACAGAACGACCATGGGACGGTGCTTCAACCGCATCGCCCGTATGCTCAGACTGACGGTGTACAGCGATACGCAATGCGGTTTTAAAGGATTCACACAAGAGGCTGCGGAACTCTGTTTTTCCCGACAGACCATCGAAGGCTTCGGCTTTGACGCTGAAATTTTATATATTGCCGCAAAGCATGGCCTCCGTATCGTGGAGTTGCCCGTGAACTGGTACAACAGCCCCCAATCCAAGGTCAATCCCCTCTTTGATGCGAGCCGCATGTTCCTCGATCTTCTGGTCGTGTTGAAGAATAACCGCACTGGACGTTACGACTGAGCCAGGTTGTTCAGCCGGGCAAGCACGCTTTTCGCCTCATCCATAATATCCGCCATGATGGCCGCCACAGGCTTGATCTCACGAATACGGCCCACAGCCTGACCACAGGCGATCGTGCCCTGATCCAGATCACCGCTCAGATAGGCCTCACGGCTCACACTGCCCGCAATGACAGGGAACAATTCCTCCAGAGTCGCCCCTTCCGCTTCCATACGGGCTACCGTTCTGGCCGCCTCATTTTTCATGATCCGGGCCGCATTGCGGATGGATCGTTCCACAACCATCGTATCAGTAGCCTGGGCATTGATCATCCACGCTTTGAAATTATCATGCATGGGACTTTCTTCCGATGCCATGAAACGTGTGCCCAGAAGAACCCCTTCCGCGCCCAGAGCCAGCGCCGCTATCAAACCTTTGCCATCACAATAGCCACCGGCGGCAATAACCGGGATGCTCAGTGTTTCCGCTGCGGCTGGAGTCTGGATCAGCGAAGGCACATCGTCCATACCCGGGTGACCGCCACATTCAAAACCAACAATGATCACTGCATCCGCTCCGATGGATTCCGCTTTCTGTGCAAAACGCAGAGCCGGAACCTTGTGGAAAAGCTTTACTCCGGCATCATGAAGCAGGTCCACATATTTTTCCGGGCTCCGTCCGGCCGTCTCCACAACAGGGATCCCTTCCTCACAGACCAGATCCATGAAAGCGTCCGTCAGATCACCGGGCATCAATACGGGAAGCATGGAAATATTCACACCGAAGGGCTTGTCCGTCAGATCCCGGGTCCTGCGGATTTCTTCACGAAGCTCTTTCACGCTGCAACAGGATACAGCCGTAAGAAAAGCCAGGCCTCCCGCATTGGCAACGGCTGAAACGAGTTCCGCACGGGCGAGCCATTGCATACCCCCCATGAGGACAGGATACTTTACATTGGCCATCTCTGTGATACGTGTTTTGAACATGAACGCAACCTCTCTGTGACTGTGAAAACCCGGACTTGTTATTCCAAAAGACAGTATGGGGCAGAAGAGAATTCAAATTCAAACGTCTTTTTCAGTTGCTTCTTTTTCGCCTCTTTGATACTATAAATAATATAGGGGCAAGGTCCGCTATCACGATCAGGATCAGAACAGGGTCTCATGAAATATATCTGCGCAAAAAACCGATTCGCTCTCACGAACATTTCGTGGCTCTCTGTCTTTTTCATAACAATCCTCGTGACAGCATCAATCCGGGCCCAACTGACAGACAGCGATTTTATGGAATTGGAGCGCCAGAGTAAAGAGCGGGGCTGGACTTTCTCCATCGGACCCACCGAAGCCTCGCAACGCCCTTCGGAATATCTGGGCAATGTTGTTTTCACCGAAGAGTTCTGGGAGGAACAGGCTGCACGCCCTCCTCATACTGAACCTCCTCATAAGGCCGCACTTCCCTCACGCTTTGACTGGCGCGAGCAGGTCACCGGCCCTTTGCCTCTGGTAAAAGATCAGGGCTATTGTGGCGCATGCTGGGCCTTCGCTTCCACAACCGTATTGGAATGGGCCATCAAAATCCACGATGGAGACAGGGTCGATCTTTCTGCACAATGGTTGCTGGCCTGCAACAGCGCACTCTTCGGAAACGACTGTAACGGCGGATTTATCCAACTGGGATATTTCAAGGACAAAAAGGATTTATGCGGCGATTCCGGTGCTGTACTGGAAAAAGATTGTCCCTATACAGGCCGGGATGATGACTGCAACTGTCCCTATCCTCATCATTATTGGATTCGGGATCACGATTCTCTGAGCTCATTTCTCAACATGCCCTCTGTGGATGAAATCAAGGCGAAGCTCTATGAATATGGGCCCCTGGCCTCTTATGTGATGATGTCCAAATCCTTTGTGGCTTATACGGGTGGCGTCTACAACGATCTGAAAGAAAACAAAGCCTGGGAAATGCCCGATCATGTCGTGGTCATCATCGGTTGGGATGATTCCAAGAATGCCTGGCTCATTCAAAATTCCTGGGGACAATACTGGGGTACGCAGGGCTATGGTTATGTCCAATATGGTGTGGATTATATCGGCAGCTCCGCCAGCTGGGTCGTCTATGGCGACGAACTGAAAGTCTCTCCCGGCGCCCTGGCTTTTTCCGCAGAGACAGGCGGTTCGCCCGAAGGCCCGGAACAACCCCTCCTCCTGAAAAACACCGGTACGGAGGCTCTGCTCTGGAGTGCCACCGCACCCGAATGGCTGCAACTCTCCAGCTATGGCGGCCGTCTGGAAGGACAGTCTTCCCTTTCCCTCACAGCAAGTCTTTCCCCTGTAGCCACACATATGGAAGAGGGTCCCTACAGCGGAGAAATACGGATAAGCAACGAAACGAGCGGTGCCCTTCATACCGTGGAAGTGAGCCTGACCCTGAGTCCTCCCCTTCTCTACTCTTTCCCTCTCGACAGTAATCCCGGCTGGACGACGGACCGGGGCTGGGCCTTCGGAAAACCAGCCGGCGGCGGTTCATACAACGGCGATCCGCAGAAGGCCTGTACAGGATCCAATGTATATGGTTATAACCTGCAGGGCAATTATGAAAACTATATGCCCGAGCGCAGCCTGACCACGACTCCTCTGGATTTTTCAAAAGCCTCCGGAGTCAGTTTGCGATTCATGCGCTGGCTGGGCGTGGAACAGAAGCCCTATGATCACGCAGCCGTGCAGGTCAGCAATAACGGAAAGCTGTGGACCACTGTCTGGGAAAATCCATATTACAGTCCGGTAGAAGACACAGCCTGGACGGAGTGTGTTTATGACCTCTCTGATTTTGCCGATGGACAGTCTCAGGTGCAGGTCCGCTGGGTCATGGGTCCCACTGATTATTCCGGTATCTGGCCGGGCTGGAATCTGGATGACATTGAATTTCGGGGCACCCTGGAATCAGATCCGGAGCCTTTGCATCCGGCCGATGAAAATAACAACAAAGTGATAGAAGAAGGTGAAGCCCGCAAATGGCTGGAGTCCTGGCAGGAAGGTAGTCTTCCCATGAATCAGGCCCTCCGTGTTCTCTTTCTCTGGAAATCAGGGGGACATTATCACTATGATGAATCAGAAGAAGAGCCTCTGTGCTGGCTTCCCCGGTCACAAAACAGCGGGTTCTGATCAGACAGGGAGCGTCCATGGACAATGATGTGGTGCGAAATAAAATCTACAATGAAGATTGTCTCACCGGGATGACACGCCTTCCCGATGCCTCTGTTGATCTTGTCATTACAGACCCGCCCTTCGCCATCTCCTTCACATCACAACAGGAAAGTTACAACCGGCACGCTTCACTGGTGATTGATGGGTATCAGGAAATTCTCCCCGAAGAATACCCATGCTTCACCCGCAATTGGATGACTCAGATACGGCGCGTGCTCAAGGAATCGGGCGCAGCCTTTGTCTTTTCCGGCTGGACCAACCTCAAGGATATTCTCGTTGCCGCTGATGATCTCGGTTTCATAACCGTCAACCATATCATCTGGAAGTATCAGTTCGGCGTAGTCTGCAAGTACCGCTTTGTAAGCTCTCATTATCATTGTCTCTATCTTTGCAAGAACGAAAAGGAACGCAAGTTCTTCCACAATGCACGTTATGGCCCGCGGGATCGCACGGAGCGGGGACGGAGCAAGCGCTATGAAGATCTGGAAGATGTGTGGACCATTCGGCGGGAGTACTGGCACGGAGATTTGAAGACACCCACAAAACTGCCCTCTGAGATCATCAGAAAAATCCTGGCCTATACCTCCGAAAAAGGTGATCTCATCCTGGATCCTTTTCTGGGTTCCGGACAAGTGGCTGTGGTCAGCCGTGAACTGGGCCGCGATTACATCGGCTTTGAAATTGCGCAGCCCTATTTCGAATTCGCCCTCAGTCGTCTGCAAGAAGAGGAAAGTCCCGAAAAGTGAAGACCGGGTCAGGCACTCTTTAAGCAGGATTTTTCACTCAAGGTTGCCGCAATCCCCTGAAATACGGTACACTTTAGAGCAGCCCGAACCGGACTCTTTCACCCTTCAGCCCTTGCCGAAAAGGACTTTTACGATTCCCCGAAGACTCAAAAAACATATAAAGGCCGCCCGGCCATGACACGGATAAAGTCACATTTTGTCTGTGAAGAGTGTGGCGCTGTCCATCCCAAATGGGCGGGAAAATGCTCCACCTGCGAATCCTGGAACACACTGCACGAAGAAGAAATTGTCGACCAGGGCAGCCACCTGCGTCCGTCTCTCAACGTCCACAGTGAAGCAGTGGCCATCACCTCCGCGACAGCCAAAGTGGCCGACCGCCTTTCCAGCGGATTGGCGGAATTTGACCGGGTTCTGGGCGGAGGCATTATTCCGGGATCACTGACCCTCGTCGGCGGTGATCCGGGCATCGGCAAGTCAACGCTCATGCTGCAATTGTCCCATCATCTGGCCGAGGCCTCCGGGCCCGTGCTCTATGTCTCCGGCGAAGAATCTTTTGAGCAGGCGCGCCTCCGCGCCGGAAGATTGAAGACCCTTCACGACCGCCTCTTCCTTCTGACAGAAACACATATCTCCGCCATTGCTCCCCATTTGAGCGCCGGGCGTTATACACTGGCTGTAGTCGACTCCATTCAGTCCGTCTACTCCTCGCAACTGCCCGCCGCACCGGGCTCTGTGGGCCAATTACGTGAATGCGCCAATGAATTCATGCGCCTGGCCAAAACAAGCGGCATCCCTGTTTTCCTCGTGGGCCATGTGACGAAAGACGGTGTCATTGCAGGACCCCGGCTTCTCGAACATCTCGTGGACACGGTGTTGTATTTTGAAGGGGAAGGCCGCCAGTCTCTCCGGGTATTGCGCGCTGTAAAAAACCGCTTCGGCTCCACAAACGAAATCGGTGTCTTTGAAATGCAGGACAGCGGTCTCAAAGAAGTCAAAAATCCCAGCGCCCTCTTCCTGGAAGAACGGCCCCTCGGTGTCAGCGGATCGGTGGTCTATCCGGCCATGGAAGGCGCGCGGCCCCTTCTTGTCGAAGTGCAGGCTCTCGTCAGTGATCCCCATGCGGGATCACCCCGGCGAACCATTTCCGGTGTGAATCCCCATCGGGTCGCCCTGCTTCTGGCCGTACTGGAACGTCATGGCGGCCTGCGATTCTGTGATCGTGATGTCTTCGTGAATGTGGCCGGCGGTATCCGCGTGGAAGAGCCGGGCGTCGATCTGGCCGTGGCCGCTGCACTCGCATCAAGCCTGCTCAACCGGCCCGTCCCGGCCACACTGGCCATCTTCGGTGAAGTGGGTCTCTCCGGCGAGGTTCGTGCCGTGAGCGCTTCCAGACAGCGGGCCTCTGAAGTGGCAAAATTCGGCTTTACCCGTTGTCTCGTTCCCAAAAACTGCAGCCGTGATGTGACCGCCGCCGGCATTACCCCCGAACCGGCTCTTTCCATTGTGGAAGCCTTGAAAGTCGCCTTGGAGAAATAATATGGCCAAACGCAAAACTCTGGATGAACATGAAAGCTTTCGGGCCGCTCTGCGGATGATCGCGCCGGGAACGCAAATACGCGAAGCCATTTCGGCCATCCTCCAGTCACGAACCGGGGCGCTCCTGTGCTTCGGCCCCTCAACACGGCTGAGCCGTTTATCCGAGGGGGGCGTGAAACTCAATGCGGAAATGACTTCTCAGCTCCTCTACGAACTCTCCAAAATGGACGGAGCCATTATGGTCAATGAAGCGGGTACGCGCATCTCCTATGCGAACCGATTTTTGAAGCCTTCCTCAAAATATCCGACCATCGAAACAGGCACACGCCACAGAGCGGCGCAGCGTTTCGCCAACCAGGCGAAATGTCTGGTTCTGGCCATTTCACAACGGCGCTCCTGTGTAACCCTATACTGTCATTCCAAACGCTATGTCCTCGATTCTGTACCGACCCTCATCAACAAGGGAACACAGACCCTGCAGATCCTGGATAAATATGTGGATACCCTCCACAAAACACTGGACGAACTGACAGCACGGGAACTGGGCAATGTGGTCACCATTTTCGATGTCTGCCGTGTCCTGCAGCGCGCCGAAATGGTACACCGCATCGAGAAGGAAGTATCCCCCATCATCGAAGAATTGGGGACAGAAGGGCGTCTCCTCGAAATTCAAATGCAGGAAACGCTCAAGCCGCTGAGCGAGGTTTCACTCATTCTCAAAGATTATTACCGGGAACGCCCCGGAGTGACTATTCCTGTCATCATGGAACGTCTCAGCGCATTGCCTCAGGAAGAGCTCATGAATCTCAGCAGTATCAGCCAGATTCTGGGCTACAGCGCCAATCGCAGTGCCGATGCCTTCATGATCCCACGGGGATACCACGTGCTCCACGCCATCAACCGCCTTCCCGCAACCATCATTGATAACCTCGTGAAAGAACTGGGATCTCTCCAGGCCATTCTCAACGCTCCCCGGGAAGTTCTCGTCGAAGTGGAAGGGGTGGGCGACGTCATGGCCGAACGTATCCGAAGCGGTCTGGCACTCCTGGCCAACCAGGTCGGATCCGGAAAGGGAGATATCCAGCCATGACCCACCTTCTTGATTGCACCGTTCTTTCCAATGCGGAAGTGGCACCTGAACACAGGCGCATGATCCTCCGGGGAGAAGCCATTGCCCGGGACACGCAGCCCGGCCAGTTCTGCATGCTCGAAAGCAACCCCGGCCTCATCCCCTTCCTGCGCAGGCCCATGTCCATTGAACGCTCAGAAGAAGACCGCTTTTCCGTCCTTTATAAAATTGTCGGCGAAGGAACACGCCTCCTCAGCAAAATACAACCCGGTGACACCGTGAATGTGCAGGGGCCCCTGGGCAAGGGCTTTCCCATCCAGCCGGGCTATGAACGTCATATTCTGGTGGGTGGCGGCATCGGTATCGCCCCTTTGCCCGGATTGGCTGAGGCTTTGATCCGTCAGAATATTGCGACACCTGAAGTGTTGCTCGCAGCCCGCAGCAGAGATATGCTCCTTTGCGAAGAGGACTTCAAAAGCCTGGGCTGCAGCGTTCTTCTGACCACGGACGACGGCTCAGCGGGCATGAAAGCCTTTGCGGCTGATGCCCTCAGAGAAATGAAGCCTCATGAAAAGACCGTCGTCTATGTCTGCGGCCCCATGATCATGATGGCTACCGTACACCGCCTGTGCATGGAAACAGGGAGCCTTTGCCTGGCATCGCTGGAGGCCCATATGGCTTGTGGCGACAGTGTATGCATGGGCTGTGTGGTGGAGACAACCTTTGAGGAAGAATTCAGACGCATGGTCCGGGTCTGCCACGATGGTCCTGTTTTTGATTCGCGCCACATCAACTGGAATGCAGGAGCTCCTGTCTCATGACTGATATTTCTCTCAAGGTGAATCTTGGCGGACTCGTCATGAAAAACCCCGTAACCGTCGCTTCAGGAACCTTCGGTTATGGTATTGAATATGACCATTATTTCAAGGTGTCGGAACTGGGCGCTGTCACAGTCAAAAGCCTGTCGCTGAAACCCAGACCGGGCAACAAACCGCCACGGATCTCAGAGACCCCGGCCGGACTGCTCAATGCCATCGGCCTGCAAAATGTGGGCATCGAGGTGTATCTCAAAGAAAAGCTGCCTCTCCTGCGCGAAAAAAACTGCACCATCATCGCCAATATTTACGGATTTTCACCGGAAGAATACGCCGAGCTCGCTCAGCGCCTCGAAAAAGAAGGCGGTGCCGATGCCATCGAAGCCAACCTGTCCTGCCCCAACGTGCATGATGCCAAAGCTTCCTGCGGTCCCGCACTGGTGGCACAGTCTCCTGAAAGTGTCGCCGAATATACGCGCATCATCCGATCCGCCACCTCCCTGCCCCTCTATATAAAACTCTCGCCCAATGTAGCCGATATACGGGAACCCGCTCTGGCGGCCCAGGAAGGCGGTGCCGACGCCGTCGCACTCATCAACACCCTTCTGGGAATGAACATTGATGTGGAGACACGGCGCCCCTGTCTGCGCAATCTTGTGGGAGGGCTGAGCGGCCCCGCCATCCGTCCTGTTGCCGTTAAAATGGTCTGGGATGCGGCCCGGGTTCTCTCCATCCCCGTGCTGGGTATGGGCGGCATCTCTTCGCCCGAAGACGCCATACAGTTTCTGCTCGCTGGAGCAACAGCCGTTGCAGTGGGCAGCGCCACCTTCCGACGACCCGATGCGGCCCTCCAGATTGTGAAGGGTTTGCACGACTACTGCGCCAGACAGGGCATTGACGATATACGCCAGCTCATCGGCGCCCTGGAAAGCTGAACAGAAGTAATCGCATTCCACGGGTTGACAGCTGTGAATCACAGCCACAACCAAATGATGCTTTTCGAATTGAACCAGGTCATTCACTGAACACACGGAAAAAGTACAATGTGGCATAAAAAAGAGCTATAGTCTTGACACGTCCACTTTGTCCACTTGGTCCACTGACCCTGCAGTAATGCCCGGAACCAACCTGCGCCCCTCCCACATCCGTCCGATCCGACCGATCCGACCGATCCGACCGATTCCCCTGAGACTGCTGATCCCTTCGAGTATCTTATGTGCCTCACGACATACCCCGCATCTGTCATGCCCGTTTTTCTTTTCGCCAAATCGCGAGGGTGAACACAATGGTTGAAAAAGCCTCGAAGACTTTCCTGGGAACACCAATTTCCACATTGGCAGGATACCCGGGAAAAGATTGTAGCTCATGCAGGTATTTGGCGGGACAACAAAGTCTCAGAAATCACAGCGCAGCACAGCCGCAACTGTCTTGCTCCAGTAGGAAATGGACTTCTCAATTGTTCATAATGTAACTATAAAAGGAGAAGCCATGACAAAACAACACCGTAAACGTTACACAGCAGAACAGAAATTGGCCCTGATACGCCGCCAC
>JAAYJV010000156.1 GCA_012522755.1 Candidatus Hydrogenedens sp.
CCCTATCCCCTATCCCCTATCCCCTATCACCTATCCCCTATCCCCTATCACCTATCACCTATCACCTATCACCTATCACCTATCACCTATCACCTATCACCTATCACCTATCACCTATCACCTATCACCTATCACCTATCACCTATCCCCTATCACCTATCACCTATCACCTATCACCTATCCCCTATCACCTATTCCCTATCCCCTATCACCTACAATACGCCGTCATCCCGGTTTTCCCCAAGGCGACAGCACTGACATAAAAAAACGCCCCCCGGGAAATCCCGGGAGGCGCAAAAAACACAAGCTGAAAGGGGAAAGACTTACAGGCTGCTCAGCAGACCGACAAGAATGGCCATGGGACCATTGGCCGGGCCTTCACCTTTTTCCTGATAGCGTTGGAAGGCCACGTGACCGTCCATGTAAAGAACGTTGGAGCCGCCGGGCACGTGATTGAAGTGCGCGGGATCCGTGGAGAGCTGGTCAAACATGATGAAGACCGTGCTTTGTGCCTGAGCACTGGCGGCGGGGTTATTGATATCCGTGATCAGGAAACGCTCAATACCTTCACGCAGACGATAGACTGTTTCACTGGTTCCACCAAAGCCACCATTACCGAGACCGGCGGGAACTTTGCCGTCCTTATCCATGGAGGGAACCATGCCTGTGTTCGTGTTGGAATTGTTGTACGGTCCCACTTCCTGGATATTCAGAATATAATTCAGCAACCAGCCGAACTGTGCGTTGATATCCTGGTCCGCATCCACGTTGGCGATTTCGGGAAGCAGGGGTGTCAGCATCTGGATGTTGGGCAGCTGACCGAACTTTTCCATGGGATGATCATAGTCGCTCATGTCCAGAACCCAGCCAAGATAGTTGTAGCTGGCGTCAACGGCACGGGCGCATTTGCCGCCATGATTGTGCGCATAGCCGACGCAGAAATCATCACCGCCGTCTTTGGCATCATCAATCTTCTCACCAAGTCTGGCCGTGGAGGGGCAGAACATGATCATGGGATCGCTGATATATTCAGGATAGATTTGGAACAGGTTCGGGCCCACATCCAGACACAACCGGTAGTTACCATCTTTTTTAAGATAGTTACCTATCATGATGGTGGGGAACTTTTCACCCGGCGCCTCGTTGGCATACATTTTGAAGACAAGACCCCACTGCTTCAGATTGTTCTGGCAGGAGGAACGCCGTGCCGCTTCACGGGCACGGGCAAGAGCAGGCAGCAGGATTGCGGCCAGGATGCCGATGATGGCGATCACCACCAGCAATTCGATGAGTGTAAATCCTTTTCGTTTCATTTTCGGGACTCCTGTGGGTAGTTATAAAAAAAGACACAAAACAACACTGTTATTATTATGCTATAGATTAATTAAAAAGTCAAGTGATTTGCGCGCCTCTTTTATATTCTCATCCACAAAACAGGAATATCCACGATATCAATAAATTCTCAACTCTGCGGAAAATTGGCATATTTCAGACAAAGCCTGTGAAAAACTGTCAAAGAAATAAAAAAAACTCCTGTAACGTTCTCATGCTGAGCCCCATTCAGGGCTGTGTATCGGCGACGGCTGCCGATATGAATCTCTCTTCAACCCTTCAACTCATTTACAAGGAGTCTATACCCATGGCCTTGAAAGTAACGGAATCAGCCCCTGATTTTATGGCGACAGCTGTCATGCCCGACAATACCTTCAATGAAAAGTTTCAACTTTCTGATTATCGCGGCAAATATGTATTGCTGTTTTTTTATCCACTGGACTTCACTTTTGTCTGTCCTTCAGAAATCATCGCCTTTGATAAACGCCTGGATGAATTCAAGGAGCGCAAATGCGAAGTGATCGGCGTCTCCGTGGACTCTCACTACTCCCACTGGGCCTGGAAAAATACCCCTGTGGAAAAAGGCGGTATCGGTAATATTCAGTATCCTCTCGTGGCCGACATTACCAAACAGATCGCCCGGGATTATGGAGTACTCTTTGATGAGTCTGTAGCGCTGCGCGGTCTTTTCATGATTGACAAGGAAGGGATTGTCCGCCATGCCCTCATCAATGATCTGCCTCTGGGTCGCAGTGTGGACGAAGCGGTACGCGTACTCGATGCCCTGCAGTTCCACGAAGAAAACGGCGAGGTCTGTCCGGCCAACTGGCGTAAAGGGGAAGAAGGTATGCAGGCTACGGCTGATGGTGTTGCCAGTTATCTGGAAAAACATTCAAAGTAAAATCACACAATCCACTACTCTTCAACGCCCGCTGTAACCGGCGGGCGTTTTGTTTACACCGGAGATTGGAATCAGGGTTTATAAAACACCTTAAGGAACGACCACTCTCCGGAAGGGCGGAGGTCGGAGTTCGGGGCATTACACAGGCTTAATGGACAGAGTGGACCAAGTGGACATGTTAAAACTATAGGTCTTTTTTATGCCGCACAGTTGCTTCTCCGTGTTACTACCCGTCAACTTCCATTGTTTTTTCGAAGAAGTCTATGTTGCCGACTCTGCAAATAATTTACATTCAAGATGTTATGCGATCCTGGATTGGCAAGGTATCTTGTGATAATCACGAATAAATAATGCCTTGGGGAGCCCTGAAAACTGTTGAGATTTACTCCTGGGAACGCCAATTTCCACATTGGCTGACAGCGTGTTATAGCACCGATATTTTATAGACAATGATTCGGCAACAAGCCTTTTGCTGACGACGAATTAAATAAAACTCTTTGTAAACCCTGAGTCTTTATTATCCCGTCAAATGCATTCATGCGTCACGGTCTTTTCCCGGGAGTCCTGCCAATGTGGAAATTGGCGTTCCCAGGTAAGCACCAGACGACTTTAAAAACCGACCTGCCTGACCTGACGACTTGATTAAATAGAACTTTCCTTCGTGAATCTTCGTACCTTCGTGACTTCGTGGTGAACAAAAAAAGAACACTTTGATTGCGGCTGTGCAGCGCTATGTCCTCTGTGGTGACAAAGCACTTCCCATCCTGTCCAATGGGCTGGCTCTGCAAATAATTGACAGAAAATTGACTGTATATTGCACATTTTGTTAACATAGTGAACTACCCCGTATATCGCGGGAATTTCCACCCCCACAATTTTAGGAGTCTTGTAGTTTCATGGAAAATTTGGTGTCCAAACTGGCCCGGGGCGCTGCTGATCTGATCAGCGACGAACTGGAGGCCGAACTGATTGAACAACTCGCCCAGGAAAGCATGTCCCAACTGATGGACGAAACCCCTCAGAATTTCAAAGAGGGCGAAGTGGTTCGAGGCCGTATCGTCGGCTTGGCTGATAACCGCGTCTCTGTGGATATCGGCTATAAAAGCGAAGGCGTGGTCGATCTTGAAGAATTTGGTGATGAAGACGAGGCGGTTCTCGGAGCGGAGTTTGATTTTTATATTGAAACGCCCGAAAATGATCATGGTGCCCCCAACCTTTCCAAGATCAAAGCTGATCGCATCAAAAACTGGGAACATGTACAGGAAGTATACGACAACGACGGTGTTATAGAAGGTACCATCACACGCCGGGTCAAGGGTGGTCTCAAAGTGGATATCGGTGTGGATGCCTTCATGCCCGCCAGCCAGCTGACCTTCCGTCCCACAGGCGACCTGGACCGCTACATCGGCGAAAAGATGGAAGTCAAAATCGTCAAGCTGACTCGTCGTCGTCGCAATGTTGTTGTCAGCCGCAGAAGATTGCTTGAAGAACAGCGTGAAATTGAAAAACAGGACCTTCTCAAACGCATTGAAGTCAATGGCATCATTGCGGGTGAAGTTAAAAATATTACTGATTTCGGTGCCTTTGTTGACGTGGGTGGTATCGACGGACTCCTGCATGTCACAGACATGAGCTGGGGGCGCGTCAAGCATCCTTCCCAGGTGGTGACAGTGGGCGACAAGATTGATGTCGTTGTGCTCAACTTCGATCCCGTCAGCGAACGGATCAGCCTGGGCCTCAAACAACGCACCGAGAATCCCTGGAAAACCGTTATCGACCGCTATCCCGTCGGCGCCATCATGCGCGGACGCGTGGTCAGCATGACCGAATATGGCGCTTTCGTCCAGCTGGAAGAAGGCGTGGAAGGTATGGTCCATGTCAGCGAAATGAGCTGGACACGGCGTGTCCGTTATCCAAACGAAATGCTCAACATCAACGACGAAGTTGACGTGATGGTGCTGAGCGTCGATGCGGAAGAAGAAAAGATCGCTCTGGGAATCAAACAGACCCAGGCCAACCCCTGGAAACAGCTTGGTGATCGTTATCCCGTCGGCTCAACCCTCAAAGGTGTGGTTCGCAATCTCACCGAATATGGCGCCTTTGTGCAGATTGAAGACGGCATAGACGCTCTGCTCCATGTGAGCGATCTGTCCTGGACCAAAAAAATCACCAATCCCGGTGAAGTGCTGCAAAAAGGGCAGGAACTGGAAGTACAGGTTCTGAGCATCGATCCCGACGCCGAAAAAATCAGCGTGGGTCTCAAACAGCTTCATTCTGATCCCTGGCTCTCCGTGGTGGAAAATCTCCCCATCGGTACCCACGTGGAAGTGGAAATCGTGAAGCTCGTCGCCTTTGGCGCCTTCGGAAGACTCGACAACAGTGTCGAAGGTCTCATCCATGTGAGCGAACTTTCCGAAGATCGTGTGAACAAACCTGAAGACGTGCTCAAGGTCGGCGATAAAGTCTGGGCGAAAGTCATCAGCATCAGTGCCGCCGAACGACGCATCGGTCTCAGTATCCGTGAATACCAGCGCGATGAAGCCCGACAGCTGGCTGGCGAAGATATCACAGCCACCGACATGGTGGATGTGGGAGCCACTCTGGGTGGTGCACTGCCCAAGGGACTCTATCAGGCCGGTAGAAGCCTCGCTGATGTGGCCAGTGACCTCTATGCAGCTGTGAACAGAAGCCAGACGGCTGCAGCGGCAAGCGAAAGCGCCGAAGAAGCCAAGGCCGAAGAAGCGCCGGCTGATGAAGCACCGGCTGATGAAGCACCCGCCGAAGAAGCGCCGGTCGAAGAAGCCAAGGTCGAAGAAGCACCAGCCGATGAAGCGCCCGCCGAAGAAGCACCGGCTGAAGAAGCCAAGGTCGAAGAAGCGCCGGCTGAAGAAGCACCCGCCGAAGAAGCACCCGCCGAAGAACCGCCGGTCGAAGAAGCCAAGGTCGAAGAAGCACCAGCCGAAGAAGCACCAGCCGAAGAAGCACCAGCCGAAGAAACGCCCGCTGAAGAAGTGCCGGCTTATGAAACACCCGATGATGAAGCGCCGATTACAGAAGAACAGCCTCAAGAGGAAACCCCTCTGTCAGGTGTACCGGAGGCGACCGTGGAAGACGCGGCGCCCGAACCGGAACAAGAAGGCTGAATTCACATCATAACAGCTTATTGAACTGCGCGCGCCAGAATCTTTTTTGGCGCTCGCTTTTTTTAAATCATCGGAGCCTGGCCGTACAAGAGCTCAGCTCCCTTCCTCAGGAAGAAAAGAGCCGCGGCCGGTGTTAGCAGGATACCCCCCAAAATGTCCTTATGGGCGTAGTGCAGGAGATATATAAAATGGTTGGACTGAAAGCTATAAAATCAAGTGCTCACGGACAGATCATGAGCGGTGCGGAAATGACATTGCAAGTGCTGGCCGAAGAAGGTGTGGACACCATTTTCGGTTACAGTGGCGGCGCCATTCTTCCCACTTATGACGCCGTGTTCCAATACAACAATCAACATCCGGATAAACAGATCAATCTCGTCGTTCCCGCAAATGAGCAGGGTGCCGGTTTCATGGCGGCCGGTTATGCCCGTGCAAGCGGCAAAGTCGGTGTGGCACTGGTGACCTCAGGTCCGGGCGCAACGAACACCGTTACCCCCGTCCGCGACTGCATGGCCGACTCTGTGCCCATCGTGGTCATCTGCGGTCAGGTCGCACGCAGTGCCATTGGCACGGACGCTTTCCAGGAAGCACCGGTCTACAGCATCATGAGTTCCTGTGCCAAACATGTTTTTCTGGTGAAAGATCCCAAACAGCTCGCAGCTACAGTGCGCACGGCTTTTCAGATAGCGCGAAGCGGCCGACCCGGTCCTGTCGTGATCGATGTGCCCAAAGACGTGCAGAACTGGGAAGGCGCCTATGACAGCGAATCAGTCCTGCAGCTTCACGGCTATCAGGATCGGACCAATTCCGCTTCGAAACGCAAGATGCCCGAGAAAAAGAAGGATGCCTTTTTCAAGCTCCTGGAACAGGCGAAAAAACCGCTCCTCTACGTGGGCGGTGGTGTTGTCATTGCTGATGCAGCTGATGCGCTTCAACGTTTCATGAAGCAATATCAACTGCCCGCCGTGACCACACTCATGGGTATCGGCGCTGTGGACACAACCGACGAACTCTGTCTCAATATGCTCGGCATGCACGGAGCCGCCCACGCCAACTATGCTGTTGATGACTGCGACTTTCTGCTTGCTCTGGGTGCCCGCTTTGATGACCGCGTCGCCGGAATCCCCCACAAGTTCGCCGCCAATGCCGTCATCGCCCAGATCGATATCGATGCTGCGGAAATCGGCAAGGTGAAGCCTGTGGACTGGTCCTTTGTCGGTGACCTCAAAACCGCCTTGAACGAATTGATGGACCATGGCAAAGATTTCAAGCTTGATCGCAGCAGTTGGATAAGCCATCTGCAGAAGCTGAAAAAAGAACATGCTTTCAACTTCAACCGGGAAAGCGACATTTTGCAGCCTCAGGAAGTGCTTGAAGCGCTCAATGCCATCACCAAAGGCAAAGCCATCATCTCCACAGGTGTGGGCCAGCACCAGATGTTCGCCGCCCAGTATTTTGACTTCAAAAAGACCAGAAGCTTTCTTACCTCGGGAAGCATGGGAACCATGGGCTTCGGACTGCCCGCAGCCATAGGAGCACAGGCGGCCAACCCTGATGCCCTCGTCATTGATGTGGACGGTGACGGAAGCATCCGCATGAATATCGGTGAGATGGAAACATGCACCACCTATGACATTCCCGTGAAAATTCTCCTTCTGAACAACCACGGCGATGGCATGGTCGTCCAGTGGCAGTCCCTGTACTTCGACAACCGCTTCTCCGGAACAGACAAGACGCTGCACAGCAAAGATTTTGTGAAAGCGGCTGAAGCCGACGGATTTAAATTTGCTCGACGCGTGTCCAAAGGCGATAACCTTCAGGAAGTGCTGGAAGCTTTCGTCAACTTTGAAGGCCCTGCTTTTCTGGAGGTGCTGGTCGATAAAAACTCCTTCGTCTTCCCCATGGTCGGGCCGGGCATGGCCTACAAAGACATGATGACCGGACCTTATATCAAGAGCCGTGATTCCGGGCCTACCGAAGGAACTCTCGAAACATCGGACAGCTTCTGACCCTTTTTCTCTTTGGTTTTCTCAGCCTCCGGCCTCATCGGTCGGAGGCTTTTTTTTAACGCATCTCCTGAACCTCTCGCCTCTGTATTTCCAGACCTGATTTTACTTATACTGAACAGGCTGTCCTTTGGAGAACCACAATATTCATACAGACTCGAAGAGAAAGATTGCAGCCGTGAACACCATCACAACCGCACTGGTACGCTTGAATGATTCCCGTCAGCCTCGTGATCCGGAAACGGGAATCCTTATCGGCGCCGAAGCCCGTACCCTGGGCCCCACAGACACGGACAAGGCCATTCTCTTTGTTCATGGCTTCATCGGCACGCCCAACAACTTTGCCGATCTGCCTGACCAGGTGGCCGCTTGGGGCTGGCATGTGCGCGTCATGTTATTGCCCGGTCACGGCACCTCCCCTGTTGACTTCCAGCAGACGGAACCTGAAGAGCTGGAGGCGGCTGTTCAGGCCGAGCTGGAGACCCTGCAAAACAGCTATGACACGGTTGTGCTTTTGGGGCATTCCATGGGAGGCGCATTGTCAACCATTGTCGCCGCAGAAAAACAGCCTCAAGGACTGATCCTCGTTGCCCCTTATTTTTCCATCACAAAATTTCTCGGCCTTCTGGAGGTGGAAAAATTGGCCGATCTCGCTGCGCCCTTTCTGGAATGGCTGCCCAAGCCTCAGGCCATGCAGCAGGTCAAACGGAAATCTGTTCGCTCACAACTCCTCATGTATAACTGGATCCCCATGAAGGGCGTGCGCACAGCCAGGGCACTGGCCGAAAAAGCACGGGAAGAAAAATATATTTCAAAACTGATCATGCCCGTCATGGTCATCCATTCAACAGAAGACAAAGTCACCGACCCTCAGAGTTCTCAGGCTGTATACAATCAGATTCCGGCAAAAGAGAAA
>JAAYJV010000157.1 GCA_012522755.1 Candidatus Hydrogenedens sp.
GCCAATGTGGAAATTGGCGTTCCCAGGCTGCGCGACACAAGGTCTTTAACTTATCAGTGTTAATCAGTGTTCATCTGTGGTTCCAAGGGTCGTTGTGTCAGTACCATTTCTTCGAGCCCATTGCAGTTGAAGAAAAAGCATCATTTGGGTGCGGCTATGCTGCGCTGTGTACTGAAGTGCATTCATGCACTGGTCTTCATTCCACAGCTTATCACAGCTGCTTCAACAGGTCGGCGCCGTGAGTTCAAGAACGAAACGCAATTTTTTGCTTAAAATCATTGGCTAATTTCGCAAGTTATGTTATAATTCAGAGGCTATAATAGTTGAGCTGTCTTCAAAAAAATGTCTGTCGGTGATTTTCGCCGAAAAACAGATACAGGATAATCATGACTGTGACCTCTTCCAAGAACGCCTTGATGAAGCATCTCACCCGTACCAGAGGGTTCACTCTGGTAGAAATCATGTTCGCCTTCGGCATCTTCACGTTGATGATGTGGTCTGTGGCCCATAGTCTGGTCTACTCCTATGCTGTTCTGGAGATTCAGGAACAGCGTAATGCGGCACTTGCCCATTGTCAGACAGTACTATCGACGATGCGCGATGTTTCCTATCATACGGAGAACAGCCCTGATTGTACGGGCGGTCGTCCCGATTTTCCCTGTGTTCTCTTGAATTTCGGGGATGGCTTCCCCCAGTCTCTGGATGGAGCCAATGCGGCCATTCGTGCCCGTTACGGCAGTTTTTTCAGCCTGCCCGAGCAGGAATATCAGATTGATATGGTGGACGACAGTGGCGATCCGGCGAAATCGAGTGTTGTGCCCAATCAGAATACCAATCCGGTGTATGTTACGGTAACCACCTCGTGGCTCGGGCCGCGTAATCATCGCTACAGTGTTAATACTACGGCTGCGATCACCAGCCACTAGGAAAGGCACTCTTTTGAACAAGTCCGGCTTCACCCTTTTAGAACTTACCATCTCCACAGCTCTGATCATCGTTGTTTTTGCTCTGGGGCTGATCGCTGTCAAAAGCTCCTCAGCATCGGTGAGCCTGAACCGTGGCAAGGCGCAGCTTCAGGAAGAAGCGCGACGCCTCATGATTGTTCTGGGTCAGGAACTGGAACAGGCTGTGAAACCTGCGCCAGCGGGCATGAGCCTTCCTTATGGTGTGAAAGCCCTTACCATTTTAAATAACGGAGAAGGTGTTCGCTTTCAGATTCCCAATAATGAGGCTTTCACCTCTTTCGGTACGGCTATTGAATATCATTTTGAGACTGAAGACTCACCTGTGGCCGGCAGCAACCCTCCTGTGGGTAATGCCTGGCTGGATCCCGGAGAAGATGCGAACAATGACGGGATCCTCAACCGGCACATAGTACGTGTGCAAAATGGTCAGAGTCGCATTCTCGGTGCGGCCAATTCCATAGCTCATGCAAACTTCGAACTAATTGATGCGGGAAATGTGTTAAGAATATCACTGATCTTAACCGCCCCCATGGGTGATACGCGAAGTGCGCTTGTCCGCCACGAGTTGCAGCGCGATATTTATCTCATGAATTAACTTTATGGAACTTGTAAGGAGGATTTAACCATGACTCATTTATATGCACAAAAACAGGGCATGGCACTGATCCTGGTGTTGCTGTCAACGATTATTATTCTGGGTGCAGTCTTTGTTGTCGGGCAACTCGTTGTGTCTTCCAAGGCGCATACGGATCTGACTGTACAGATGCAGCAGGCTGAGGAAGCGGCCAAATCAGGTATTGATATTGCCGTGGAACATCTGTGGAATCAATATCTGGTTGGCCGTGGCAATACGACAGGCAACCTGGCCTCCTACCGCGCTTTTATTGATGATATCGTCAAGAAAAACCAGCAGAAAATTCTGATCAACCAGAATGCACCGGTCCTATTGAATGAAGAAACGGGCAGCCGCGTTCTGGAACTGGTACTCAGTCGTGAGGACACTTTGAACGGTATCCAGATTACGGCGGAATCTGTGGGCGAGGTACAGGGTTTGCGTCAACGGGCCGTACAGACCCTGCAGGTGAGTGGCGCTCTCTTCGCAGGTTATGAATATGCTGTTCTGGCGAACTATATCAACTGTATTCTCTGCCACGCCTCTTTTTACAATATTGAGGAACGCTTGAATACGGATGCCAGCAAATACGGTACTTTTGACCGAATCAAAGTGGCCACACTGGAAGCCCTTCTTTTCCGTCCGGGCGGAGCGGACTCAGCAGTGGCTGGAACCATTTATACCCGTGGGCAGGTGTATAACGAGGCCTATCAGCCCATCAATGCGACCACCATTCGCAACAGTTCCATGAAACATTTTGAGTTCAACAATACCGATGGAAAACTCAAGCAGAGTCGCACAGGAGCTCTCACGAAGGGTAATCTTGTTCAGGCCGGTTATGACCGCAACGGCAATCTGGAGCAGTTCGCGAGTCTTTACACCAACTATCCCACAGATCCACGTCAGATGACAGACGGTACCTTGCCGGAGACCTTCCCGGCTCCTTTCCCGGATAACAACGGCAATCGCCATGTGGACCAGGATGAATTTGACGAAGTGGCGGAGATGCTTGAAGGTTCTGTCAGCGGCGGTGTGGCTTTCGGCGTTCCTGATGGCGGTTCTTACAGTGCGAAGACCCTGCCTTCCCAGAGCAACAGTGCTCTTTCCGATCTGAGCAACACGGGTTATTATGATGGGAACCTGATTCTGGTGGGTACTGATGCCAATCCTATAGTACTGGACGGCGAAATAGCCGTAAATGGCGACCTGATTCTGCAGGGCACGGTGAAGGGCTGGGGCCAGTTTTTTGTCAAGGGCAACACCTATCTGACAGGCGATGTGACCTATGCTGATGCTCCGGGCAAATTCGGCGAGGCTGCAGACGGCTCGCGAAATGGCCTGGCTCTTGTGTCGGGCGGTAATATTCTCATGGGTGATTACCTGACTATCCGTGGTAAAAACCACAGTGCTGATACAGCGAAGTTCCCCAATTCCGCCGACAGTATCATGGTACGTACAAAGAACAGCACAGTAACACGTACAATAAACAGAAAATCAGAAACGCTGGATCGTGGTTACTTTTCTCCCGGTGCCATTGATGCCGGAGAAATCCAAAAGCAGATGTACAACGCACAGGGCCGGCTGGTTCAGCGTGACGGACAGCAGTTCAGCTTCACCCAGTCCGAGTTGAAATTGTTCAACAACCTGGAGTTGGATAAAGCCCTTGCTGATCCCAATTATCGTCCCCGCTTTTATGGCTTGCGCGATTCACAACCCAATAATGTGTATGTCTATACGAAGATCAGTGAAGAACATGCAGTACGTTATGATGAATCGGGCAATACAGTGAAGACTGTGTCTGACCGCCTTGTGCAACTTGGCAAAAATCCCAAATCCGTTCTGGATCGTGCTTCTTATCAGTATATGAATCCCACGAACAACTGGGTGTCGGAAGAAACGCTTCGTGAATTCTGGTGGAACGATGAAATGTCCAGATCCCGCTTCAGCCCCTGGCGTTTTGATGGTGTGCTTTACAGCAATAACGCCATCTTCGCCCTTACCCGAAGTGACGTTCGCCATGGTTCGAATACGGAAGGCAAAATGCTGATTCGCGGCGCTATGATCTGCCCTGATATCGGTGTGCTCTGTGCTGGAACAGACAGGACCGGCAACGAGAGCTTCCGTCTTTTTTATGATCCCCGCGTACAGGAATTCTGGGCGCCTCAGGATACAAACACAGTCGTGCTTCAACGACTTGTTTACAAAACAGAAGCCGCATAAGATCATTTAACTTCGATTCAAGAAAATCTGTTGTTTGCGGCTGTACCTGCAGAGGTTGCCGGAACGCTGAGAAGGAGACCGTTCAGTTTATGAAATACAGTTTTTTTGTCAGTATGCCCGTGTTGGTTCTTCTGCTGCTTTGTCTGTCTCTTTTGCCTGCGGAGGCTGATACGATTATCCTGAAAAATAACGTGCGTATTCACGGTAAAATTGAAAAAGAAGTCGGCGAATTCATGCATGTGCGTGTTGATACCCGAAGCATTCGCGTGCGTCGTGATGAAATTCTGCAGGTGGAGGAAAACGATCTGGACGGTTCTTTTGATCTTGAAAGGGCTGTGGAAGCGGCTAAAGAAGAGGATGAAAAACTCACGGAAGAACTCGGATTGGACAGCGAACAGCGCGATCGTGTTTACCGTCTCGTTTCTCTTTTAAGTGCTCCTGATGTGGCGAAGAGCCGGGAAGCCCGCAACAATCTGCTTGCCATGCAAAAAGAGCTCAATATCATTCCTTACATCGTTTTCATGCTTCCCTCCTATCTACCGCCCGTGGTATTGTCACTTCTGGAATTCATGACGGAAGTGAGCCCTGATCAGGCACAACCGGTTCTGCAGGAATATGTGTTTTTTACCGATGAAAATGTGCGGGCCAAATGTCTGGATCTTCTCGGGATCATTCGTGACAAGAGTTCCATTGAACTGATGATGCGCGGCCTTCTGGATCACACGGGTATCGTCAAAATAAGTGCCTGCAAAGCCCTGGCTCAGATCAAAGCCCGGGAAGCGACTCCCCTTCTGGCTCACTATTTTGATCAGTCTGATCTGCGTGTGCAGAACAATGTCCGACAGGCCCTCTCAGCGCTGTGGAGTGATGGCGAAAATGCTGTTTCCTTCGACAGTCAACAGGAATGGCTGAACTTCTGGCAGGAGAAAAACGCCTCCGTTGAAAAGACCGTTCTTCTGGAACTTCTGGAGCCTCTGGTTGAAGAAGGCACACATTTTTCCGGATGCTGAGTTCAATTTTTTTTTGCAGAAAGACTCAGAGCAACTCGGTATAACTGTCTTTCAATGCCGGGCTGGTCTCAGGAATGGAAGCCCGGATCGCATCCAGTTCCGCTTGTGTTGAAAAAGCGCCGAATTCCAGATTGAATTCCCGCGTTTCTCCAGCCTTCAATATATCCAGCAGACCGAGAGCTTCATCTTTTTCCCGCCCTTCAATGCCGCAGTTGCAAGGCTCAAATCCGCATACATAGACTTGTTCGCCCAGTTGTTTCCATTGAACGAAGCGAGGCAGTTCTTTTTTGTTGTAGCGTATATAGATCCCGAAGCCCTTGTCCGGGAAAGCATCGTTGATCATTGCAACTGTTACAAAACCTTTTCTGTCAGCCGCCATGTCATGGTAATAACATTTCTCCCTGTATTGGTGCCTAGGGCCGTCCATGAGATTCCAGGACTCCATCCCTTTTTCGGCTTCCTCATCCCGCGGTGCCAGGGCCAGGCTGGGCGCAAGCATTTTCGAACCGGCGTCCACGGCCGGCCAGCCTATATTGCAGTGATACAGAAGGGACAGAGGCGTTTTGTTGAAGCCCTCGTTGCAGACACGGTCGTGAATATGAAAAGAAGTGGCTCCCAGTTCTGTGCTTACTGTGCGAAGGAGCGTCAGATTTTCACCGAAGACTGACGTCTCACGCATGAGCCCTGTCACGGAGAGAAGATAACGGTTTCCTTCCCAACGCTGTGATACCTGAATGTCTCGGGCTGGAATATGGCTGATCCGCCCATGAAGCCCGTCACCTTGCAGCGCACTGTCCGGACCGGGTGATCCCACACGACTGAGACCGCAGGTGGTCACGAGCCCCCCGAAATAGCTGCGAAGCCAGCGGATCCCCTCGGGCTCAAAATATTGAGGAGCCACATTTCCTGTTGTGGAACGCCAGCCCAGCGCTTTTCCCTCATAACTGGCTGAAGCAATATCCATCCCTCTGTCCAGAAGAACAGTGAATTCCAATCCGCTTCCCGTATGGAACAGAGCGGCCCGGGCGGGACGTTCATTCCCGTCATCAAAGGCAACCATACGAATGCCGGCCACCTGATCCATATTACCGATGCGTTTACGCAGAGCTGTTTTGCTGTAATTTTTTCCGAAAATTTTCATCATGAGGTCTCCTGATTGAGGAAAGTTCACTATATGTTATAATAAACCGAGATGGATCCTGACAGGGAAAAAGTATAGTTACTTTAACAGAATATTGATAAACAGTACAAAACAAAGTTGGATGCACAGAGGCTGATTGAATGAACCCAAAAGTGACTGTAGGAATATTTGTAGCGCTGGCGGTCATTGCTGCTACACCCTTCATTTTGAATTTTGTCAATAAAACGCCGATTCCTGAAGAAAATATGAACCTGTCCACTCCTGTAAATCAGCCCACAGAAGCACTCCCGCCGCCGCCACCGCCGCCACCTCCACCGCCGCCGTCCCCTGCGGAGCCTGTGGAAATTCCGGCCATGCCAACGGTCTATACGCAGCCTGTCAAGCCTGTTGCGCAGTATAAGCAAAATCGTGGAGCCGCCGGCACCGGTCAGGGCGGAGCTGCTCAAGGCCCCGCACTGACAGCAGAAACACTTGTGGGGACTGTCTGGGAAGTGGGTACGCCCCATGGCCCTGTGCAGGTACAGTTGCAGCCGGGAGGCCAGGCCAGTGTTTCCCATCCCATGGTCGGCAGTATTCCGGCCAATTGGCAGGTCAGTGGAAATAAAGTGAAGGCTTCGGCATCTTTCATGGGTCAGTCCATCAATATAGATGCTACAATTCAGGGAAGTACGCTCACAGCAAAAGGTCAGAGCATACGCCGTATCAAGTAAAAAAATGTCAGTTCAGCAATTATGTCCTCCATAACTGTGGAAAACATGTTGATAACTTTTTATGAAAATTCAAGTCAACTTCTTTCTTTTCAAAATTCAATGAGAGAATTTATGCTGAAAGCCTTGAATCACAGGGCTTAAATGAAGATTATCTTGAAGTTTACCAAGATCTAAGATATTTGAATCAAAGAACTTGATTACACAACTGCAATCGGGGATTTTATGGATTATGATAGTAAATACCATGTTCCACGGATTGTGTATAAAGTATCTGCAAGGCTCTGTTCGTGCTTATTTTAAATGAATTTCCGCGGTGGATAACTTTTTAAAATCATCGTGGAACATTTATGATGGGAGTCTTGTGAATAACAAGCGTTTTTTTGTGCATAAAAAAAAACTTATCCACAAAAATCGGCTTTTCCTTTTTGAAAAATATTCTTTTATTTTCACGCTTTGGGATAAAGGTGGAAGGAATACACAAGTTATCAAGAAGTTGTTATTTTATTTCAGCCTTTATTTTCAGGCATGAAAAGAGGTTATCCACAAGTTCACAGGCCCTACTGGGACTACTACTTGCTTTATATATAAAGAAATCAGTATAAAAGATGCATAACTAATTCACATGGTCATGAATCGGGAATAGTCTTATGAAATTCACCATATCCAAAAACGATCTTCTCCAGGCACTGAACAAAGTCAAAGGTATTGCCCCGGCGAAAGCCGCCATACCGGTATTAACCAATGTCCTTCTGGAAGCGGAGGGCAGTTCCTTGAAACTGACCTCCACAGATTTGAAAATCAATATTGAGTATACGATCGATTGTACTGTTCAGGAATCGGGTGCCACGACAGTACACTGTCAGCGTATTGTCATGTTACTGAATGAACTTCCTGATACTGATGTGAATCTTTCCCTCCTGGACAATGGTATCCTGGAGTTGCAGTGCGGTTTGATCACTACAAAGTTGCTGACCGTCTCCGCTGATGAATTCCCCACTATCAGTGACATGTCTTCCATTGAGCCCATCGTGTTCAAACAGGCGGTATTGAAGAAGCTTTTTCAAAAAACATCCTATGCCATCTGTACAGACCAGTCTCGGTATAACCTTACCGGCTTATTGCTGGAGACCAAGGCTGATGGAATGCGCGTAGTGGCCACGGACGGGCGCCGCCTGACACTGGCTATCAGTGACGAGGCTGTTTCCTCTGCAACGGAAATGAAGGCCATTATCCCCGCAAAAACCATTCATGAGCTTCAGACGCATTTAAGCGATGACGAAGAAAAATCTGTTGAAGTCTATTTTTCGGAGAATCGCGCAGCCTTCGTATTTGACGGGCTTCGTATTTCCTGTGCGCTCATTGAGGGTAATTTCCCGAATTATGAATTGGTCATTCCCAAGAAGATGAGCAAGGAATTCATTCTTGAACTGGAAACTTTCCGTCAGTGCATCCGCCGTGCTTCAGCCATGACCAATGACAAATTTCGCAATGTGAAGTTTGTTTTCAACGATGACAATATGCAGCTCATCGTGAAAACACCGGATGTGGGTGAATATGAGGAAAGCCTTCCTGTGGGTTACCAGGGCGAAAAGATGGAAATCAGCTTCAACCCTTATTTCATTCTGGATGTGCTTCGCTATATTGAAGGCGATCAGGTCTGTCTTCAATTCAAAGATGGCAGCAGCCCCGGCATGATCAAACCCTATACGGAAGCCCCTGTTGACAGCTATGTGAATGTGATCATGCCTATTCGGAGCTGATCTCAGATTTTTTTCCAGGCTTTCATCAAAAGGGCATGTGCATCGAGAAGTTCGTTCTCAGTCAGTGTGAGTGGCGGGCTGACTCGAATGACTTTTCCAGCCAGGGGTCCGAGTAAGTGAACACCCTGTTTCTCTGTGGCTCTGTATGCTTCCAGTACACATTGATTTGCCAGACTGTCCCCTTCTATTTCCATTCCGTAGACCATTCCTTCTCCACGGATATCGCTGATGAATGGAAAGGTGTTTTTCAGATCCAGAAGGGTGCTGTGGACTTTTTTGGCCATTTTTTTTGTTTTTGCAACAATCTTTTCTTCTTTGAAGACATCCAGAGTAGCGCATACGGCTGCGCAAGCGGCTGTGGAGGCGCTGTATGTGTCCGATGCTTCTCCATAGTCCAGCGCATCGATGAGATCTTTTCTTCCGATGACAGCGGCCGCAGCTTCTCCGCTTGCCAGTCCTTTCCCCAGAATGACAAGATCGGGCTGTACGCCATAGGTCTCATAAGCATACATATTTCCTGTTCTTCCGAAGCATGATTGCACCTCATCGAAAAGGAAGGGGATATCGTGTTTGTTGCACCATTTTTGAACAAGTTGGTGGTACCAGGCCGGCGGATGGAAAGATCCCTTTGCGCCCAGATAGGGTTCGGTGATGAACAGCGCTATTTTTCCTGGAAATTCTTTATGGAGTGCATCGAGTTCTTCGAGATAAAATTCCGGTGATTCCGGGTTTTGCATTGGAAATGAGACAAATCGGACATTCGGGTTTGGACTTCTTTCTCCCGTCACATCTGCTGCGAGTCCTTTTTTTCCATGAAATCCGTACTGTGTCGCCAGAAGCATGTGCCGGTCGGGGTATCGGTGCATGCATGCCCACATGGCTTTTTGAATTCCTTCAGATCCTGAAGCGGCCCAGAGCATTTTTTGTGCCTTGGGATTATTTTTCATGCTTTTGATGAGTCTTGCCGAGGCTTCCGTCTGAATGGCTGTCATCATGTTGTATACATTTCGCGGCAGGTTTTTTTTGTAGTCTCGGAAGTATTTTTCAAAGGCCGGATGCTGATACCCGAGATTTTGCACGAGTACCCCAGATGTGAAATCGATAAGTCGTCGCCCGTCAACGGTATAGAGATATCGTCCTTTTGCCTTTTCGATGACAACCTGAGTCGGTGTGTAAGTGGATTGCCCTTTACCGATGGTGGTTGCCCATTGTTTACGAATTTTGTTTCCTTTTGTTTCGGCATCATGTTTGATATACATTTATTTCTCCTGTCCGCTCTGAAAGCGATTTACTGTTTTTTCAACTCACCCTGATTTTCCCTGTGTCCCTCAGAAGGATCTCCGTTTTTTTTCGGCTATTCTTCCAGAAAAGATTCCCTTTTCTTTATTTTATCGTCTGGTAATCCTCAAAGTTTCCTTCCCCTTTTCTGCACAATGCCCTGTTCGGTTACAGGTATAATTGATTCATGATGCAAAGGCCGCACAAGCAAGGCGTGGCGGGCATAATCACATTTTCCGGTTATTTGCATAGTCAACTGCAGTATGATCGGTCGAAGGGACGGGATCAAAGAAATAAAGGGTACACTATGAGGAGTGCAAAGTCAGATTATCAGCGAAAAAACTGCAAGATGCTTAGCTGAATGAACTGCAGCAATAGTACCATAATCAGATTGTTTTTTCATGTTTTTGAGGTAGAATTCATGTTTTTTTGCTGGCGCCCCCTTTAATCTTGATTCATTGAATATGTTGTGATAGGATTCTCATAAGCCTTAAGAAATCGAGGGAATATATCATGAGTTCAGAAACCCTTTTCACCAAAATTATTTCCGGAGAGATTCCTTCCGAAAAAGTGTATGAAGATGATGAATTTTATGCCTTCCAGGATATCAATCCAGCTGCACCGGTTCATGTGCTGCTCGTTCCGAAAAAGGTGATTCCCGCCATTGCTGATGCGACGGCTGAGGATGAGGGTCTGTTGGGGCGTTTCATTCTTACGGCCAATAAGATAGCGAAAGAACTGGGAATTGCCGAGGCCGGGTTTCGTTATGTGATCAACAATGGCGAGCAAGGGGGGCAGACTGTAGCCCATCTCCACTTGCATATCCTGGGAGGGCGGTCTCTTGAATGGCCCCCTGGTTGATATGCCTTCAAAAAGCTGCAGGCTGAGAGGAGATACAGTGTGAGAACAGGGACTCATCCCTCTATAAATTCCGACACAAAACTGTGTGCTGTCATCGGAAATCCCGTGCTCCATTCATTGTCTCCGGCCATGCACAATGCGGCATTTCAGGCTGTGGGCCTGGACTGTGTTTATCTTGCTTTTACCGTTTCTGATCTTGCCGGATGTGTGGCGGGATTACGGGCCTGTGATGGATTTCAGGGCTTGAGTGTCACGATCCCCCATAAAGTGGCCATTATGGAGCATCTTGATCATATTGAGGAAGATGCACTGCAAGTAGGCTGTGTGAATACAGTTGTCAAAAAAGAGGGTAAACTTGTCGGAGCGGTTACCGATGGGACAGGAGCTTTACGGGCTATTGAAAACAGTGGCGTGAATCTCAAAGACAAATGTGTTCTCTTTGCAGGAACAGGGGGCGCAGCCCGGGCTGTGGCCTTTGCCTTGTCCGCTTCCGGTCTCCCGAAAAAGATTATTATTCTGGGGCGTACAGCAAAACATGTGGACCGACTCAGTCAGGATTTGTCTGATTATGGCAATACAGAGATCCAGGGGGGGCTTCTGGACGAGGAACTTGTTGCTTTGTCCGGGCAAAGTGATTTACTCATCAATGCAACGCCTGTGGGTATGTATGGGGTCGGAGAAGATGAAAACAGTTTTCCGGGTGTAATATTGCGCAAAGAACAGGCTGTTTTTGATATGGTATACAGACCTGAGAAGACGGTTTTTGTGAAGGAAGCTTTGCTTGCCGGTTGCACCATTGTGCCGGGTCTGGATATGCTCTTGTATCAGGCGGCCATACAATTTGAAATGTGGACCGGTTGTCCGGCTCCGGAATCTGTGATGCTTGCCGCCTTGAAAAAAGCACTCCATAGCTGAATTATTGTGAATATTTGTGTGTAATACCCGTAAAAGGGGATTCAACCCTCCCGGGATCAACCAGAAAGGGAATATGATGAAAGTACAAAGTTTTATGGGCAAGGTAAGCTCCACAGGACTGAAACAGATGGACAATCAGATCAATGAATGGCTTGAACGCAGCCAGGTGAAACCAGTTCAAATCAAGCAGTCCTTCGGAACGGATATTCATCATGAGGGACGTGTGAGTGAGCCTATTGTCATTATTACCGTATGGTATGAAGAAGAATAATTTTTTCTTTAAAAAAACTCCAAAAATCCATTGATTTGCAGTGGGCAAGATGATACAATCGATACTCGTGCAGTGTCTGAAAATATGTGTATCCGGGCTTAGCTTCAAACCGGATCAGCCGATACAGGATGCTTGATATGTTATTAACAGATTATATTGATGTTGATTGTGTATTGCCGGAGATGAAGACGAAAGTAAAAGCTGATGCTCTTCGTGAATTGACGGATTTGCTCATTCAAAAGCACAAATTGAAAGGGATGGACGCTGCTCTGGATCAGATTATGGATCGTGAGGGTACGGAAAGCACGGGTATCGGTGACGGAATAGCTGTACCCCATGCCCGTATTTCGGGCTTGAAAACCCTGCATTGTGCTGTGGGGCGCTTCAAGAAGGGGCTTGATTTTTCGGCCATTGACCGTCAGCCGGTATATCTTGTCTTTCTTATTTTATTTCCGCCAACACAACAGACACTTTATCTGAATTTTATTGCTTCTCTGGCGAAAATACTCCAAGATGCAAGCAACCTTGATGCGCTGATGAAAGCGAAAGAAGCCAAAGATATTCTGGTTGTTCTGAAAGAACTTTCGCAGTCTATGCAGCTTCCTGAAGCACGCAAGGACGATCCGCCGCCCAGAAAGGCGCAAATCGATCTGATTCTGCTGAGCCGTTTACAGCTGTATTACGAAATGTATGAGACAGCCAAGTCGAACAAAACAAAGTACAAAAAACTTATTACCGATACCCGGAAATTGATAGATGAACGGGTACTGCGGCATTTTGACCGTTTGATGCAAGCAAGACCGCCAGCAGTTGTGCCCGTGGAAGCGGATACCTGTCAGGGATGTTTCATGCGCCTTTCGACGCAGTTTATCCAACAGGTGCGTGATAATGATGATGTTATTCATACCTGCGAAAATTGCAGCCGTTATATCTACATTGTCTGATGAACAGTTGTGATATTATTTTATATGCCGATTGCAAGGGGGCTGCATGGCCAATGTGAACAGGAGTAGCAGCCATGACACCTGAACAGATACGCCAATTGACGAAGCGCGTTCCTTTTTTTCAAGGTTTGCAGGAAAGCGACGTCGCAAAGATTGTTGCCCGGGGCATGACAATGCGTATGCTCAAGGGAGAAACCCTTTTTTACAAAGGGACCAGTGGTAATCAGATGTATGTGGTTCTGGCTGGTAAACTGGGGGTTTATCAGGGTGAAAAAATCATTGCAACCCTGGGACCGGGCGATATGTGCGGAGAAATGGCACTCGTAAACAAGGAAACACGCAGTGCCACCGTGAAACTGGAAGAAGACAGCCTGTTTTTCGTACTCACGGAAACTACCTTGAACAAGCTTCTTACCAAACGCGTGGCCGTACAACTTTTATTGAATATTATCGGAACACTCAGCAGACGGCTTCTGGAAGCCAACAAGCGCCAGGACCCCTGAAACGCCTGTATCCCCGACTGTCTCTCAGCCCTTCTGATCCGGGAGATCTTCTATGGTAAAGCATCTTGTAATTATCTTACTCTGTGCCATGCTGTTTCTGGCTGTGCCGGCCCTGGCCCGGGAGGAAAGGCTGCAGGAAGACAAGCCCTGTGTCACCGAAATAGGAGAGATACCGTGGATACCTGATACAGGAGAAAAAGTTGTCTATGGCGAAGATGATCGCCGGGATGTTTATATGGAAGAAGATGCAACCAGGCTGGAGTGGGCCGCATCCACCTGCGCCCTCATCTACACGACCCGGCTGACACTTTTCGCTGATGGATCTGCGCAAATTTCGGCACCGGCCGCCTATACGCGTTCCGGACTTCCGGCCTGTGATGATGAGCCCTTCAAAAATCAACCTACAGCCTCCTATTGCACAGGTTTTATGGTTGGCGAAGATCTGATTGTTACGGCCGGACATTGTTTCAGTACCAGCTATATAGACACTGTCCGTTTTATTTTTGGCTATGATATGATCGATGATCGTATTCCGCAATTGGAATTTGATGCCAAACGTGTCTATAAAGGGGTGGAAGTGCTCAGTTATATCGGTACCAGCAACAAAGATCACTGTGTTGTTCGTGTTGACAGACCCATTACAGCACCTGGAGCGCGTCCCTTTCCCATTCGGCGTGAAGGAAGTGTACAGATAGGTACGCCCTTGGGTATCATCGGTCATCCGGCCGGTCTGCCCAAGAAGATCGCCTTTGGCGATACTTTTGTGCGCAGTACTCCTTATCCGGAATATTTCGTAGCGAATCTTGACGCTTTCAGCGGTAATTCCGGTTCTCCAGTCATTAATGCGGAGACAGGGTATGTGGAAGGAATTCTGGTTCGAGGTGATACGGATTTTCAATATGAGGAAGACTGCTTCCGCAGTTACAAAGTGCCCAATGACGGCGGTCGTGGCGAGGAAGTTACGCGCACTTCTATTTTCGCCAACTATGTCCCCGATATAGAGAGTTATCCGGGATCATTGCGTTTGAATATGCGCGTTTACAGTTGTGATTCGACTCTGTCCATTTCTCTTATTGATCGTGATTTGCGTGAAGAATCTTTCACCTCTGTGACCGTTGAGACTTTAAGCGGGGACAGGGAGATCGTGATTCTGAATCAGGAAGCTGATGAAAAAGATCGTTTTACGGGTAGCATTGAAGTGAGAAGTGGAGAACCTTCTGTTGATTCCGGTTCTGTGGAAGTTGTCCACGGTGATTTGATTGTCGTCCGTTATGTTGATGAAGAAAACGCTCATGGCGAAGTGGAGATAGTGGAGATTGAAGCTCCTGTAGATTGTATTCCGCCGACTATTGATTCCGTTAAGATTCCTTTTGTCGGGGCTGCTCAGGCCCGCATTGAATTTGAGACGGATGAAGCGTGCACTGGCGTCGTTTATTACGGGCTTTCCTGTGATAAACTTGATAAGGTGGCTCAGGGATCGGCCGGTCAGACCTCTCATACAGTTATCCTGACCGGTCTTGCCAGAGAACGCGTTTATTATTTTTCCGTGGAGGCCCTGGATAATGCTTTGAATGCAGGATCTGACAATAACAATGGTCTCTGTTATCGCTTTCAGACAACGGATAAAGCCCAAATTTTTACGGAATACTTTCATACGCAAAATCAAACCGACATCCGTTATGGACAAATTACCTTTCTTCCCAGCATGGCCCCTGATTATTATCAGGCCTGTTATGAGACTGTGACTGATTTTCCTGTTGTACCATCGGGCGAAGAGCTGACCCTTGGCGATGACGACTTTGTCAGGGTGGATATGGATCCGGGATTGAGTTTCGCCTTTTACGGCACATCCCATGATCATTTTTTCGTGGGCAGTAATGGCTATGTCACCTTTGAAAAAGGGGATACGAATTTTCAGGCTTTGCCCAGTCAGCATTTTCTCGCCTCCCGTATTTCCGCTTTCATGTGTGATCTCAACCCTGAAGCCAAAGGCACAATCAGGGTAGCACGGCTCAGTGATCGCTATTGCGTGAGTTTTGAAGATGTTCCCCTTTACAGTGGCTCCGGTGCTTATGGGCCTGACAATCGTCATGATTTCATGATAGAACTCTATTACAGTGGTATGATTCGTATCACCTGGAAGGAATTGTCAGCTCCCCGCGCTCTGGTGGGACTGTCCACGGGATTGGGTACCCCCACCGGTTTTACATCCATGAAATTGAAAAATCAACAGGCCTGTGAAAAATTGGGCTTTGAAGGGGATCCTCATAGTGCTGACAGCAATGGAGACTGGCTGATTTCCAGGGAGGAATTATGGCGTGTCATCAGCTATTATCAGCAAGGTTATCATTGTGACAGTGCGTCTATTGATGGATTTGCCCCCGGGGAAGGGCCCAGAGACTGTTCCCCTCACGACAGCGATTTTATGGAACAGGACTGGAAGATCAGCCTGTCTGAACTGCTGCGCCTGATCCAACTGCATAATGCGAGAGGTTATCAGCCGGATCCTTTGTCTGAAGACGGATTTGCGCCTCTTCCCTGAGCCTAAACCGATGCGTCTGACAGGGCAGCCGCTGGAGAATTCATTATGAAGGGGAACCGGTGTTTCGCAATTTGTCTGGTTCTTTGTTTGTCTGCTGTGGCTGTCCAGGGCCATACATTGATTCCCGGAGAGACTGATGAGTGGGAGGGTTTTACGCGGGTGCAGCCTGAAGGTCTGGATCTTCCCTGTCAGATTATCCAGCCTCAGAAAGCCGCTCCGCAGAATCCCTGGCTCTGGTGCGCCTCTTCCCCGGAGATGAACCTTCCTCTTGTACGGGATCTGCTGAAAAAAGGCTTTCATATCGTTTATCTTTCTTCCGAGGCCAGTGCAAGCTTTAGCGAAAGTATGAATCACTGGGACCAGGTCTACGGGTGGCTGAAAGACAATACTTCTTTGTCTGAAAAGGCTCTGGTGGAAGCATCGGGCCGTGGCGCCTTGACGGCCTTCGCCTGGCTGGCGAAAAATCCGGAAGCAGCGGCCGGTATTCTGTCGATCCGTCCCTGGTTGAATCTGCGTGAAGCGGAGGATGCGACTCTGGAAGATCATGACCGGGCTGCACTGGGTCAGTGGCTTGCAGTGAAGGATCCTGCGGACTTTGAAGAAACGCCGCTGGCCTGTGCCACCGCTTTGGGTAAGGCGATTGTTCCCATGATGTTGATTCAGGAATTTCCTCTTGATGCCTGGGACATGGAGCAATACAACAAATTTTATTTTGATTATCGCACGGCCGGGAAGGGTGAATATGATGTGATCAGTTGCAGTGAAGGTGCGCCACAGAACAATGAATCTCTTTTGTTTCATCAGTGTTATTTTGTGATGAAACATTCCGGTCAGCTGGCGACAACAAAAATTGATGAACCCGTCTCAAAGGATTCACCCTGGACGGTGGCCGATTTATCCGCCTTGCCCGGCGTCTATGAATTGGATGATACGCTGATACTTGAAAAAGGCGGAGATATGACCGGAATTCGTTGGCATGGAGAAGCACCTTCAGAACCTTATGAGATCAGTCTGGAAGCGATGCGTATCGCCGGATCCGATTTTTTTTGCGGACTCACGGTTCCCTATGGGGACAGCGCCTTCAGCCTCATTATCGGCGGATGGGGCGGTACCTGTGTGGGCATCTCCAATCTGAACTGGCTGGATGCCTATAACAATGAAACGGCCTGCTTCAGAAATTTCAATGACCATGAATGGTATACCATCAGACTCCGGGTTGTCGGTGAGCAGATAGAGGCTTGGATAGATGGTGAAAAGCTGGTGGATGTGGCCGTGGACGGTCGTGATGTGGATGTGCGTTGGGAGATGATGGCTGTGACACCTTTGGGTATCGCAACCTGGCGTACAACGGGGGTCATCAGAAACTTTCAGGTCAAAGCACTCTGATGAGAATTTGAAAGAGATATTAAATATCCCTGCGCAGACGTGCGGGCAGAATATTCAGCTGTTCACGGTATTTGGTCACAGTTCGCCGGGCAATGCTCACGCCCAGCTCATTGAGTTTATCCGTTATTTTCTGATCGCTGAGGGGTCGTTTTTTATCTTCCTCTTCAATAATCTTTTTGATCTGTTCGCAAACAGCTGTGGAGGAGAGTTCTTCCCCTCCGGCTGCGGACAAAGCTGAAGAGAAAAAATATTTCATCTCAAAAACGCCCTGGGGTGTCTGCATGTATTTACCGCTGATTGCCCGTGATACGGTACTTTCATGGACGTCCACTTTCACTGCGATCTGCTCCAGGGTCAGCGGCTTCATGGAAGAGGGGCCTTTTTCCATGAATGCCTTTTGTTCATCGACGATTGCCTGAGCGACTTTCTTGATTGTGTCTTCACGACGTTCAATATTGCGCAGCAGCAGTTGCGCCGCATCGACATGAGCGTCCACATAGCGTTTGTCATCCTGGCTCTGTTTTTTGCTGCGTATATCGCGGATATAGGCCTCATCTATAGAAAGTCCGGAGAGATTGTCCGCTGTCAGCATGGCGATAAAGTCATCCCCGATTTTTTCCACGGTAATTTCCGGATAAATATAGACAGGCTGTTCCTGGCTGTATTCTCTTCCCGGGAAAGGGTTGAGAGTGGCCAGAAGTCGGTTGAGTTCTTTTACCCGCTCTTCACTGATTCCCATTGCTTCGGCAATGGGCGAGAATTTCCGGTTGAGCAGCTTATCCCAATGTTCGGTCAGCATGGTGATGAGCTCAGGTTCTTTGGGATATTCGGCTTCTATCTGCATGGTGAGACATTCGATGAGCGTTGCAGCGCCGATACCTGTGGGCTCGAATTTTTTGATGATTTCCAGCACAGCTGATACAGCGGCCGGAGTGGTTTTCAGTTCTTCAGCGATTTCCTGCACAGAGCCTGTAAACATACCGTCCGGATTGATATCTCCGATGATGATACGTTCACCGATGGCCAGTTGCTGCGGATCGGAACAGGTCAGGCTGAGTTGACGGAGGAGATAAGCGCTGAGCGATTCCTCTCTGGTAATGGAATCCTGATAGTACTGGTAGCGCGCCTCCAGATCAGGGTTCCGGCTGAAGTCGCTGTAGTCGCGAAAAGAATCAGCGCTGTCCTGATGGATCTGTGAGATATTCTCATCCACCTTCGCCTGGACAGCGTTTTCGTAAGCCGCTTCATTGGCTTCATCTTCGGCTGTTGCGGGCGGGGTGAAGTTATCCAGCGCTTCGGAGAGAATAATCTCGCGGGGAGAGCTGCGGTCCAGAAAAGGATTGGTTTCCACTTGCTCATCAATGTACTGGTCCAGCTCCAGGCTGCTCATCTGCAGAATGGCCAGAGACTGCTGCATTTGCGGGGATAATGTGAGCCGCAGTTCCGGACGCTGTTGTATTTGAGGAGTGATATTGAGCATTTTGAAGTATCCGACGAAAGTACATCCAATACGCATATTATACCCTGTAAAGGTCTTGGAAACGCACTTTGTCCGTGAAAAAATTTGGTGGATGCAAGTCGGAGAAGCAATTTGAAGTTGAAAGTCTGTTCCACAGCTTTGTTTTTTTTACACCTGGGAGACTCGGGAAAGCAGGTATCTCAATATGAGCAAGTGCATTGATACCTGCGCAGTTTTCCGGTTTTGCAGAGAGTGACGGGGTGAGATGTTGCTGAAAATTGTCCGTTGATCAGGCGGGGATGACCACAGTTTTTATGGAAGAAGCTTTTGAGCTCAACCAGCATTTGTGCCCGCACTTGCAGTTTTCGGGAGGCTGTGCCACAATAGAGAGAGAGGAAAGCAATGATTCCGGACAGTGATTATTTCAAACAAGCGCGAAAAAAAATGGTGAAAGAACAGATTCGCAAGCGGGGTGTGAAAGATCCGCGGGTTTTGGATGCACTTCTGACTGTACCCAGGCATTTGTTTGTTGAGAAATCGCTGCAAAAAGAGGCCTATGAAGACAGGCCACAGCCCATTGCCGAGGAACAGACCATTTCACAACCCTATATCGTCGCAGCCATGACAGAATGGTTGAACCCCTTCCCGGAGAGTCGTGTTCTGGAAATCGGTACAGGTTCCGGATATCAGGCGGCTGTCCTTGCCCTTCTGGCCCGGGAGGTTTACACGGTGGAACGGCATCGGGCTCTGCATCTGGAGGCGGCCGAACGGTTGAAACGCCTCAATTTTCATCAGGTGATTTGTGTTTTGAGTGATGGCAGTCTTGGCTATGAGGCCGCCGCTCCCTATGACGGCATTCTTGTCACAGCGGGTGCTCCCCATATTCCGGAGGCTTTGCTCAACCAGCTCAATGACGGGGGTGTCCTGGTCGCGCCTGTTGGTGATCGCAGGCATCAGCGGCTCATCCGCATTACCCGGCTGGGCGATGAGTTTGTCCGGGAAGAAGGCACCCCCTGCCGTTTCGTACCGCTCATCGGCAATCAGGGCTGGCCGGAAAAATAAGACAGCCGTTCTTCAGTCCTTTGCCAGCAGTTGTCGCCATTTGTATACGAGGATCAGAGCCGACAGCACAGCCACGACAGTGAGGATACCACCGGGCAGATAGTTACCGTAGATGAGGTATCCGGTAGCGAAGAGGGCACTGTATATGCTCAGGCAACCCAGAAGCATGCAGAGAATTCCCAGAGGCACCTGCCAGGCCTTGTCATGGGCATCAACACTTTCGGGATCCGGTGGAAACTGTTTCCAGCCCGGACCGCCGGGGCGGATCAGGGTGCAGAAACGTTGCAGCACTTCCCGGTCCACGGGCCGGGTCAGCCAGGTAACCGTCAGCCAGCCCGCTGTGGTGATCCCTACGGTAAGAATCAGTTGCATCGCATCACTGAGGGGCGCAAAGCCGAAGCGATGATGGAGAAAGCGGAAATAGACAGCCACGAAAAAGGAGATGATCATGGCGGCGATTTCACTGGCTGCATTGATACGCCACCAGAACCAGCGCAGAATAAAGATGAGGCCAGTGCCCGCGCCGACCATGAGCATGATCTGGAAGTTGTCGCGGGCCGATTCCATGACCAGCGCCACACATCCGGCAAGTATCATGAGAACCACAGTCACAACTCTTCCCACGAGGACCAGTTCTTTTTCACTCGCCTCCGGTCGCAGAAAACGGCTGTAAAAATCGTGGACCGCATAGGAGGCGCCCCAGTTCAGATGGGTGGAAATGGTGGACATATAGGCTGCAATGAGCGAGGCGATCACGACCCCGAGCAGGCCTGTCGGCAGGAAGGTGAGCATGGCGGAATAGCCCATGTCATGACCGATGATATTGGCTGCGTGAGGAAAGGCTTCCTTCAGAGAATCAAGACTGGGAAAGACGAGAAGAGAACACAAGGCCACCAGAATCCAGGGCCAGGGACGCAAGGCATAGTGGGCTGCATTGAAAAGGAACACGGCACCTACAGCGTTCTTTTCGTCTTTGGCCGCCAACATGCGCTGGGCGATATAACTGCCGCCACCCGGCTCCGATCCGGGATACCAGACACTCCACCATTGCACAATGATGGGCATGAGAAAAATGGCCACGAGCACACCCCGCTGGTCGGGATCCGTGAAACTTGGAAAGATGGAAAGCTTTCCTTCCAGAAGGGGATGGGCGAGCATGCTTGACAAGCCGCCCACATCGGGATGGCGCAGGGCTATGACTGCGGCGGCCACAGCGCCGATCATGGCAATGGTAAACTGGATCAGGTCCGTAACGAGCACACCGCGCAAGCCGCCTGAAGAGCTGTAGATCACCGTCACCGTACCTGCAATAAGAATGGTTTGTATGGGCGTAAGATTGAGCAAAACACTTCCGATTTTAATGGCGGCGAGAGAAACGGAAGCCATGATAATCACATTGAAGAAAACACCCAGGTAGACGGCGCGGAAGCCTCGGAGAAAAGCGGCCGATTTGCCACTGTAGCGCAGTTCATAAAATTCCAGGTCTGTAAGCACGCCCGAACGGCGCCACAAACGGGCATATACAAAGACAGTCAACATGCCTGTGGGGAGAAAAGCCCACCAGACCCAGTTGCCCATGACACCGTCTTCACGGACAATGTTGGCCACGAGATTGGGCGTGTCCGTGGAAAAGGTGGTGGCCACCATGGAGATTCCCAGCAACCACCAGGGCATGCTCCGGCCGGCTGCGAAAAACTCTGCGGTACTTTTCCCTGCACGGCGGGTCATGGCCAATCCGACTACGAGATAAAATAAAAAGAAAAAAACAACTATCGACCAGTCAAGGGGTGAAACTACCATGGCATGCCCTTCTCTTGAAGCATTGACACTACCCTGTTACAGTATGCTCATGCACGACTTCTGATGAAATCAACGACAGCCTGAGCATGGCCCTTCGCTTTGACCTTGCTCCAGACTTGGATCACTTTACCACTGCCATCAATGAGGAAAGTAGTGCGTTCAATACCCATGTATTTGCGGCCGCACATTTTCTTTTCCACCCAGACGCCGTATTTTTCAGCAATGGCATGTTCAGTATCGGAGAGGAGCAGAAAGTTCAGGTTCAACTTTTCCGCAAAGCGACAATCTGATGAGGGGCTGTCGGGGCTCAGGCCGAGAACGACAGCATCGAGCTTTTCCAGTTCCTTGCTCAGATCACGGAATTCCTGGGCTTCCAGGGTACAGCCGGGCGTATTGTTCTTCGGGTAGAAATACAATACTACCAGCTTGCCTTTGAACTCGCTGAGCCTTACTTTCTTCTGCTCACTGGACTCCAAGTGGAAGGCGGGTGCCTTTTTACCCAGAAGCGGGTGATTGTCTGCTTTTTCAGCCATTGTAAAATTCTCCTTCTATTTTAAAGTGTATGTCAACTTCCTGTTACTTCTTCTTCCCACGGGGTCTCTTCATAAATTTCCACAAATCGCTTCGGATCGGGAGGAGGCATGCGATAGAGCATCAGCTCCGCCAGTTTGTTTTGATTATAAAAGGTATACAATTGATATATAACCATGTTAAAGAAAAAGACGACAAAAATGAGACCCAGACCAACGGGTATTTCAGTGAACAAAATCCCCAGACTCAGAAGCACTGAATTCACAATCACCAGAACAGTACTCCAGCGGACCAGGGTTTTGTGGGCACGGTACAGCAGGGCATCCTGATTCTTGAGAATAAAGTTAGCGCTCTGAACATCGACCTCGCCTTTTTGGATTCTTGAAAAGCCATACTTGGATTTTCCGAATTTGCGAGGATGGTGACGTACGGGAATTTCCGTGACCTTGAAGCCCAGATAGGAGGCAAATACAGGGATGAGCCGATGCATATCACTCCAAAGACGCAGGCTCTTCGCCACTTCCATGCCCATGGCTTTGAAGCCCGTGTTGACATCATGCAGAGGAAGCGAAAATTGGTGGGCAATACGTTTGTTCCAGGCGCGGGAGGGAAGAGTTTTATGCCAGGGGTCATGGCGTTTTTTCTTCCAGCCACAGACCAGATCATAACCTTCATCCAGCTTGGCGAGCATCCTGGGAATTTCCGCGGGATCATCCTGAAGATCGGCATCCATGGTAATGAGTATGTCCCCTTTCGCCACGGCGAAGGCCGCTTCCAGAGCGGCTGTCTTGCCACAGTTGCGTCGGAGCCGCATCAACTCAATGCGGGGGTCCTCCTGCCGGAGACCTTGCAGCACCTCCCAGGAATCATCGGTGCTGCCATCGTCCACAAAAAGAATGCGGAAAGGATGAGCACCCACATGCTCA
Organism: Candidatus Hydrogenedens sp.; assembly: GCA_012522755.1. Lineage (GTDB taxonomy): Bacteria > Hydrogenedentota > Hydrogenedentia > Hydrogenedentales > CAITNO01 > JAAYJV01. The sequence continues at coordinate 22,898 of JAAYJV010000157.1, forward strand.
GTGATTCCCTGTGCAAGAGCGGCCAGGGTGGGGGCTTCGTTATACAGGGGAATCACAAAAGTGATCTTCTTCAACACGGACTTCCTCCATGGCTTCCCAAAGCAACTGCAGAATCCAAAAGAACCGGAGCAATTACTTCAGCAGCCCTTGTCTCAAAAAATACGCTGGTTGTCATCGGACTCCCACATGTCACAGTTTTTGCCCAGTGCCACCTTGAGCGGATAGGTGGCTTCATTGAGCTGAGCCGTTGCTGCAGGGCCTATATCCAGGTTGACGGCCTGCAGATTGAAGAGCAGCTGCTCCACTTTGCGCGAACCGATAATCACGGAGGAAAGGCCTGGCTGACGCATGAGCCAGCAGAGACTCAGTACAGCCAGGGGCACCCCGATGGCTTCGGCAAAATCACTGAGATCTTCCAGGGTATCCCACAGGATCTTTTCATGGCCCACCTGACCATGGCGTGTCCCTTCGCGGGTACAGGAAAAATGACGGGTCCGACGGCGTTGAAAAGGAATATCTTCAATGGATGCATAACGTCCGCTGAGCAGCCCCTGCATGAGAGGCATATAGGCCAGGACGCCGAGCTTGTTTTTCTGACATGCGGGAATCATTTCATATTCGGGAGCACGGAATAACATGTTGTAGCCGATCTGATTGGATACAGCCTGGCCCGTCGCCATCCAGTCCCGGATATTTCTCCTGCCGAAATTGGAGATACCCACTTCAACAATCTTGCCTTCTGCGCGAAGTTTCTCCAGACTGTCCTGCACGCCTTCAAAATCTTCCGTGGGGAAAGGCCAGTGAATCTGATAGAGATCAATGCGATCCGTCTGCAAGCGGTTCAGGCTGTTTTCGCAGGCGGCACGCACGCCTTCCGCTGTACAGTGCTGGGTGGATACTTTCGAAGCGATCAGCACTTCATCGCGACGGCCTTTCAAGGCCGAACCCAGAATCTCTTCGGAACAGCCATTGCCGTAGAGCTCCGCTGTATCGAAGAGAGTGATCCCATGATCAATGGCCGCCGCAACCAGGTCTTCCGCTTTCGAGCACTCATCATCTCCCCAGAAACCAGGGTCGCCAAGTTGCCAGACTCCCAGAGAAAGAGCGGAGACACGCAGCTTACTGTCGCCCAGAGTGTTGTAATACATAAAAAGTGTCCTTTATTGCTTATGGGCCTCGTTTCAATGCATTGTAATGCAAGGGCCCACTTACAGGCAATTGTACAAGATTTGCAGCTCTTCAATAACGGCACTATTCATCAGCCGACACTCAAAGCGTCGGATGTACATAATGGGGAGAATGAAGCATATCCTTCGCACGACGACGCAACTTGCCATTTTTAACCCAGTAATCTCCTCGTTCTGCAAAATGAGCGGCCAGATGTCCGCGCCATTCTTCCAACAAATCTTCATGAGCAGGATCAGAGGCCAGGTTGATGCATTCGCCCGGGTCGCTCACCAGATCAAAGAGTTGCTCCTCTCCGCTTTTGCCGAAATAAAGATATTTCACACGGCCATCTGTGAGACCGTTCCAGTGTTCCGTGTCCAGATAACAGGTCGAATGCTCCAGGTCAATCCGGGGACGCCAGTCTTTGCCATCTGTGCGCAGGAGATGGAGCAGACTTTTGCCGTCCATTTCTTCGGCGCCGCCCAGACCTGCGGCATCCAGACAGGTGGGAAGAATATCCCGCAGTTCCACAGGCTCTTCACGCATTGTGCCACGCCAGGAGGGATTGCAACCAGCCGGCGGACGCAGGATCATGGGAATCCGTGAGGAGCCTTCATAGCCATAAGTCTTTCGCCACATATGATGATCGCCCATCATGTCGCCATGATCGGAGATGAAAATAATCAAGGTGTTGTCGAGCATGTCACGCTTGCGCAGCAGAGCCAGTATGCGGCCTATCTGTTCATCAATGAAGGTGATGCTGCCATAATATCCTTTGCGGGAATGAAGAGCAGTCTCCACACCCAGATCGCCATGCCACAAGCTGTCACGTTCGCTGGCCCGGGGCACATAACCTTCACACCAGTCACCCACATGAGGTGCGGGGATGTCCCGATCTTCATAAAGATCAAAAAAACGCTGTGGTGCATCATAGGGGCTGTGAGGCCGGGCAAAGGAAACTTTCAGAAAAAAAGGCGCCTTGTCTTCATAAGATTCAAGATAATGGAGTGCCTCGTTACCGGTCCAGGTGGTGGGATGCAATTCTTCAGGAAGAGCATAAGGGCGGGCGGGATAATCATTCCAGCCCAAGCCCGTCATATCAGGATTCAGAACAGGCGCCTGTTCATGAAACCAGGCCCGGTAATCACTTTCAAAATCAGGGGATTCCACACGGCCCGATTCATCCAGGAGCATGAAATCATAACCGTGGCTGTTCCGTTGAGGATGGTAATGGCATTTGCCTATGGCACCCGTCTTGTAGCCTCCGGCGCCGAGCATGCGGGGTTTTTCCCGCTCGTAGCGTTCAGGTATACGGCTGTATCCCAACATGCCGTTCTTCCAGGGGCCCAGACCTGTGAGCAGAGCCGCACGGGCCGGGGTGCAGGACGGCACCGATGAATAGGCACGACGGAACAACACCCCTTCATTCGCAAGACTGTCCAGGTGCGGCGTGATTATGGCCCCGTTACCTTCAGCACCCACGCAATCACCACGCATCTGATCAGCCATGAGCAGAAGGATGTTCGGTCGTTTGGCTGCTTCACCCCGACCCTCAAGGGCGAGGCCCACTCCCAATGACGAAATGGCTGTACACTGGAGCCACTCCCGGCGGCTCAATCCCTCTCTGGGCATAATAAGATCTCCCTTTTCGACACATCATCGCTGCGGAATGGTATAATAAATCCGGGCAGACGATCGGGGCTCAGACTTGACGTTTTCAGTGTACCATAATTCAAAGGGGCCATGCCTTTTTCTGTTTCCTGATCTTTCAGTGCCCGAGGGTTGAAGAAGCTTTCTTGAGTGGTGTGCCATCAAGGTGGTACACCCGCAGATTGAAGGCGTTTCATTCGGCTGTATCGTATAAGGAAAAAATCATGTGCTTAAGACCTGTCATCCGGGGCGGTGGATGTCTTCTTGTCCTGATCATTCTGGCGGCTGGTGCGTTTCTCCTTTTCAGTGGAGAGGGTGACGATGTCATTTTTCCTGATCCGGCAAAATCGCCCTACAAACTTCCCTGGGAAGCCGGTCAGTCCCGATGGTGTATTCAATCCACGGGAGGGCTCGTAAGCCACCGCGGCGGCGGCCGCTATGCCTATGATTTTTACATGCCTGAAGGGACAGAGGTACGTGCAGCCCGAGCCGGCAAAGTGGTAAAGGTTGTGCAGGAACACAGTGAACATGGTTATAAAAAGCCCAATAATCTGGTCATTGTCGAGCACAGTGATGGCACTCAGGCTTATTACGGACATATTCAACAGGGAAGCGCCAAAGTGAAAATGGATGAAAGAGTGAAGCAGGGCCAGGTCATCGCCCTGAGCGGTCATGTGGGTCACAGTATGGTACCCCATCTCCATTTTCATGTCATGGACGGCAAAACGCGCACAACCCTGCCCGTCAGTTTTTCGGATCCGGGCAAGCATGATGGGATCCCGAGGATTTTCCGGCGTTATACCTCCGGGAACAGGGGAGAATAAAACCCAATGTTCCACGTGGAACATGGGACAGCATAGCCGCAAGCAAATGATACTTTTTATTTAACCCCGAAAAGCGCAAAAGGACGCGAAAGGACTGAGAGGAAAAAGCTTATGTCTTCTCCGGAGTCTCTTTTGTATCCCAAGACATACCTGCGCCGTCATTCCGGTTGTTTCTTGACCCTGCGCTCGCATCAAAGCATGCAAACACCTCAATGTTCCACGTGGAACATTTCATTACACACGGGTGATCAATTGAAGATTTCCCCGACGTAAGCCCGCCTGATGCCACACATCCGTTATGACCTCTGTCTGGTATTTTCCGGCCGCAGTACCGGGAACACCTTCCAGCTGACAAAGGAAGGTGCTCTTCACTGGCAGACGCTGTAAAATTCGGTTGTACACCTGTCGGGGACGTTCCACGGCACGGGCCGTTATAGCACGGGCCTCAATCTTTGAAGGATGCTCCGGAAATTCACCCGCCAGTACTTCAATACCCTCCAGCCCGAGCGTCGCGATGACACGATGCAGAAATCCGGCCTTGCGAACACTTCGTTCAACACACAGTACTGGAAGATCCGGATAAAAACATTTCAGCGGAATGGCTGGAAAGCCGGCACCACTGCCTATATCGAGAAGGGCCGTCCCCTTCTTGCCCAGTCCTATGTAGGGAGCAAGACTCAGGGAATCCACAAGATGCCGCTCCGTAAGAAAAGCCAGATCCCCTTGTGAAACAAGACTGACAGTCTGATTCCATTCCCGGATCAGAGCCAGATGTTCTTCAGTTTTACGGACACCATCCTCATCAAATACGGTATTTTCATCGCTTCCAAGAATTTCCAAGGCTTGTTCCAGCTGTTTCAAGGTCATAATGTTCTTTCCTGTGAATCCTTTGCATCTGCACCGCTCTTGTCGGTTCCGGTGCTTTTATCTTCTTTTAAAATAGGATGGCGGCGAATATACCACCAGATACGGTAATAAGTATACAGTCCTTTGATGCGTCGTGCCAGAAGACTGGTGAAAAGGCGAAGAAAAGACAGGGAAAGAGGGTGTTTCTTCCCGTTAGGACTGATATAGCCTCTCTCCCGCGACCGGCTCAACACACTGATCAGAACCAGGGCGGGACTGTTGAAGAGCACAAAAAAGAGGCCGAACTTTTCTTTCCTTAAAAAACGCAGAAGTTTCACACCATGACGCCAGGAGCGTCGTTGTTCGGAACCGGGAGCCAGTTCCACAATACTGTCAGCCTGCTCCGCCACCAGGTTTCGGGGAAAGGAGGGCGGAACAATGACCGTCAGATGACTCTCAGGATGCTCCCTTCGCAAGCTTTCCAGGGCCCGCAGAAAATGGGGCGAAAAGCTGTAAAGCAAGGCTATACGCTCTTTCATGACAGATACTCCTTAAAAAGGGGCTGATAATGCTGCTCTATGACCTGATCCCAGGTATAAAAGGCTTCAATACGCTCCCGCCCGGCTTTTCCCCAACGTTCTCGAAGTGCTTCGTCCTTCAAAAGTTTTTCCAGCAGTGCGGCAAGTTCAACGCTGTTACCCCGTTCAAAAAGACCGCCCGTTTCTCCATCCACAATGATTTCACGAAGGCCCCCTGTCCGGGAAGCGCAGACGGGTACGCCGTTGGCCATGGCTTCCACTGCAACGAGACCAAAGGCCTCTTCCCACAGAGAAGGCACAACCACAATGTCAGCCCGGGCATACAAGGCCAGGCTGCCTTCATGACTCAGCCATCCCGTGGAAAGCAATTCTCCTTGAGCAAAGAGAGGATCAAAATGGGTAACCATCACTTCAAAGTCCAATCCTGTCCTCCGAAGAAGGATGCAGGCCTCCCGCAAAACATTGAGACCCTTCAGAGGATCCTCCACACGTCCCGTCATGAGAATGCGCAGAGGCTGTCCGGGCTTTTTATCCCGCAGAGGAATTTCGGGAAAAGCATCCAGAGACACAGCACCGGGGATAACCACTGTTTTTTCCTGCCAGGCCCCGAGATGCTTTTTGATCTCCTCATTGTTGACAACAATGCCTTCCAGGCTGTCCAGAGCCTGACAGTGCTTTTCCACGAAAGAAGCTTCCCAGGCGCGGGTGAGGAGATATTCATGGGTCCAGGGATCCCATTGTCCTGATTTAATTGTTTTGCCGAGATGTTCCCAGGCACAGGCTCTGCAAAGCTCAGTATCTTTGTGTGCAAATCGGGGACAGGGCTGGCCGTCAAGAAAATGAAAAGCGCTTTTCCAACAGAAGAGCTCGTTGGCATAATAGCGGCCTATGAGCTTCCACGAAGACAGGTAGGGAATCAAAGCCGTTTTCAGAAAATAACCATGGGTCAACATGACAACGGCGGGATCCCAGGCCTTCAGAGCTTTCTGAATCTTTTCCGCCATAGGCGCCAGCTTCTGTTCCTTGACGGGTACCCGGATAATTTCCACAGGGAAAGGAAGGGAAGTGCTGTCCACCTCTCCCCGACCGGCGCATCCTTCCAATTGCAAAACGAAGAGACGAAGGGGGATTCCGCGTTTCTGCAGGCCTGAGAGAAGGGAATATACATCCACGTCGGCCCCGCCTTTGGGAGGCCAGCAGAAAAGGAAATCCAGAAAGGCGAGGCGTCTATGGTTTTTTTTTGTGAGAAGGGAGGTCATTCTTATGTGTCTCGTGTACCTGTCATCGCTGCTATATATTAAAGGCTGGCCCTGTACTTTGCAACTCTGTGTCTGAATTATTCAGAATCTTTCTGATTCATCCTTCAATTTCCGGACTTGTCCGCAGGGTCCTGAAGATTTATTTTTGGTCTGTAACTTGAATCGAGGCTTTGAAAAGGGCATACTTAAGTATACAACAGCAAGAGCACCCCACGCTCAATACAACAGGGATCCTATCATGTTGAAGTCTTTCTTTTCCGGGATCTGGACCTTGATTGTCGATTTGAGCCAGACCATCTGGCGCTTCGTCACCCTGAATTCCTCCACCTCAGAGTTTACCCGTGATTTCTGGGACAGTCTCTCCGCAACCTGGCAGGAGGGCTCTTCCACAGCACTCACAGGTGAACGCAAGACAGCCCGCAAATACCTCAAGCAAGGAGTAAAACACTATAACTCCAGGCGATACAGCGATGCGCTCTATTCGTTTCGAAGATCTCTGGATGAGGACCCCAATTATGCCAGAGCCCTGCTCTATTACGGCAATGCGCTGTATAAGCTCCATGAGGAATCCGCCGCTTTGGAGGCCTGGAAACGAGCCATTGCCGTGGAGCCCCGTTCAGATTCCGCCAAGAACGCCCAGTTGAAGCTCATGCGGATCAGGGAAAAGAACAAACTGGTTATTGATGAAATCCAAAGTCAATTGAGTAAAAAATAACGGAGACCCTTTCATGTTCGTCCGACAAGCTCCCCTGCTCATTTGTATAGTCGCTCTGATGCTCTGTGCAGCCATGCCCGCCGTAGCCGACCAAACCGGGGACTGGGCCGAGGTGCCGGGTACCGTCATTGCGCACAGCCCCCAGATCAGCGGAAAATATATAGGCTCGCCCAGCATCACCGTGACCCCGTCGGGTGCCTATCTGGCCGCACACGACTACTTCGGCCCCGAAAGTAACGAGCACGAATGCGCTACGGCCGTTGTATATCGTTCCACCGATCAGGGTGAAACCTGGACGCAGACAGCAGAGATGCAATGCCTTTTCTGGCCGAAACTTTTCACTCACCGTGATGCCGTTTATCTGCTTGCCGTGGAAAAACATCATGGCCCCATTGTCATCCGGCGCTGTCTTGATGACGGCGAGACCTGGACGGAGCCCCTCGATGAAAACACGGGACGACTCACCGATAGAGAAGGCCAGTATCATACGGCTCCGGGACCGGTCATTGAATACAAGGGCCGACTCTGGAGGGCCTTCGAAGATGCCATGGGCGGTACGCGCTGGGGTGAACGATACAGAGCTCTCATGATGTCCATCCCTGTGGATGCCGATTTGCTTGTTGCGAAAAACTGGACTTTCAGCAATCCCGTGGCAAGGGATCCCGAATGGCTGGACGGAAATTTCCACGCCTGGCTCGAAGGAAATGCCGTTGTCACGCCCGAAGGGGATATGGTCAATGTGCTCCGGGTTGATCTGCCGCCGCACCATCCCGAAAAAGCCGCCATCGTTACCGTGAACCCGGAAGGAACTCTTTCCTCTTTTGATCCTGAAACAGGGTTCATCCCCTTTCCCGGTGGTGCCAAAAAATTCACCATACGCCACGATCCCACAAGCAATCATTACTGGACCCTGGCCTCCATCATCCTGGAAGACTCCATTATTGACGACAGGCCCGCACGGATCCGCAATACCCTGGCACTCATGCGCTCCGCCGATCTGCGCCATTGGGAAGTGCGTGCCATTGTGCTGCAACACCCCGATGTGAAGCACCACGGTTTTCAATATGTGGACTGGCTCTTTGAAGCCGATCATCTCATTGCTGTTTGCCGTACCGCATACGAAGATGGTCAGGGTGGCGCTCACAACAACCACGACGCCAATTTCATGACTTTTCATCGTATTGTGGATTTTCGTAACTTCACAACACCAATTCCCCCATTGGCTCCTTAAAAAGAGATTCGCCATTCTCTTTGTGTGAACAAGGGTCTTCACCTGTATGGAAACAAAGCCTGTTTTTGTAGTATAACAATCATGGTAATCGGTTGCTATTCGTGTTTTAACCAGAATTTTGGCTTACAGACAGCCTTGGGGTATACTATGCCCCAATAAATTAACACCCATTCTCTGGGAAGTGGGTCGGAGCACACTTGTGCCCGTCAGCAGGAAAGAGAAAATGAATATACCGGAATATGTGGAGAAAACAGTAGGTCAGGCGCCTGATAACCCCATGATCTTTTTTGAAAAGGAAGAGGTCACCTACGGCCAGATGTTCGAACGGTCCTGTCTCGTGGCCGGCAATCTGAAAGCGCTGGGCATACAGCCGGGCGACAAGATAGCCCTTATGCTAGGAAACAGTCTGGAATACCTGTATTGTTTTCTTGGATTCGGCCGTATAGGGGCACTCATGGTGCCTATTAATCCGGCATTGAGTTTTGAAGAGTATATCTATATCATTGAAAACTCTGAGGCGCGCTTTCTTGTTCTCATGCCCGAACTGCTCCCTGTTCTTCCGCGCCTGCTCGAAGTGTTGCCTCAACTTGAAAAAGTATTTGTCGCCGGGCCTGATACAGAGCACAGCACCTCTTTTTCCAGTCTCCTGGAGCCCTGCGAAATCCCGGAGAATACAGCCACGAGCGATTCCGACGCCGCACTCATCTACACCTCGGGTACAACAGGAAAGCCCAAAGGCGTCATCCTCACGCACGGCAATTATATCTGGGATGCTCTGGCCCTTTACCGTTCCAATCGCATCAGCTCCGAAGATCGCTTTCTCTGTGTGCTGCCTCTCTTCCATGTCAATGCTCAGGTCGTTTCCATTCTCACCCCCATGCTGTGCAACGCCCGCATCTTTCTTGTGGCTGGCATGTTCAATCCTTTCACCATATTGCCCATGATTGAACAATATAAAATCACAACCATGAGTGCCGTGCCCACCATTTACGGACTTTTGACACGCTTGCCCAAGGCCGAATCCGCTGATGTGAGCTCCATCCGGTTCTTTGTTTCCGGCGCCGCACCCATGCCCGAGGCCATTTACAGGGAAGTACAGCGGGTCTTCAAAAAACCACTCATCATGGGTTACGGCTTGAGTGAAGCTACCTGCGCCAGTTCCGTGGCGGATCATGAAGATCCCATCCGCTGGAATTCCGTCGGACCGGCCCTGCGTTATACCTCCATCCGAATCGTGGATAAAGCAGGAAAAGATCTGCCTGTGGGCGAAATAGGGGAAGTCCTTATTGCCGGACCAACGGTCATGAAAGGATATTATCGAAATCCGGAAGCAACGGCTGAAGTCCTGCAAGATGGGTGGCTGAAAACCGGAGATCTGGGGCATTTCGACTCGGAAGGCTATCTCTATATTGTCGATCGGGTCAAGGACATGATCATCCGCGGCGGGCTTAATGTTTACACCGCCCAGGTGGAACAGATCATTGCACGTATGGACGCCGTGGAAGAAGTCGCTGTCATCGGTGTGGATGAAGCCACTTGGGGACAGGAAGTCCTGGCCGTCGTTAAAATCAAAGAAGAGCATTCCCTCACAGAAAAAGAAGTCATTGCTTTTTGCAGGGAAAATCTCGCAGCCTTCAAATGTCCACGATATGTGCGCTTTATTGATGAACTCCCTAAAACAGCCATCGGTAAAGTACGCAAACACGAACTTCATACCCGTTTCGCCAAAATCGCCATGGGAAAAGACAAGTCCTGAGTGGAAATATGGCCAACAAAGCCTGTCCCCGGTTATAACATAACAACAGACTGTCAGGGAGCACTCCGGGTATGACATGCCCTTCGCAAAGATAACCATTCAAACCGTCAATAGGCCTCCGGGATCAGATGACTCTCAGAGCCGACGTTCACGGGCATATTTTTCATTTGATTGCCCTTTTCCCCAATAAACACGGGCATATCTATACCCGACACAGCCAAATATTTTGTCAAAATATAGCCATGTAAATTATATTATAACTCCTGATAATTAGTGTCATATCGTATATAATGTAGCCATGTATATTGATATCGTGCCCAATAGAAAATCACCGCCGGCCATCCTGTTGCGTAAATCAACGCGACAAGGAGGAAAGGTGGTAAAGAAAACCATCGCCAATCTCAGCGAATGCTCCCCCGAAGTGATAGCGGGCTTACGGCTGTTGCTGGCGGGTAAAACCCTCGTGCCTGCCGATGAATTGCTCACTATTGAACGCTCTTTGCCTCATGGCCACGTGCAGGCCGTGTTGGGCTTCATGGGCCGGTTGGGTATGGATACGCTGCTGTCCTCTCGTCCCTGCCGGCAACGCGATCTGGTGATGGCGATGATTGCACAGCAAATTCTTGATCCCTCCTCAAAACTGGCCGTAACACATCTGTGGCATACCACTACGCTTGCCCGGGAACTGTCGGTTGAGAATGCCCATGTGAATGAACTTTATGATGCCCTGGACTGGCTGCTGGAACGCCAGAGTCGCATTGAGAACAAACTTGCCAAACGACATCTTTCCCAAGGCGCTGTTGTTCTCTTCGATGTTTCAAGTTCTTCCTGTCATGGTCGCAGCTGTCCGCTTGCGGTACGCGGTTATCATCGCGACGGCGAAAAATTACCCGGTATTGTTTACGGGTTGCTTGCCGACAGTGAAGGCCGGCCCATATCCGTAGATGTATATCCGGGCAATACCGCCGACCCTGTCACCGTACCGGATCAGGTGGAAAAATTACGCGGACGCTTTGGCCTTGAACGGGTGATATTGGTGGGGGACCGGGGTATGTTGACCCGGACGCAGATAGACATGCTGCGTCATTATCCGCAGTTGGGCTGGATATCCGCGTTGCGTTTTGGCGCCATACGCAAACTGGCGGCACAGGAGGCATTCCAGCCTTCTCTTTTTGACGAGCAGAATCTGGCGGAGGTCACCAGTGACGATTATCCGGGGGAGCGTCTGATGGTCTGTTATAATCCACTTTTGGCGCAGGCCAGATGCCGCACACGCAATGAACTGCTTGAGGCGACAGAAAAGGATTTGCAGAAGATTACGGTTCAGTGTTCCCGACGGGTCCGCAAACCGCTTGATGAAAAAGAGATAGCCATCAAAGTCGGCAAGGTTCTGGACAAGCACAAGGTGGGCAAACACTTTGAAATCCGAATATGGGACAACACGCTGTCTTATCAGCGCAAGCAGGACACTATTGAGACGGAAAGCCGTCTGGACGGTTTTTACATCATACGCACCAGTGAGAGCGAAGAAGCGCTGAATGCGTCTGACGCAGTACGTACCTGCAAGAGTCTGGGGCAGGTGGAGCAGGCCTTCCGGTGCATCAAAAAGACAGACCTTCATGTGCGTCCCATCCGTCATCGCAATGAACAGCGGGTACGTGCGCATATTTTTGTCTGTATGCTTGCATATTATGTGGTGTGGCATCTACGCAAGACGCTGGCACCCATCCTTTTTGAAGATGAGCAGCTTGATGAGGACAGATGGACGCGCGACCCTGTGACCAAAGCGCAGCCATCCTCCTCGACCATGAAGAAAAAAAGAACGCTGCAATCAGCGCAGGGGTGGCCGACACACAGTTTGAAAACCTTATGGGCGGTCCTTGGCACTCGCTGTAAAAACGAAGTGAAAATGGGCGAGGGCAAAACGGCAGCCCACTTTATGCAATTAACCGAAGCAAGCGAATTCCAATGTCACATATTTGATTTGCTGGGACTTAAGCCATAAAGCTGTGTACCCAGTAAATGCGCATTTGTTTTTTGCGAAAAGCCCTGATATTATTGGACCAAACCCACTTTTTCCCTGTGAACTCCGGCTTAAGAGAGCTGAAAATGGCAGTTACATTGTTTCTCGCCGCATCCGTGCTAAGCCAAATTGTGCCTCAGACAAGTTTCATGGATGCCGATACGCTTCGCCTTGCGCTCCTTGAGCAGCTTCTTGCCATGGAGAGTATCGAATGTTCTTACACATATTGCTGCAGCAAACGGGCGGAAGAACAACTGGATCGGCTGGAAATGCGATGGAAAAACGGGTGGCTATTATGGTACGCCAGCCGCCCGACAAATCCTTCCGACAATCCTCAGGCCAATAATTTAATCATGGAGTCTATTGTAGATGGGGCGGTTTCCGGGTATTGGCAGAGCGCCAACAGCTCTGAATCTTATTACCACACAAATTACGAAATGCTACGGTTTATGGCATACGACGAATTGTCCCCACTGACAGTTCTGGGTTTGAGCTTTATTTTTTCATACACCCGCAATTTGCGAGATATGTTGCAGGCTGAAACATCTCCTTATATGGAGCTTCGCGGCGAACAGATTTTGCTCTTTTTATTTCCCGATCCTCCCGATGGCGATTTCAGTGAGAATGAAACAATGGACGC
>JAAYJV010000158.1 GCA_012522755.1 Candidatus Hydrogenedens sp.
GACAGGCCAATGCAACGATCAGTCAACCTGATCCTGGAAATCGGGAAAATGAAGACAAAATCTGCCCAAAATACCAATGAATTCAACTGTGTGGATTCGATGGTGTCCTTAATTTGGACACCAGTGTTTTGCTTCAATAAAAACATTGGTATCCAGAAGATAAGGCTTCAAATATTAACCCCCACATTGCGACCTATTTCATTAAAAGCTTCCACTCTTTTAACGCCCAGCATCTGCATGGCATCGCGATAAAGGGTGTGCCCTTCGAGAGTACTGACAACGAGAGCATGGGCAAAACGTTTCCCGACCCGTGCTGCTTGTGTAAGGTAAAAATCTCCGCCCCCGCGGCCCGTCTGAATCTTGGAAAGCAACCGTTCCAATTCCCGATCATAAGCTTCATGAAAGGCTATTTTTGTGATTTTTCCACTGTCAAAAATCCGGCGCAGGATAACCAGAGTGCTCACTTTGAAGAACCGGGCCAGGCGTTGAACTTCCGTCATCATATCTTTTTCAGGAGAGAATTCAGCATTGAGAATATGCATAGGAACAAGCAGTTCCGCCGCAACCTGATTACACCAGGCCTCTACTTTCTGATCAGGGAAAGTCCTGATTCCTGCATCGGATAAGGCGGACTGATTGATCCAGATATGGGCCAATTCATGGGCGAGGGTAAACATCTGAGCGGCCTTGGTATCTCTGCTATTGATAAAGATCAAAGGAGCGAAAGAATCCGCCAATGCAAAACCGCGAAATTCCTGTGGATTCAGAGGTCTATGGGTGTTATTTCCAACCACACCGCTACGCATGACAAGAATTCCAAGATCCTCTGTCTGCTCAACAAAAAAACCTAAAGCATCGGTCCAGGTCAGGCAATTCAGGCGGGCATTCAGATCAAAATTCAAGGCATCCCGGATATTTTTTGCCACAGATTCAACGGAATCAGATATAGATGCGGAGCCCACAAAAGTACGGGGAGACTCGTCCATCCTTTGAGCATAATCCTGATACCAGCCCTGACGCTGCAGGCAGATATAGATCATATCCAGAAGATTCGGACTGGGTTTTCTTGGCAATTCCCCGCCCATGGCCCGAAAGTCGGGTATTGGCAACTTGTCTTCCGGAGGCGTCGAAAGAAAGAAATAGCCAATAGGAGTATAGGTGGCTTTGGCAAAGTTCTCCATCTGCTTGAGAGTGGGAAAAACTTCGCCACGATGCCAGGCATCATATTTAGGGAACTTTCGGGTGAAAAAAGAGTCTGGTCGCCCGGAGCGTTCTCTGGCCCAATCAAGCATATGTGCTGCTATGTGAACTCTATTCTGCTGCATAATGCGATCAACTTTATTGAAGAATATCGGAATATAGTTTTCCGTTTATCTCAATATTACATGATCCCGATGTTTTTTGCACCTCAAAGAAGCCAGGGTTACCTTAAAAGGACAGCAGGCAATGCCAGATGAAGAGATAGCCCAGTCCGTCGATTTCCTCAAAGATATCTTTGGCCAGGGCTTCGTCACCGGGGATATGAGGGATTTCTTTTCGTTTTTCCTCCCAGGGGATACATCCGCCGGGGAGTGTGTCTTTGGGAAAGGCTTGGGGCCAGTCTGTTTTCAAGTCACCATCGTTGACCCGTGGCGGTATTTCGGCTACAGGATCTGTTCCATACTGGCCGTACTCTCTGGTGAAATCGGTCAGGGCACGCATATTCTCGGGACGGGCGTCATTCTGTATGATGGCGCTGGCATCCATGATAAAACCACCTTCTCCGGCCGCAATGTCGATCACTTCTTTGCATGCCGCCTTCACTTCTTCAGGGGTTCCGTATGTGAGCAGGGCATTTGGAACGCCGCCGCTGATGCAGAATTTGTCTCCCAGAATCTCATGGGCTTTTTTTAGGTCGGTCCGGTCCACATGGAAGACGATGCTTTTTTCAGGCAGCTCCCGGAAACTCTCCAGATGATGATCCCAATTACCTTCGCCATAGAATAGCGTCTGATGGCCCCGTTCCCAAAGAGCTTCAATGATGGGTTTCAGCGTCGGCCAGTAATGGGTATTGAAGTGGTCGGGTGTGAAGAAAGGTACACAACCACGGTGCATCCAGAAACCGATGGGGACATGTCCGTCAGGATCGGAGCCGCCCTGGGCCATATGATACAGATGGGGCATGAGAGCCTCACAGGCCGCCAGCACCTTCTCCGGCTGGGTCATCATGTCGCTGACCAGTCCCTCATAGCCGCGCAGCTTGTCGGCGATGATATCAAAGGGTGCTTTGAAGATGCCCGATATGGCATTGACCGTTCCCGATTCGCTGCGCATGCGGGCGCCCTGGGCCGGGAAGGCATTGAAATAATTCATCATGGCCATGGCACCTTTGACCAGGGCCAGGTTGTTCCGGCCGGTGGCTACAGTGCCGGGAGCAACGATGTCCGTGGAAGCTCTGGGAAGCCAGACGTTGTATAAGAAGTCTGTGGGATTGGCGATGAGGAGATCATATTCATCTTCGCGCATGAAGGCCTGTTCTTCCGGGGGCTCCACATATTGAAAAGCGGTGTCAGCCGAGATATCAATTCCCGGAATACTGTAATACTTCAAACCCAGAGCCTGAGTCAGCCCGGTCCAGACATAGACCATGCTGCCGGGGCCGGCGTCCCAGTCGAAATCGGCCATGGTTTTACAGGTGGCATCAAAGCACTGGGGAAAATCGTGGGTCACCTGCTGGCAACTGTAGCCTGCATAGGCAGCCACAAATTCCGCTGCAAAGGGACGGATCGGAATACAATCCGCTTTTTCGTTGCGCATGGCTTTGACATAACGATTGAGCCGCTCCAGATAACGCTGTTCCATGGCTTCGTGCATTACAATATCTCCCGTCATTTTCGGCCACCGCCGATGCCTGTATCAAAATAAAGGTACTTATTATCATTCTTCGTTGCGCTGGGCCCGTCGCTGGGGAGCAATCTCCTGACGAAATCGTGCCACAGCCCGGTTATGCTCAGCCAGCGTGGTGCTGAAACTGTGTGTGGTCCCATCGGCATTGGAGACAAAATACAGATAGTTCTCCTGTGCCGGAGCCAGTGCGGCACGCAGACTGCTCAGTCCCGGGCTGCAAATGGGTCCGGGCGGCAGACCACGGTATTTATAGGTATTATAAGGGGAAGCCACCTCCCGATCCTCATTGAGCATACGCTGCCCGTATTTATTGAGGGCATATTGGAGGGTGGAATCCATTTGCAAAGGCATCTCCCGGGCCAGACGGTTATGGATCACAGCGGAAACCAGGGGTCGTTCCGTATCGGATTTTGCCTCTCTTTCGATGAGGGATGCAATGGTCACCACTTCTTTCTTGTCTCTGGTGGTTGCATCGGGAAATTCCCGACTCAGTATTGCCCAGTCTTTTTCGAACTGTTCCACCATACGGGTAACCAGAGCCAGAGCGTCAGGGGCATCATCAAAGAAATAGGTGTTGGGCATCAGAAAGCCTTCAAGATTCGGCGAGACCACCTCCAGCTTTGCGAGAAGCGCGGGGTTGCCCGCCGCCTGCACAAAGGCTTCGGCATCGACAGCGAGAGCGGAGGCCTGAGCGATGGAAAGTCCTTCCGGAATGGTTACACGATACTGATTGGCCAGCAGATGACGAGTCGGCCCCTGCTCAAGCAGAGCGAGAAGTTCCACTGCGGAAAGACCGTGATAAAGTTCATAGGCACCATGACGGATGGACAGGTTGTTTTTTTTCAGATGCAGGGCCAGACGGAAGAAACCTTCATGCTCCAAAAGGCCGGAATCCTGGAGCAGAATACCCACATCTTTGCCGCTCATACCGGGAGCCACCTCCACGACAAGCGCTTCGCCGCGAACACCGGGCCGGGTGACATGATCGTAGACCAGCCAGGCCCCGGCTCCGAGGATCAGAAGTGCGCCCACAAGAAGTACAACAGTCCAGAGAACGGTCAGGGCGAGAATACGCCAGAATTTCCACGAAGAGGCACGCTTTGATTTTGTCGTTTCTTCCTGTTGAAGTGTATCCATGAAAACTCTCTATCAGCACTATGATGGTGTTTGGTGTAAATTTCAGTTCTCTTCACGGCGCAGCACGGCCTGGCGGTCCAGCCAGGTTTGCAGAATCAGGGTAGCGGCTATTTTGTCCACTTTGCCTTTGCGTTTCTTGCCGCCCACCTGCATGTCACGGGCGACGCGATTGGCTTCGGCTGTGCTGAAACGCTCGTCCTGGGTGACAATTTCCAGACCCGTTGAAACCTTCAGCCGCTCCACCATGGCAAGAACACGCTCCGCCTGAGGGCCTGGCTCGCCGTGTTGGTTCAGGGGCAAACCTGCCACAACCAGGACAGGCCCGATTTCTTTGATGGCTGCAGCAACAGCCTGCGCCATTTCGTCATCGTCTTTTCCCTGAATCACAGAAACAGGGAAGGCGAGCATCTGAAGGGCGTCGCTGCGGGCGATACCCGTGCGGGCATCGCCAATATCAAGACCAACAATAATTCCAGTAGTGTTCATGGGAAGATCATAACAAAAGGAGGAAAAGAGAATACAACCGACACCGGAAACCGGGGTGACGGCGGGGAGCGTATTATAGGGAATAGGTGATAGGCGATAGGGGATAGGGGATAGGGGATAGGGCTGACGACTTTGAGTCGCGCACCTGGGAACGCCAATTTCCACATTGGCAGATAGCGTATGATGACCCGGGGAACATATTGTCTTGGTTGCGGCTTGATATCTTGTTTTGACCAGATGTTTTTTATGCACTCAAGTCTTTACGTCGCGTCCAAGTTCTCCAACAACTGACCGTCTTTGCCGCAAGGCATATGAGAGACTTGAAGGGATCAGGCA
>JAAYJV010000159.1 GCA_012522755.1 Candidatus Hydrogenedens sp.
GTCAGTTCCCCTGAATATGACGCCGGCAGAGTGACAACTGATGCCCTGATTGATCATCGTTTTGTGATTGAGAATCGGGGCAACAGTCCTTTGGCGTTGACGGGCGTCAAGAGCTCCTGCGGATGTGTGGCTGCAATCATCCAGCAGGGCGAAGTGCTTCCCGGCAAATCCGGACCATTATCTGCGTTATAATAAGAGTTTCAACCGTATGGACGGTGAAATGCGCTATATGACAGCGGATAACCGTGATTTTCTCCTGGCATTGATTAAGGGGCTTGAAGAAAGAAAATAAACCTTTATGTCAAAAGCACTGAGCCTGTTTTTCCTTGCATGGTGTGTTTCTTTTGCAGCTTTTGCTCAAGCGGTGCTTCCCCCTGAAGTGACAGTCAGTCCGGAAGAACCGCTTTTTATTTTTCAAAGCAGTCCTGCTTACGGGGATTCAGATGCCGGTGCTGAACTGGATCACCGTATTCATGAGGCTGAACGTCACGGCATGGAGATTGTCCGTGTGTGGCGGTTACTCCCCGAGGACATCCGCCCCCTTTCTCAGATTCAAATAGAGTTGCGGGTTGAAGATCATGACCTGCGCTATCGTCTGTTCCGACATATGTTGAAGCCCATAGAAGAAGCCTGTGCCGCAGTGAGCATTCAAATCGCCGATCCTCATGATGAATATGTCTTTGATCTGGAAAAGGTGGAAGCACTGTTGCAGGAGTTTTCCTGTATCAAGAGTCTGATGCTTTCCGAGTTGCGTTTCGCTCATTTTTCTAAATTCAATGTAACCGACTATGCTGTACCGCCTCATACACGTTACAGCGTTGACGTGATCCGGCTGGGTGCATGTTATGGCAGACACACGATTATTGTATTGCAGGGATTGAAATGGCTGCATATCAGTGCTGATGAACTGAACCGTCCTCTACTGGAAGCCATGCGGCAATTTCCGGATCACGTGATTCCTGTGAATGAACACATAGAACCGAGACATTTGATACGGCAAACCACTACCTGGGGACTCTGGCTGGGTGAGTTTGTTTCTCAGTGGGGTGTAGAGCCTCAATCGTGGTGGTTTGAAAGCAGCTTTATGAATCGTCCCTGTGTCTATGGCGATCATCTGCATCCGGCGGAAATGCCCCCGGAAATGTATCGCCCCATGATTATGCAGCCTGCAGCCATGGGTGCCACTGTGTACAGTTTTGAACCCTGGTGGGATCTTTTTGATTATGGCAACAGTCGCTGCTGGACAGATGTTATTCTTCCTTCTCTGCGCGAACTTGTCCGGAACAAAATGATTCCCCATCGTGATGAAGTGAAAGTCCATACATCAGTCGCTTATCAGATGGCTCCCGCCCGCTCCATTCACGACTTTCATGTCAATATGAAAGATCTGGACTGGCTGTCTGACGATGGCTCTCTCGCTTCTCTTTATTACGGCGTCTGGCAGCCTATGTTGGAATTTGAGCTGATACCCAATAAAAGCAACTGGTTTTTTCCGATTCTCCCCGCCATTACCGATAATGACACCGCCCACTCTTTCCCTTTGCTTCTCCAAGCCGGACAGGCCGACTCGGAAGAAGGGTGGAAGAAAATTCTACATTCCTGTCTGCAAGATGAACCGACCCGTCCTGAGGCATGGACTTGCAGCATGAATGGTTTTTCATATGTCATGAATAGCCATGAAAATCTTTATGAAAAACAGCACTATGAAGTGGAACTTGGCAAGGTGGTGCATGGTCTCGAAGGCAAGGTGACAGACAGCGGAGCTCTCTCACTTGTCTGGCAGGCTGATTCTGAAGCTGAAGGCTATAAAGTGTATCTGGGAGAAAAAGAAAAACTTCTTTACGAAGGTATTGACGCGCAATGCCTTATTCCAGACCCGCAGCCGGGTATATATAGCGTTTGTGCGAGAACAAAGGCCAGACAAAAATATTCTGGAACCGTGAATTATCTTGACTGTCTGGTTTTTGATGAAGAAGAAAGTCTTCCGCTGGAAGCAGTGCATTTTGAAGAAGACGGGAGTGTCAGTGTCGTACCTTTTCCTCAAAAAAACGACCATCGACCGGCCTCTCAGACTGTCTATCCCACCTATGAGGGGGTATCTGAAGCGTATAAGAGCACTGCAGAAGAAATTGTTGATCGTCTGGATCTTTTTAAAGAAGCGTATGAAAAAATGAACTGGAGGGCGCTGACAGCCCTGTATCATCCCCTATATGAGGATGCCAACGCCTTTCATCTCGAATATGTGAGCAGGTCCTGGAAGTGGTGGTTTCGGCGCAACAACAAATGTTTTCTCCTTCGTCAGATTCGCCATTGGGATTTCTCAGAATATGAAGAGCAGGGGCATGTGCATATGCTTGCGTTTTTATACTGCACGGCTGTCCGCTGGGATGACGAGCCTTTCGGTTATGATGGCATCGTACGAATCCCACGACATGAAGGTGCCGAAATTCGTTGCACCTGGAAAAAAGACGGAGAAGTCTGGCGTCTTTTGAAGACATCCCCATCCCTGCCCAATCTTGAGGAGATTCTATGGAACAGCCGTCCGATGGACAAAGGGGAAAAACTTGTTCCCGGTGTTGATGAGTGACTGCCAGACCGCCATTGTATCTCTGCAACAGGGATTTCCCTTCGATGGTGAAGCACAGCAGGAGATGATTGAAAAGTGGCGTGCCTTCTGCAGGGACAGCCCCGGCCATTCACCCAGCCTGATACACCGCTTCCGACGATGGTGTGTGTAGCGGTAATCAAAAAACTTCCGGCCTGTCTTACTGACGGAGAGCCGTAGTCCGATAGCATCAAGATCAGCTATCTCTTTTTCCCGAGACCGTGCATCGGGCGGGTTCGGTGGTAGAGCCTGAATCATTTTCTGGGTCAGCCTTCTCCGTCCCTGTTGTCTTGTCTGTTTCTTCATCTTGAATGTACTCCTTTTTGTGTTGGCGTGTCAGGGGGCGTTTTTTCCCAAAGGATCTTTAGTCCGCCGCCTGACACGCCCATTGCCTTGGGTTTCTAATCTAATGTTCCTTTTGGGGGTGCAGCTCCGGTGACCCTCCGGTACTCATGGGGCCGGTAGCGACTCAAGTCCAGCCTTTTGTCAGTCTTTGCCGCAGATGCCAGAGTTGTCTCTTATCGGTACCGTCTGCTCGTATCTGCTCAGGACGTGTATGGAACCTCGGGAAGGGGACTTCTGGGGTGCCACCGGGCAGGCTTGTCGAGCGATGAAAGGGCTTGGTGTTCTATGGGCACTACGCCAAACTCATCCTATGACAGACCTGCCATGTCTGTAAAAACGCAGGACAATTTTTTGCAAATCTGTGTCCAGAAAATTGGTCCCGATATACGTAAAAATAAAAAAGCAAGAAGATTGAAAACTATCAGCGGTTTTTGATTTAATAAAACAATAAATTACAAGGCAAGGGATATGAAATTTCAAAAATCAAATCGATAAAGAAAAATTAAAATGCCTATAGGAGTACGAACGATGAAAGATCTTTATATAAACCCATTGGGGTTAGGTTGTCTCCCGTATTTCGGCGGCGCTATACTTTTTGTAACCCTTTTTCTCATGGTAAACATTGCTCTTCCTGTCGAATTTATATCTGCCTATACAGAATTAAATCCCTGGAGAGCCTTTGGTCTTATGATAGTAGGTGAGGGGGCCGTTGCACTCCTGGTGACAGGTGTAATCTTTTTGAGAGTTTGTCAACTTAGAGGTAATATAATATTTCTTTTGTATGTTTTCATGTGTCTATGGGCTTACCTTTTCCTTATCCTTGGTAGTGTGCTTTCACCCTTTGCACTCTTTGCACTCTTTGCACCCTTCAGTGGTGTAGAAGCTGAAGAACTAGTTGGCCTATGTGTAATGCTGCTAATAATCATTGTAAACTTTGGCATAGCCTCCAGTTTATTCCAGGAAATAGTCTCACAGATAGAGGAAAAGATAAAGTAAAAGATAATGGAGAGCGCATCCCCTAAAGTATGGGTCACTAAACGCTAAGTCTTGGGAAATGACTCGGAATTTATCGCCGAGCAAATGCAAACGGATGCCCAGCAGGGTGCCTGCCCGTGCTATGAGCCGTGTGGTCTCATCGTCACTCGGGGAGGGTGTCACATCGCCGGAGGGGTGGTTGTGCGCCAGAATGATGCTGTTGACCGCTCCCGCCACCAGCGCCGCCCGGAAGACATCTCTGGGCTGGGCCGGAGCCGAGTCGATGGTACCCATGCTGACGAGGTGTCGACCGATGGGACGGTTCTTCGTATCGAGAAAGAGAGCCACGATCTGCTCGCGCTCTGAGGAGGCAAGGTTGTGAAGGTACCGGGCCACCTCAGCCGGTCCTGTGAGAGGGGATACCTCGGCAGTGCCGTCCTGAACGAGCCGTAAGCGGTACACGGGGATGACGTAGGGGTTTGCCTTCTCCCTGCCTGTGTTGCTCTTCATGGTTGACTCCTTTTTCAGTATTCTTCAGGCAGCATGATGGTCGTTGCCTGACGGTTGTGTTTCTCATCGATTTCTGCTTCTGTGATGATCCATATCTTTGTGCCGTCTGCAAGGTGATAGGCACTCAGGATACGAGCGCCTGTTTGTACAGCTTCATCGTTGGCTTGCTTGTCGTCCTTGCATAAATCGCCCCAGTCACCTGTGGCATGTCGTGTGAGGTATTCCATCCCGGTGCTGCTGTTCCTGCCGAGTGCTGCAAGGGCACCCGGTGTGATTACTGTCAGCCCGAGAGAGAAGGAAGGGGGTTGCTTCATAGTGCTGTGCTCCTGTGTCAGAGAAACAAAAGGGCAGGACACCGTTAATGATGTCCTGCCCAAAGTAAGTGACCCGTGTATGTGGGTCCTTCAATGTTTCTCTATATTCTGTGTTGCGATATTCAGGTGGTGGCTTTATCCGTTGTCTTGGCTTTGGTAGCCTTGGGATCCGGGCCTGCCTGCTTTTGGCGGAAGCTTGTCTTCTTCGGCTCAGGGTGGAGCTTGGCCGTGAGCGGCTGCTTATCGTCACCCACCAGTGGTGTTGCCTTCCGTGTCCCGAGTTCCCATGCGTCGAGATCTCCAGCCAGTCTGCTCATGCTCTTGCGTTCCACATCCGGTTGGAAGAGTCCTTCTTTCCGCAACACTGCTACGAGAAAGCCACTGTTACATTGGCTTTTACCGACGAAGGCCGATGCCAGCGCATTGGACTTGAAGGGTTCGCCACCATGCATAGCAGGTGTGAGGGCTTTGCGGATCTTTGCCGCAGGTACCCACTCTTTGCTGCAGCTTCCGCCGCCGTGGTTCTTCGCGATACGGATATATACGTCGTCACCGACATACCCGACCTCATAGTCGATACCGCCTTCACCTCGGGGCGACAGCTTTGGCGCTGTGGCTTTCCTGACGATAGTCACCTCAGGGTTCTCAGGTGCTTTAGTTGTTGCTTTCTTCGTATTCTTCTTACTCATTGATTCCGATCCTCCTTTTGTTGGTTTTGTTGTCTTCTTACTTGTCATGCTCTCTTTCTCCTTTCTTCAGATTTCCGCCACCAGTCTTGCCCGGATTTCCGGGTCCAGCCAGGGAGCATCCGGCACCACGATAGAGATGCCGAACTGGTTGTTGAACAGGACACAGGTGATAAAGCACTGCCGCTTCTCATCGTGCACGACGCCTTCAAGGGGCGCATCCAGCAGGGTGTATCCGCCCATGGCTGTGCGGATGGTTTCGTCAGTGTCGTCCTCTTCGATGAGCACAGTGTGCCCGTCTATTTCAGGGTTGTAACGCTCACCGATCTCGGCGTAGGCATCAATCAGGGTCGTCAACGTTCCACGCACGGCTTCACTCAGGCCCTCAGGCAGATTTGCCCGGTCCACGTCTTCCATACTACGAAATACTTTCATGTTTAGATCCTCCAGGGTAAATAGCTATCCACAGAGGATTAATATGGACTTGAGAAAGAGTTTGATACGGGTAAGGGGGTGGGGATAGAAAGGGAGGAAAATAGTGCTGGTGTGGATTGGAGACTGGGCGGTGGTGCAAAGTTCAGGGACAGACTTAGCCCCTATCATCAAGCACTTGACACCTAATTTAGTTACGACTATGTGCGCTGTGTCCACTCTATCCATGGAGAACACATTTGCGCCTGATTTCCACTAATGCCGTCACGCAAGTATTTCCCTTTCCCTATACAGGCATAGGTTGGGGTCAAGCCTTAGGTGCATGGCTGGTGTTTTTTTTTGAGGTATCTGGAAGCCTCGACTTGCGAATGCAGATTTTCTATGAGCAACGATATTTGATAATGGTGCGTGTGCCTATGCTATATTGAAACGAAGAAATTTACACTATTAGTAATTAATGGATCATGTTGCAAGAAAATACTTGCGACATTTAGGGTAAGGAAACCGCCATGAAAAGTACTCATTGTTATGCGAGATCGCTTATTCTATTTCTGGCGCTCAGCATAAGTATTTGTGTTCTGGCTCAGGGCCCGGTCGTATCCAAAGTACAGGTTCAGCCGCGGACGGATGGCTCCGGTAATGTGGACATCCATTACGACCTTTATCATCCCAAAGGGTTGACCAGCACAGTGAGCCTGCGCCTCTCCAAAGACGGCGGTGCCAGTTATCCCTTTACCCTCGTCCATACGAGCGGTCACACAGGCACCAATGTCAGTCCGGGTTCCAACAGGCATATTCTCTGGGAAGCAGGCACCGAGTTTCCCGGTGAAGAGATCAGCCGGGCCGTCATTGAAGTAGTCGCCACCGGCCATGACGAGGAGGAGGGGGAAATCATTCCCGGGGAGATGATCACCATCCCTGCCGGATCCTTTGAAATGGGACGTCCCTATACCGATACAGGATGGGATGACGAGTTACCTGTGCATACCGTCTATCTGGATCGTTATCAGATCGGAAAATATCAGGTGACCAATGGGGAGTATGCCGCTGTCCTGAACTGGGCCTATACCCGCAACCTGCTCAAAAGCTCCAATGGTTCAGAATATACAGGGGGTACAATCTACGCCTATGGTCAACTCATTGCTGATACGGTAAGCTCCTCCGACTACTCTCAGATCAGCTTTGTCAATAGTCGATTCAGTGTCCGAAGCAGGGAAGGCCATGAAGGCCGATTCTTTTCCATGGCTGATCATCCTGTTGTCATGGTGTCGTGGTATGGCGCCGTATGCTACTGCAACTGGCTGAGTGAAAAAGAAGGTCTGAAGCCCTGCTATGACACGGCTACCTGGGAACGCTATGAACCCGTGCGGAATGGCTACCGTCTGCCGACGGAAGCGGAATGGGAACGGGCCGCAGCCTGGGACGGGACAAAGCACTGGCGTTACGGCATGACCAGTGATAGCATCGACATTACCAAAGCAAATTACGGTGATTATAATCCTTTGGGCCTGAAGGCTTATCCCTATACAACACCTGTGGGCTGGTACAACGGCGTCAATCTGGCGCGATGGGATACGCCCGGTCTGCTGACTGTCCACGCCCGGAGCCCCGTGGGTGCTTACGACATGAGCGGTAATGTATTGGAGCGGTGTCATGACCGGTGGTCAAGCAGCTATTATTCAAGCAGTCCCGAGAGCAACCCCACAGGCCCTGCGTCTGGGAGTTCCCGGTTTCTTCGCGGCGGCTCGTGGTTCAGCCGCGAAAGCGATTGCCGCGCGGCCGCCCGCAGCCACTTCAGCGGCCCGGGAAGCCGGGGCAACGGCGGCGGGTTCCGGCTTTCGCGGACTCCGTAACACTATATACTTTAACCCTTTTACCCTTTACCCTGTGTTTCTTTACCCTTGGGTATCCGCCGAAGGCGGATTGAATTTTTTTTTGAAAATTGTCTTTTATCATGAATGAACAAAAAGAACTGCCTATCATTCAACGAAGCTATGACCTGATCTTGTGGTATGTGCCACGGCTGAATAAATTTCCACGAAATTTCAAATATATATTGGGTGATCGCATTCAGACGCTGCTGTACGAGATATTGGAGTTAATTAGAAAAGAAGTCTCCATCAGAATACTGGAACTGTCTACCAGAAGGCAGATACACCTGATAAGGGAGTCTTTTCTTCGTCCCTTGGAAAGCATATTTGGGACTTTGCTCATAGCCCTTTTACTTTTTACAGTATCCATCTCCAGACTGAAAACATATTTCCTCGGATTTGCCTGCTTTACATCGGGTTTCGCCATCAATGCATGAGGGAGAACGTCATGAAGAACTTGTTTAAAATTGTTTCACTGGTAACGCTCTCACTGTTCTTTACCACTACAGGCTGGTCCCTGCCCGTTGACAAGGCATTGTATACTTCCCGGGCCTATTCTCCTGTTTTCTCTCTGGATCTGAAGGGTATCAGCAATGATCTGAATTTGTATCCTTACCAGAACTATGTACCGTCTACGGGTATCTTGACGCTGGAAGCTACGGCTGTGGACAGCAGCGGGGTAGTGGTAAGTTCCGGTTCTTTCACCTGGCAGCTGAAGCATGTCTCAGGCACGATCCTGGGTTCCGGAACGCTTACTTATTCAGATGGACACTGGCGGAATAATGCCTCTGTAGGTCTTCTCCCCGCTGGTAGTTACACCATCACCTACAGACTGATAACCTCCGCCGGAGCTCAGGGGACCACAGGACGTTCCTTCCTCGTAGGTTCGAGCGTGACTGTATCCGGTGTTGTCCGGGACGGAGCTACAGGGGCGGCTATTCCAGCGGCAACGGTCACCATCGGGGGACGTAATGCCACGACGAACGGTCAGGGCCATTACAGCATTGCGGAGGTGACGGCCTCAGCGGGAACAGTGACCAAAGCGGGCTATGCAACCCATAATTTCACGGTCAATCCTGCTGCTTCCGGCGTGACAGTGGTGCAGGATTTCACACTGCTTCGTCCCGTGGCGGGGCAACCTGCCATTACGGGCATCAATGCCGCCATGAAAGGATTCTTTTTATCAGGCATCAACATGACCAATCGCTTTGATGTGCAGGTATCGTGGAATGGCAGTCCGGGAGAGATCGAATTTTATGCCAACAACCGCCTGATCAGAACCATTCAGGGAACGGCTTCCGGAGGCAGTTTAACCGTTGACCTGGGAGCGAATTTTCCGGGATCTGTTTCCCCCGGTGCCAACAAACTGCGTGTACGGGCAAAGAACAGTGCCGGTCAATGGTCGGATTTTGCTGCTCATAACGTGTATGTATTTCCGACACCGCCTGCTCTGGCGGAGCTCTTTGCTGCCAAAGACAAGGGGGTGGCTGATGTATCCTATCATATACAGACGGTTGATAATGAAATGCATCTGCTGGCGGATTTCACCATCCCCTCCAAGCCCTGGGGACCCAGCATTACCCTGCCTGCCCTGGGAAAATTCGGGACTGCTTTTTCACTCAATGGCAGTATAGACTATACCGTATCAGACGGAGACTGGGAAGTAGCGTTGGGTACCAGCGCGGAACTCAGAAAAGGGAAACGGGGACGAAGACCCAAATATCCGGCTCTGACCCGTTATCCCAAAATGAAACTGTATATTGGCAACAAAGAGGTGATTGGAAAAGTAGATGGTCGTGCGAAAGGTCGTCTGGGACTCAATATCCCATTTCAATTTGACGAGGTATATGTCTCTGCAAGTATAGGAGCAAGACTTGAGCTGGGACGGTACACGGTTCTCGGTTTGGTGGGGCCAGGGATCACAAATGCGCTGAGCAGACTGGCTGTTCCGGGGATAAACACCCTTTTGGATGCCTACAGCATACGCATTAATGCTCTGCCCACTTTCCAGGGTGAAATGTCTGCCGGCATGAACCCTTCTTTCGATCTTAACTCCGTGGCCGTGACGGGTTATCTGGGGCTGGAGGCCATCTATTCGCCGAAGGTTTCCTCTGTGGGACTGGAAATCACTCTCAGTGGCAGACCGGGAATCCGCTATCAGAAGCCTGATCTGCCCATGATGCAGGCTCACTTTTATGCCTTTGGCCGTATAAATACTACGGGGTTAAGGCTATTCGGGTACAGCTTTGACAAAAAATGGGAATTTGTATTGTTGGATCGGAAATACCCCGAAAACAAGACAGAGGGTGAGGAAGAGTTTGTGATTATTCCGGCAATGACCCTGGATCCGCCGTTGTGGGAACGTGACCGGGGTTATCTCGATGCGGGCCCGACACTCTTTCTGGGCGGAACAGCACCAGGTATGGATAAAGCAGAAGGACAGCTTCTGATCGATTCCTTCAATGCTTTCGGAGCCGGATTGAACAAGGATGACGGCAGTGCATCGGCTGAGTTGGCACTCATTCAAAATATATATCCCCAGGCCCATCCCGCTCTGGCGGCGAAGGATGAGCAGCTGCTTCTGGTTTATGTGGCGGATACGGGTTCGGAGAATGAAGTCCATCACCTCAATGTGAACTGGATCCATTACGATGGAACGAACTGGCAGACTCCTGAGCCCATCAGTCCCCGCAGCGGGATGCAGTGTGATCCGGCTGTGGCATTCGACAGCCAGGGTGCGGGATTGGCTGCCTGGATACAAGTGCCCGATCCTGAGCCTCTCAGCAGTACAGCTGTACCGGCTTCTGATATTGTGGCGGCACGCTGGGACAGTTCAACAGCTAACTGGGAGGCGGGTGTGCAACTCACCGATGGTACGGGCTATCACCATTCCCCGCTGCTCACAGAAGTTCTTGCCGATGGGTCGACCCTTCTGGTCTGGACGGAACGCTTGATTCCCGCTCCGGACTCCAAGAGGGAGAAAGAGGAGGAAGAGGAAGAAGTGGTTGTTCCGGAGCGCATCTACTGGTCCCGGTGGAATGCTGTAACAGGGCAGTGGAGTGCTCCGAAGCTCCTGGCTGAAGTGGCGGGGGGTCAGACTTCCTTTGCTCTTTCCGGTAAGGGCAATAAAGCCATTTACGCCTGGACGACGATGGAAGAAAAGAATGCTCTTGTATGCTACAGCCTGTGGAATGGCGCCTCCTGGGGGGATGTGGAAAGGGCCGCTCTTGTAAGTGGCAGTGCTGCTTCTTATGTGCAGACGGCCGTGGCTGAGGATGGCAGGCTATTGCTGGCCTGGCGGGACGGCAATTCCCTCCTTTGTGATATAGGCCTGGATGGCAGTGCGGAAACCATCCACAGTCTCCCCGGAGAGTCAAGTCATCCCGATTTCAATCTGGTGGCCGGTCCGGGCGGACATGTGGCGGTCATCTGGCAGGATGGCAGTGAAGATGGAACAGACCTGTATTATGTGGTGCGGGATTCTGTCTCGGGGCTGTGGAGTGCTGCAGACCGCCTCTTTGAAGATCGTGAGCATGAAAAAGATGCAACTTTCGTGTGGGACGGAGCGGGTAATCTGACCATGGCTTTCAACCGTGTGGACGTTTATCTGGAAGACCGGGTAGTGGAAACGGAAGATGGTGAGATTCTGGAGATCGAAGGTGTGCCGGTTCTGGGCCAGAACGATCTGATTATCTGCAAACGGCGGCTCCTGGTGGACAGCGGATTAAAAGATAATGCTTTCCAGGTGGAGGGAATCACCTGGCTTCCCGGAGAAACACTGACCTTGAAAGCCTGGCCCGCCAATCTCGGTGATGTGGCTGTCCGTGATCTGGAGATCGCCTTTTATGATGGTGATCCGAAGCAGGGCGGTATTGAAATCAAACGCTTTGTAGTGGAGGGATGGCTGCGCGGTGCTTCTGACGAAGCAGTGTCCGTGGACTATACACTCCCGCTCCCAGCGGCGCCCCACCATCTCTATGCTGTGGTGGATCCCGATGAGAAGATCAATGATATGGATCGAAGCAACAACAGCCTCATGATTACTGTGGGCGGAACCGATCTGGTACCCACACTACGCTATGCCTGGGCAGAAAGCGATGGCAGCGGACGTATCGTCGTGGCAGTGCGCAACGACGGTGCGCCGGTGTCTCCCGAATGTTCGCTGAGGCTTGCGCTGGCGGAAAGTGACGAGACGCTCACAGTTATGCCTGTGCCTGCTTTGGAAACAGGGACAGTGACAGAACTGGCTCTGGACCTTCCATCCGGAAGCCTTCCCGATGTGATCACGGAGCTGAGCTTTACAGTTGACTCTGATTCTATTACTGAAGACATAGACCCGGAGAACAACACTATCCAGTTCTTTACTGTTCAACGACCAATGTTGATCTCAGATGATGACCCTGAGGGAGAAGTGGAGCCCAACGAAGGGGAAGATGTCGAGCCGAGTGAAGGCGAGGTTATCGTAGAACCCGAAGAAGGGGAAGATGTTGAGCCGGGAGAAGGCGAGACTATTGTAGAACCCGAAGAAGGCGAAGTCGAGCCCGTGGAAGGGGAAGGTGATGATACTGGGGCTTACTATGTTGATGCCGCCAGTACCGCACCGGTCCCGAATGGAAGGAGCTGGGGGAATGCTTTTGCTGATCTGCAGAGTGCCGTGGATGCGGCCTTTGACGCCGGAGGCGGTGAGGTCTGGGTCGCTGCAGGTACCTACACCAGCACTGCCGATCCCGTATTGACCATGAAAGCGGATGTCGCTCTCTATGGCGGCTTTACAGGCAACGAAACAGCCCGAGATCAGCGAAACTGGAATGTTAGTATCACCATCATTGACGGAGAAAATTCCCGGCGCTGTGTAATTGGCGCTGATAATGCCGTGCTGGACGGCTTCACCATTACCGAAGGAGATTCCGATAACGGTGGCGGAATGTACAACTACGACTCCTCTCCGACAGTGACCAACTGTACTCTTACGAAAAATACGGCTATGTGGGGCGGTGCGATGTGTAACCGTGAGGGTTCCTCTCCGACGGTGACCAGCTGCACTTTTGCGGAAAACATGGCAGCCAACCATGGCGGCGGAATGTATAACTACTGGGACTCGTCGCCGACAGTAACCAACTGTACTCTTACGGAAAATACGGCTATGTCGGACGGCGGCGGAATGTGTAACCGTGAGGGTTCCTCTCCAACGGTGATCAACTGCAGTTTTTCGGGAAATACGACCGTTTGGGAGGGTGGCGGGATGTATAACGAAGAGAACTCCTCTCCGACGGTGATCAACTGCACTTTTACGGAAAATACGGCTTACGCTCCCTATGACGGTGCCTGCGGCGGAATGTGTAACGGTAAAGGTTCCTCGCCGACAGTGACCAACTGTATTCTGTGGGGAAATACGCCGATGGGGAATCAGATTAAAAACTATCCCGACAGCACTCCCATTGTCACCTACAGTTGCGTGCAGGGCAGTTATCCGGGTATGGGCAATATCGATTCCGATCCTTTGTTTTTGGATGCACCTTACAGCTTCCAGTTAAAGGAGGGCTCAGCTTGTATTGACACGGGAACCACCACGGGAGCGCCGGAAAGCGATCTACTGGACAGACAGCGGCCCCAGGGTAATGGTATTGACATGGGTGCCTATGAGGGTGCCGTGACCCCCGAAGATCAGGTCACCCTTACTATCAGCGCTGTTGGTGAAGGAAGCACAACACCGCCCTCGGGAACATATCTCTTCGGCAAAGGAGAGATTGTTTTCCTTCGCGCTTGCGGGTTGGGTGAGGGATTCAGTCATTGGTCAGACAATCTTTCAGGAAGCAATCGATTTATCCATCTTCTGATGGACAGCGATAAAAACGTAACAGCCCATTTTCAGGAGAATATATATTATGTAGATGCCGCCAACACTGCGGCCACTCCCGACGGACGCAGCTGGGCGAAGGCCTTTACTGATCTGCAAAGTGCCGTGGATGCAGCCTCTGCCGACGGAGGTGGTGAGGTCCGGGTCGCCGCGGGCACCTACATCGGAACCGGCGATCCCGTACTGACTATGAAAGAAGGCGTAGCTCTCTATGGCGGCTTTGCAGGAACCGAAACAGCCCGGGACCAGCGGGACTGGAGTGTTAACGCCACCATCATTGACGGGGAAAATATACGTTGTTGTGTCACCGGTGCCAATAATGCCGTACTGGATGGTTATACCATTATGCGAGGATATACTATCGATTCCGGCGGCGGAATGTATAACAGCAGCTCTTCGCCAACGGTGGCCAACTGTATTTTTACGGAAAATATGACTCACATCCGCGGTGGCGGGATGCACAACAGGAACTCCTCTCCAACGGTGATCAACTGCAGCTTTACGGAAAATACGGCTGAGTGGCAAGGAGGCGGAATGTCCAACTTTCACTACTCCTCTCCAACGGTAACCAACTGCACTTTTACGGAAAATACGGCTGAGTCGCGAGGAGGCGGGATGTCTAACTTCCTCTTCTCCACACCGACGGTCACCAACTGTATTCTGTGGGGAAATACACCGATGGAAAATCAGATTTACAACGAGGATTCCACCAGTTCTCCCTCCCTTACTTATAGTTGTGTACAGGGGGGCGATATGGGTATGGGTAATATTGATGCCGATCCCAAGTTTGTGGATGCGCCTTACTGCCTACAATTAAAGATAGGCTCGCCCTGTATTGACGCGGGAATAGCCACGGGAGCACCGGCGACCGATCTGCTGGGCAGACAGAGGCCCCAAGGCGATGGTATTGACATAGGTGCCTATGAGGGTGCCGTAGCCCCTGAAAATCAGGTCACCCTTACCATCAGCGCTGTTGGTGCGGGAAGCACGACTCCGCCGGTAGGAATTTATCTTTTCGTCAAAGGAGACATTGTTTCTCTTCGTGCGTTCGGCGAGTTGGGTGAGGGATTCAGTCATTGGACCGGTGATGTTTCCGGAAACAACCGTTTTATCCATCTTCTGATGGACAGCGATAAAAACGTAATAGCCAATTTTCAGGAGAATATATATTTTGTGGATGTCGCCAGCACTACCGTCATTCCCGACGGACGCAGCTGGACAACCGCCTTTGCTGATCTACAGAGTGCCGTGGATGCAGCCTCCTCCGACGGCGGCGGCGAGGTTTGGGTCACTGCAGGCACCTACACCGGAACCACTGACCCTGTGCTGACTATGAAAGAGAAGGTCGCTCTCTATGGTGGCTTTGCAGGCAACGAAACATCCCGTGACCAGCGGAACTGGCAAACGCGCACCACAATCATTGACGGTGCGAATGCGCGACGCTGTATCACTGGAGCCAATAATGCCGTTCTGGACGGCTTCACCATTACCAAGGGGTACTCTACCGACGACTCCGGCGGCGGGATGTATAACTATGACTCCTCACCGACAGTGACTAACTGCATCTTTGCAGAAAATAAGGCTCACAAATGCGGCGGCGGGATGTATAACTATTATAGGTCCTCGCCTACGGTAACGAACTGCAGCTTTGCGAAAAATAAGGCTCACGACGGTGGCGGGATGTACAGCTGTGATAGTTCCTCTCCGATGGTGACTAACTGCACTTTTGCGGAGAATAAGGCAGGCGACGGCGGAGGTGGAATGTATAACTACGACTCCTCTCAGACGGTGACCAACTGTACTTTTACGGGAAACACAGCAGGTAACGGCGGCGGCGGGATGCAAAACGTGATGAGCGGGCCTGCGGTGACCAACTGCACTTTTACGGGAAACACAGCAGGCAGCGACGGTGGCGGGATGAGTAACGCCAATGCCTGGCCGACGGTGACCAACTGCAGCTTTGTGGAAAATAAGGCTGAGTGGCACGGCGGCGGAATGTCTAGCTGTCAGATTACCTCTCCAACGGTGACCAATTGTACTTTTACGGGAAATACGGCTATATCCGGCAGTGCAATGAGTAGTGTCGACGAGAAGTGGTCCCCTTTGCGGGTAACAAACTGCATACTGTGGGGAAATATGCCGAAGGAAAATCAGATTTACAACGAGGATCCCGACGACATTCCCATCGTCACCTACAGTTGTGTCGAGGGTGGTTATCTGGGTATGGGCAATATTGATTCCGATCCTTTGTTTGTGGCTGCTCCAGATAATCTGCAGCTGTCTGAGGGCTCACCCTGTATTGATGAGGGAACGGCTGACGGTGCGCCGGAAATGGATATCTTGGGTCGTTCTCGACCACAAGGTTCCGGATATGATATGGGTGCTTATGAGTATATTCCAGGAAGCACTGAAGGTGAGGGTGAAGGAGAAGTCCCTGCTGTGCCACATCCAGCCGATATTAATGAAGATGGTATCCTGAGCAAGAAAGAAGTGGATGATTTTGTCTTAGGCTGGCAAAAGGGGACCAATTCTATGACTTTCGCAATTCGAGCCCTCTATCTCCTGAAACTGGGTGGATCTTATTCCTATGATTCAACTCTTCCTGAGCCAGAGTGCTGGTTTCATAAGTGATTAATTTACTGTATACGGATGGATTTTGTGCTCTTGTTTACCGAGGCAAGCTTTTACAGTCATGTCATCGTTGTCCAACAGACAAAAGGGATCTGAGGATTATTAGATTCGTAGTGCCATATAACGGACAGATGAAGCAGAAAGCTGGTGCTTAGTAGCCCTTCTGAATGCTGCTATTCTTGCGCTTTGAATCTTCGGGAGGCCTGGGACAAGTTACCGCATTGATCAAGCATTAATAAAAGTTTCTCTCTTAACAAACTGGACTCTAATTTGTCATAACTGAAATGTTCTCCGCAGCTGTTTTTCCAGCCGAAGTTCTTGTGTTCCGAGGAGAAGGGGAAAGAGTGTTGTGCGACCCTGGCGTTTCCCAGCGAGAAGTGAGGAAGCACCAAAGCAGTCACAAAGGGACCGGAGAGCGACCGGAGCAGTTTTTGGTGTGTTTGGGACAGGAGGCGGGTGCCGTTGTGGAATTCCCTTTCGGGACAAGGGGAAGAGGTGGTGGGCGAGGCGGGAATCGAACCCGCACCCCCTTACGGGGAACGGATTTTAAGTCCGTCCTGCTTCTCTATTTGAGCCAACAATATCAAGCTTATATTGCGCTCGCTTTCTCCGGTTACATCAGCGGTTACATTGGCGGCCGAAAAAGCGTAACATTTCGGGCCATTTCCGGGCCATTTTTCACCCTCAAAAACGGGACACTCTCTTTATTACTTTTGTCGGCGGGAACTATGCCAGTTTTAAGGTTGGAAGGGCTGCTAGCCTGCTAATCCTGCTAACTTTTGACTAAACAATTAGTAAAAAAAGAATATAGTTTAATAGAAAGCATAATTTCCAACATGACACATTCAACCACGGGCAATAGGAGGCTAAAGCATGATATCCAATTACTTGATTCCAGGCCTGGCCATCACTGCAACCCTTGAAGAGAAAGAGGGCGGCGGGCTGTGCGTAGTTGTCCAGGGGCATCACTCGACACAGCCGGCGAAGGTATGCCCGTTCAACCACGGGGCGGCCTGTCCCTTCGCCGACGCCGTCACAAGGTATATTGATGAGTTGCAGTTGATGGACAGGGCCACCGGCGATGTATACCGCATTCACAGCGACTGGGAGCCAGACTCAAAAACATTTATTTTCACAGGAGAGGAGGCGAAACGATGAAGGCGAAGCAATGGACAGTTGAGCAGCGGGGAGAGAGACACGGCGTCTTTGACACGGCGGGCGAAGCGTTGGACTATGCGGCCCGGACTCTCAATCTGCATTATCCGGCTGAAGTGATGATTACCGTACCCGACACGGGCGGCGAAGCTATAGAAGGCTACTGGGTATATGATGAACCCGACA
>JAAYJV010000018.1 GCA_012522755.1 Candidatus Hydrogenedens sp.
GGCGATTTGTCCCATGGATTGGCCGTCTACATAGCGTGCGGCCACGACACGCTTGCGAAGATCTGTTGATGTTGGTTTCATACCCACAGTATATCATCGTAGGCATATAAAATTAAAATGCTCTAAGATTATAGATCTTTTTATATCGCATTGTATCTTTTCCGTGTGTGACCTGATTGACCTGGTTTAAAAATCATTCCATTTCTCGATGTCCCATTGTGTCTCTGTGGTGATAAAAAGGCTGCGGCCGCCCGGGAGTATCTCCGAGGCGGCCGCTTTATCAGGTATAGGCAAGTGCGATGAGTGTCGTTTTAATCGTCTCTGTATTTTTCCTGTATCTACTGGACAAAGGCTTCAATGCGTACATTGCCTGTCGCACCCGACAAGACATAACAATTGCCTCCCAGCGATGCCCATTGCGCAGGATGGGTAACGTTGAAACCCATGAATGAGGAGCCCGGTGCAACATCAATGGTAAACTCAATTTCACCGCCCTCCTGTATGGAAGGCGGACCGGTAAAGGTCACTGCTTCAGGTTTAGTGCTTGTATAGGAAATACTGTACATCTTCTTGACAAAGACGGCTGTCACAACGGTGTCACGGGTCACATGAGAGAGACGGTATTGACCGCCGCCGAGATTGGTGATGGCACCACGAGTGGCTGTCACCAGGAAAGGCGTATACCCGCTTTGAGGAGCCACAGAGAAAGTGGTGGTACCCAGACTTGCCTGGATCACGGTCAAACCGCCGCTGACAGTACCGCTTTCTGCGGGGTCAACGGTATAGGATACGTTGTATTCAGTAGCACCGAATTCAGCGGTTACCACGGTGTTGGCTTTCACATTAACCAACTTGAATTCGCCGCCGCCCAAAGGTATAACGTCTCCACTCGTCGTCTCAAAGTTCAGGCCATCAAGATCATAGCCTGCACCGGCTTCTACAATAAAAATGATCTCGCCGACAGTATCTTGAATGCTATCCGGGCCTGTCACAGTTCCTGCACCGGCAGGACTGACACTATAAGTGACAGTGCGGTGACGTTCTTTGAAGAAGGCCGTTATATTTTTATGGCCTGTAACATTGGTGTCCGTCCGTGAAGCATTGGCTACATCATCACTCCATTTGTCAAACTGGTAGCCTGGGGCTGGAACAGCAACCACCTGGCTACCATTGGCTCCGTAGTTCACTGACTGGGTGACAGCACCGGTCACGCTACCGCCAGCGCCTGCGGAATAAGCGAGGTTTGCTTTGTAAGCCATATTTTTGATCACAGTCTGACCTGAAGCTACCTCTACGAGTATATCTTCGGGACGGTTCAGGTTGAGCTGATTGTCACAGCTCACAAGAAACTCGGTCCCAGGAGGCAGATCAACGGAAGCACCGGAAGCCAACCAGTCGCCTTCACCGCCAGCCATCCATCGGGCTGCAGGCGGTCCGGTAATATTGACAATAAGTCGGCCAACGGATTGGAAAGCAGCAATGGAATGAGCAAAATAGTTGCTTTTATGACTGTATTTCATTAACTGAGAGGAGGGGTTCGCGACAAATAGATATGACGCTGCTCCATGAAAATAAGCGCCGCCTGCAGAGCCTCTCCAATAGAAAAGCTGTGTGCTTGGAGCTTCAGCCGTCGGACGATTATCACCGTTCAGTGCCAGGGTACTGATAATCATACAGGCATTTACAGGCGTGGCAATCGCTCCACCGGCATTACTGCTGTTTCCCCTATGACTGTGCGTTGCCACAGGATCAGTGGGAGCTGCGTTGTATAAAGTATAGGCTCCTCCCGTGATAAATTCCGCATTATGCTCGAAACGTACCGTAATCAGGTTGTTTCCAGCTGGGGGATTATCCATATAAAATATGCCGGAAAGCTGCCTGTGGCTTCCCCCGTCCCTATTCTCCTGAACCACAAGTGTCAGTTCTTCATTACCACAAGTCACATTATTGAATGTGATATTTTGTGACAAGGTGTCTTTGGCATTGACCACAACAACCAGTTTTCGATATGGAAGGGACCCGTCAACAAAATGAGTCCAATTGGTGGAAGTGGTTCCATTGATACCGGACCCATAAGTTTTCAGAGAATTGTTCGACGTATCCATTTGGATCTGCTGTGCCTGGACTGCGGGCACAAGGGCCAGTATTCCGAAGGCGAGCAGAAACAGTGCCATCAGAGGCGCAATGTGCTTGTTAAATCCTCTACTATGCGTTGTCTCGTTCATTATGATTGCACTCCTGTATAGGTTGTGAGGTCAGCGGCCGCACAGGCGACCGCCGACCTTTATAATTGAATTAATGAGATTTTTTCCGAAGAACCGCTGCACCGCCTGCAGCCGTCATCAGGGCCAGAAGTGCCAGCCCGATTCCACTGGCAACAGGAAGTTTATTGTCATTGCCCACGGTCACGGGGCCAACCACCACCGTGGTGAAATCATCACTGATTTCCACCTGGTAGGAGCCAGCCATGGCTTCCGTATAAGGATCGAAGCGCAGGGTACTCGTGGACGTTCCATCATAAACACCCTGACCGAAGGCACCATCTTCCACAGGAGCAAAGCTCTTCTCTTCAGCGAAGCTCACATACCACTGATAATGCAGCTGACCCAAGCCACCGCTGGCACCGACACGCAGTCGGCCGAACTCGCCTTCGCCGACTTCTATGTCAGCGGGCTTTAAGCTGACTGTAATGGGCTCAGCCACTTCAACGGTCACGATCTCTGTGGGATAGACAAAGACATCGCTGTCCACCACGTCGAGACGGTAACTGTAGGCTCCCAGGGGATGCGTCTTGGGATCGATGGTCCGGATAACAGGTGTGCCAGCCGGTACGGGAGCCTCCGTTCCCTGGCCCACATTGTCAACAAACCATTCGACGCTGCTGAGTGCGAAGCCACCCTCGTAGACCGCTTGGAGGTCTTCGGGTTTGCTGTTTGTATAGAGCCGGACAGTTTGCGGCTGGGTACTGAAACTGACAAGATCACCCACAATCACAGTACGCGTTGTCGTGGTTTCGAGGTTACTGGGATCCGTTATGGAGTAATGAAGGGTATAAATACCTCTTTCATTCACATCGATATCCCCCGTAACCACGACCTGGTTTTCCAGAGGACCGGCGCAATCATCCCAGGCGGCATAGCCCGCTTCCTGATATTCGGTTCCCGGAGCAACCAAGGTCGGATTGAGACCATCCAATTGCAAGAAGGGCGGTATGGTATCAACCACTTCCACAGTACGTGCGAGTGTTACAGGAGCCAGGCTCGGGAAAGCGGGCACGTGGACACTGTAGATCACTTCATAGACACCCGTGTTATTGGCATCGACCTGAATAATCGTTTCAATGAATTCGGTCAGGTCTGAGTCCGTCTGGGGGTCGTAGGCTGTGGCACCACCCACCTTCAAATCATTATAGGGAGTGGAACATTCGTGATATACAGGGTTGGCGCCTTCAATGGTGATCACGGGAAGCTCCAGCGCATAGAGAGTCAGATCGACCTCTGCTGTCGCCGAGTTGCCGC
Source organism: Candidatus Hydrogenedens sp. (assembly GCA_012522755.1). GTDB lineage: Bacteria > Hydrogenedentota > Hydrogenedentia > Hydrogenedentales > CAITNO01 > JAAYJV01. Next base: position 3,519 of record JAAYJV010000018.1, read on the forward strand.
TCTCATCAAACGCCAGATAGACGAGACGGAAATTGTAGCTCTTCTGATCTTCCTCCATGGCCCAGTCGGCCGGGACGGGAAGGGGTACGAGATTATCGTCCGTATCATAGACTTCCACAATGACCGAATCCGTCAGCTCACCACTGCAGCCGTCATCGGCCGTGACTCCGAGCATGGCCTCATCATAGCTGAAATCATCACCCGTGGATACAAAGAAACGGTCACGTATGCCATTGAGTGTTGGTGGCAGTACGTCTTTGACCACGACCTCAGCTGTACCCGTGACACTGTTGCCGTTGACGTCATAGACGGTCATGGCAAGCGGGTTGAGCCCGATGTGGGAACAATCAAACTGGGTCTGCTCAATTTCAGTGGCCACCAGGTCAATGGCACAGTTATCTGTGGCACCATCGGCCAGAGCCATGATATCAGCCAGGGTCAACACGGCAACGCCATTGGCATTGAGGTTGATCTCAACGCTGTTAGGCACCGAGGGCAAGACGGGCGGCACAGGATCACTGACAGTCACCACCGCTGCACAATAATCGTCATTGCCTTGCTCATCCGTCACCGTGACGGTCACATTCACCTCTTTACCGGCATCGGCACAGGTGAAGCCGGCGGGAGAAACCGTGACAATCAGGTCATCCACGTCTGTGCAGTTGTCCGTAGAACCGGCACTCAGCAGGAGAATGTCCGCTTCCGTGAGGAGGTACTCACCGTTGCCGTCCAGATCCACAGACATGCTGTTACAGACCACGACAGGGTCTTCAGATTCCGTGACATTCACTTTGGCAAAGGTCGAACCGGCCCGTCCCAGAATGTCATAAACAGTCAGTTCCAGACTCGATTCCGGAATATCAACGCAGCTGAACTCTTTCTCCTCATAGCTGAATTTCCAGAAAGGAGCTTCAAAAGTGGAGTTATCCATGTCCAGCAGACTGAAAGGATCTGCAACAGATGTTTCTTCAGCCAGATCAACGGTCGTCTCAAGACTTGCCAGCGCAGGAGCATTGGTACTGAGTTCAAAGGCACCCATGTCAACAGTATTATCCAGAGGCCTGAGAACGCCCAGGTAGTCATCACCACCCGTGACAAGAGGATCACCGCTATTGACCACAGCCGCACCTCCCAGAGGGACAAACCAGGCGAGCATACCGACCAGATCCTTGTAGCCCTCATTATAGAGAGCCGCATGGACCGCAATATTGCCTTGGCCCGGTTGGGCTGGCTGAACAGCGGAATAGCTGAAAGCCGGTACTGTAGCACCCGTGCCTCCGAGGGCATCCGTGTTGCCGCTGATAATGGAGTTGTTGATTTCAATCTCACCGGCATTCTCATAATAGAGAGCACCACTTTCGGAGCCAGAGGCCGGTGTGCCGTCAAAGTTTTCAACACCGTTCTGGACCAGAGTTACAAAGTTCAGTGTAGGGGTGGCCTCATTGGCGGAGATGGCACCGCCACCACCGGTACCGTCAGCGCGACGGGCTGTATTGTTCGCAAAAACACAGTTGGTCAAGACAGCACCGCCACCGGATTCGTTGGCGAGACCGCCGCCACTGAGATTGGCGATATTGTTCATGATAAGGCAGTTGCTGATTATGGGAGCGGAACCCAGATTATAGATACCGCCTCCACGGTGTGTATGTGCCACGTCGCCCGATCCGGCCGCATTACCGCCGGAAATGATCAGGCCATCGAGAGCCACATTGAAAACAGGAGCATTCTCTTCACCAAAGACAACCACGTGCCAGGCCGCTTCACCACCGCGGGAGCGGGAACCATCAATAATCGCCCAGTTCCGCGCCCGGTTGCGGAGCATGCGGTTGTCTTCCTGAGCACCCAGGCCGCCGCGGTAACCTTCGAAGCCACCATAGACGCCCACGTTGGTACGCATGACCAGAGAGCCGGTTACGGCACCGCTGCCATCATCCCAGGGCGCTGTACGCTCTTCACTGTAAAAAATGGGTTCATCCACAGGACCGCCAGCCACCCAGACTTCACCGCCATCCAATTCCTGACCCACCAAGTCGATAGCGTCCTGAAGCTGACTGAAAGCGGTTGCCCAGGTCAGTCCGTCGCTGTTGTCTCCTGTGGGATCCACATGGAGGACCAGGCCCGAGCTCACATTGACGGCGGCACCGGCTGAATTTGCCGTGTAGGTGCCGAAAGGCTCCAGGGTATTACGGACGGTCAAACGGTAGATACCGGAATCAGCAATGGTCACCTCTTCCAGATCCATTGTAAGGAAAGTGGAGGTACCTTCTATGCTTTCCCAGTCGCCCAGCGCCTGGAAGCCCTGACCGGCATTGCGGTACCAGCGGTATTCAAGTTCACCCGCTGCAACAGAGACACCCACCTCCAGGGTATGGCTTCCCCTGATTTCCAGGTCCGCTCCTTGCGGCTGGGGATCAAAGACAATGGCCGGTGCCACTTCGATGTTGGCTGCATTGGAGATGGCCCAATACTGGGGATTGTCTCCAATCTGGTTAAAGACCTGACAGCGATAATTACCGTTGTCCTCGGCTCTCAAGGAAGTAAAAGTCAAGGCCGCTTTGGTCTCTTCTTCAAGATCCTCCCATACGCCTGTGTCGGAGTCCTCTCTTTGCCACAGGTACTGGAGCGTACCTGCCGGGACACTCGCACTCACTTCCAGCGTGTGGGCCTTGCCGGGCAGGAATATACCGCTCGAAGGCTGCACGTTGAAGCTGATGGTAGGCGGTGCGCCGCCTTCCACGATAATAAGCTCGCTGCTTTCAGATTCAATATCCCCGCAAGCCAGTGTCTGCGCCACAACCCGATAGTAACGGCGGCGCATCTCACCCTGCCAGGAATAGCAGTCGATGGTAGGGCTGTAACTTGTCTGCACCGCACCGGGCACAGGAGACAGCTCAGTCGGGCTGCTGCCGGCATACCACTGATAGGTAATGGGGTTACCGGAGCCACCCTCGGCGAGAGCACTCATGGGATGCTGCCCGCCATAAGCGATAGCAGAACTCGGTTGCTCCGGTTGTTGCGAAAAGGTAAAATAAATGCCTGCACCGGCATTGACCAAAAACTGAGCACGGTCGCCGCCAGCCGCCTGCCAGGCAGCCAGGTTGGTCATGCCGCCGGAACGCAAGGCTGCTGTATGGGCAAAGCGTGTGGCATAACCCGTCCTGAAGCCATTGGCACCGACTGTATACCAGTTCAACCAATATTGCAGAATACCATCGCGAACACTGCCGCCTTTCACTGAGGCACGGATTCGACGGATCTTCAGTTCGCCATCGCCAAGATCAATGGGCAAAGGAGGAGAATAGGTTTCTTCGATGACAATATCAGGAAAACTGCCTGTGGACCCATAGGCCTTGTCATTGACTGTATAGAGCCCTTTATCGAAATCAAGCTCCCAGGGAATTTCAGGAGAAAGACCGTCGTCCACGAGTGCCTTCTTCTTCAAAAGACTCAAGATCAGCTCTGTGACACTCTCCAACACACCACGATAAAAGGTTTCGAAGAGAACAGCCTGCATATAATCGACCATACCTTGTTGACCCATGGTCAAATAGGCGGCCATCAGATCGCGAACATCATTTCCCAGGCCAGGTGTAACATCGCTGTTGAGCAACCCGTCGTCACCCCAAAGACTGGGAATTTTTACTTTTTGATCTAGACTTATTCCTCCCGCCTTGATTGTCAATTCGTTTCTTTCACCGGTGCGTATGGTGGTATTGGGAATTTCAACACTCTGGTTACTTAAATTTATAATTGAATATTTTATGTCAACTTTTGTCCAATCATGTACTTGAAAATTAAACCAGGCTTCCCGTGTCGTCACCAGTGCCTGGTTATGATAGAAGTCATTTTGAACACCTTGGACAAAAACTTCGCCCAGCAATTCCTTCGTGCAAGCATCTCCTTCCAGCACTTTTTGGAAAAGAGCCAGATGGGCATCATCCACAATGCCGTTTTGAATATGCGTCTTTCCCGGAAAGTCTGGAGAGCTCTGACTGAATGGCGGAGTGGAATTGGGAGACTGTACAAAGCTGTAAGCCCTTCCGGACCATTTGTCAAAGGAAACAGCGTCCAGCTTCTCCTGCAGTCCGTTAATGATAGTTTGGAAGTCAGGAACGGGCCTGCCTTCATCGCCGACGGCATTTCCAAAGCCGCAGCAAATACAAGCTATCAGAAACAACATCGTAATCTTTTTCATAATGCCTGTCCTTCTGGTTGGAAGCGAAAAAAACCGGGACGTTGAAAGTGCATGCTGCACCTCAATCCCGGTTAAAAAAGATTTCCGCTTCTCCTCATACAATGAAAACCTTCCATATATAATGTCATGCGAAAATAATACCGCTGAAAATCCAGTCTGAAAAATCCTTCTGCTTTTGTATGACCAATAAGATAATAAACTTATTCGATCTGAAAGTCAAGTTGGATCAGATACTTTTTCATAGAAAAATCTTCATGAAATCCCAACTAAATTGCTGGGTATACAAGTATTTAATAAAATATTCTGATTGTTCCTCCATGGGAACTGGTATAAGCTTGAACAAAATACTCCCTATTGGTTATAAAATGCTCATCTGTAAAATAAAAATGGAAAAAATATCCGGATTTGTTTGTATGATGGCGCTGGTTGAAGAATGTCTTCAAACAAACGAAACGCAGCGTAACAATAACCAGACAGTCTTTTCTTTTTTTGCAAAGTCACGGGGAATGAGAATTCACTGTCCCTGTACTCAGAAGGACCAGGGAACCGGGGGTGCACTGTCTTCGTAATGCCACAGTTTTCCACGGGATGCAATGGCTGTGACGGTGTTTCCCGTGCCGACCCAGGGTGTGCGGCGCAGAGCTGTCTGTTCGCTGAAGAGCCGGCCGCCGGGTGTGGTGTGCAAGAGACGGGACTGATCGGAGGCTTCAGAAAAAACATCGGCCGCCAGCAGAAGCAATAAAAAGGGTGCAGTGCGTTGCAGCTCCGCCAGAGCCAGTGAACTCTCCAGCCAGGCATCGCTGTTGATGAGCCACAAATATACCAGATGAGCGAGCAGCCTGTCTGCAGGAGCCCCCATCAGTGGCTCGGGAATGATCTGATCCAATCCGGCACCGGGCCGTTTTCTTTCCCAATCTAGAATCTGAAAACTCCGCTGCATCAGATCGGGCCGTTTCATGAGTTGCAAACGGGTAATGGCTTCCGCAACCTGCTCCAGAATCAATGCGGTGAATTCGGGAATGCCGGGCTGGGAAATGTAGGGCGGCTGCAGTGTGTTGTCGCGCTGTATGTCCATCTCCAGCAGGGGCACTTGTATGCTATAGCCGGGTATGCGCAGAGAAGCCTCGGCTCCGCTGTGGCCCAGGCCCTCAGGAACAAAAACAGCGGCAATGCCATGGAGGGACAACGGCAGCGTGGAGAAAACACTTTCCAGGCTTTTCAATTGGTTACCATTGAGTGCCTCGCCACCGAAAAGCCACTGTCCTGTACTTTTATAAAAGAGAGCCGGGCTGCGGGGCAGATCGATCCAGCGTAAAAGATCAAAGTCCTGAGCACAGGCTCCCAGAGTGATGCAATGCTGCATGGCCTGAAGCGCCCATTCCTCCGAAGGCCCTTTTTCCGGGCTCAGCAGATCTTTCAGAGGAAGAGGCGTCTCACCCAGCACATCTTCTATACCGGCCGCCAGAGATTTCCGCACATCTTCCGGCGTATCGTTATATAAAGACTCCAGAAAAGGAAGGATGGGCATGAGCGAGAGGATATCTTGAGAAAAAGCTTTATCCCAGCTGTGCCGCAACCCCATCGCGGCGAAGGCACCGGCAAAGCGCGCCATCTTATGGGGATCCGTTGAGCCATAGCGGATATGGGCATACAGATTGCCCCCGTGATGCTCCGTGAATTCAGCCTTTTCATAATAGCGGGCAATACTTTCCAGTCGGGCTTCAAGTTCCAAAGGCTCTTCCATGACATAGGCACAGAATTCCGGAAGCTCTTCTTCCAGTGCTTCCGATCCAAGAAGCTCCAGACTCTTATGAAGACCTTTCACCTCTGTCACAGTAATGGCTTCACCTTCCACAGCGCCCAAAGCTGCCAGAATCATAAAAAAACAGAACATTACGATTTCTCCTTGATGGTTCATACGGTAATCATAAAAGAATACCATAATGGAGGGGTGATAGGTGATAGGTGATAGGGACGAGGGCACGTAGGGGCACGGCACGCCGTGCCCACTCTGTCCACTTTGTCCACTCCGTCCACTCCCTCCACTCCGTCCACTCCCTCCACTCCGTCCACTTTGTCCACTTTGTCCATTCCGTCCATTCCGTCCATTCCGTCCATTGACCCACCGTAAAAACCTCACAACATACAAACGACCCTCCCAGATTCGTCCGATCCGTCTGACCCGTCCGATCGGTTCGATGAAAGACCCCGAGACATACTCACAGCCCGACCCCGTGCCATAACCCCAAGACATACAATCCACCCCCACGCACTCAACCTTAACTCTCCCCGTCCATAACCCCCAACCTCCTCACCTTACCGGCGTCTTCCCGGTTTTTTTGCGCTGAGGTCTGGGTGCAAATATGTTTCCTTCAACATCGCAAAAAAGACCGGGACCCAGAAGAAGACCAGACAAATGGCAAAAGAAAGATAATGCAATAGATTGAAGCTCTGGGTATGTCCGTAGGTTTTGGCAGGACGGATCTGAGAGGGCTGAATATATGTCGTGAGGTTTTTACAGTGGGTCAAGTAGACCAAGTGGACAGCTGGGCACGGCATGCCGTGCCCCTACGTGCCCTCGTGCCTCAACCTCACTCCTTGCACCTCGCCCCCCGCACCTCGTCCCTCACCTTACCGGCGTGCGTCGTCCCGGTTTTTTTGCGCTGAAGTCTGGGTGCAAATGTGTTGCCTTCAACATCGCAAAAAAGACCGGGACCCAGAAGAAGACCAGACAAATGGTAAAAGAAGAGACAATGCAAGAGATTGAAGCTCTGGGTATGTCCGTGGGTTTTGGCAGGACGGATCTGAGAGGGCTGAATATATGTCGTGAGGTTTTTGCAGTGGGTCAAGTAGACCAAGTGGACAGCTGGGCACGGCATGCCGTGCCCCTACGTGCCCTCGCACCTCGCCCCTCCCCACACCCCCTTGCTTTCCACAGCCAATCCCTCTACACTGAATACAATACCTGTAACCCCTCCCCTGGGAACCGCTCTCAGCGAAAGGACCTGTCATGAGATATTGTCTGCCCCCCTTCTTCCTTCTTTTTCTTTCCTTTTCACTTCAAGCTTTTCCCGCTGATACATCAGCACCTGTCTTCATCGGGTCACGGCTGGAACTTTTCGCCGATGCAGCCATGATCGCCTCGCTGGAAAACTTACAGCATCTTCCGGCTGTGCCTGTTCACCGGGAGACGGTACTTTCCTTTGATCGTCCCCGGGAAGGCCGCTACTCAGGCTATGTCACCGTCTTGCAGGATGGCGACAGCTACCGTATGTATTACCGGGGATCACCTGTCATCGGAAAAGACGGCTCCTCCTCGGAGGTGACCTGCTACGCCGAAAGCAAAGACGGTATTCACTGGAAGAAGCCTGAGGACAACATCATCCTTTCTGACCAGCCGCCTTATTCTCATAATTTCAGTCCCTTTATCAATACCCGCCCGGGTGCCCCCTTGTCAGAGCGTTATCTGGCTGTGGCCGGAAAAGAAGTAAGCGGCCTGAGCAGCTTCTCTTCCTCCGACGGCATTGACTGGGTCATGAAGGACGAGGCGATCATTACAGACGGTAAGTTTGATTCGCAGAATCTGGCCTTCTGGTCTGAGGCGGAACAGTGCTATGTCTGTTATTTTCGAACCTGGTCGGAAGGGGGATACCAGGGCTATCGCTGGGTCAGCCGCAGCACCTCTCCTGATTTCATTCATTGGTCGGCCACGGAAGAAATGAGTGCAGGCGACGCTCCTCCGGAACACATTTATACAAACCAGACCTTCCCTTATTTCCGGGCGCCTCATATTTACATTGCTCTCGCGGCCAGGTTCATGCCGGGGCGGCGGATAGTCTCGGAAACAGAGGCAAAAGCACTGGGCGTGGAAAAGGGTTATTTCAATGATTGCTCCGACAATGTGCTCATGACGAGTCGCGGAGGAAATCGTTATGACCGCTGTTTTATGGAAGGCTTCGTGCGACCGGGCATCGGGCTGGAAAACTGGACCTCGCGCACCAATTACCCGGCCTGGGGCATCGTAGCCACCAGCGATACAGAGCTCTCCTTTTATGTGCAGCACAACTATGGCCAGCCCACAGCGCGCATTGACCGCTATACCCTGCGCACCGATGGTTTCGCCAGTATCCGCGGCGATTATCAGGGCGGCATCCTGACGACAGTGCCTCTCATCTTTTCCGGTGACGATCTGTATGTGAATCTCAGCACTTCAGCGGCCGGCTCTCTCCGGGCGGCTCTCGTGGACCTGGAAGGCAAGAGCTTCGACGGTTTTTCATTGGAGGATTGTGAAGAAATTTTCGGGAACAGTATCGAAAAACAGCTTCGCTGGAAGGAAGATCGCTCTTGCGCACCCCTGGCGGGACAGCCCTTGCGCATCCTTTTTGAAATACGTGATGGAGATCTTTTCGCTTTCCAATTCAAATAAAAAAGACACTGGTGTCCAAATTAAGGGCACCATCGAATCCACACAGTTGAATTCATTGGTATTTTGGCCAGGTTTTGTCTTCATTTTTCTGGTTCCCAGGATCAGGTTGACTGATCGTTGCATTGACCTGTCCAAGAAAAGTTGATTTGGACAAGGATGAAGAATTTTTATAGTCTGCCTTTTCTTTTCTTCCCTTCGTGTTTCTTAGTGTGACTTCGTGGAAGAAAAAACAATTCAATAATTGCGCTTCTGCCTTGCTGCTTAAACTGTCCAAAGCTTTCAGTTCCATGATGACCTGATCATAACAGATCAAATTTTCTTCCACGAAGTTACACGAAGCCACACTAAAGGAAAGACGATGCAAATATAAAGGCATGAAGCCTGTGCAA
>JAAYJV010000160.1 GCA_012522755.1 Candidatus Hydrogenedens sp.
CCACATTGGCAGGAGACCCGGGAAAAGACCATGACTTATGTATGCATTTGACGGGAGAACAAAGACTCAGAGTTTACAAAGGCTTTTATTTTATTCTTGGTCAGCAAAAGACCTGTTACCGCATCACCGTTTACAAAATGTCAATGTCATAACACGCTGTCTGCCAATGTGGAAATTGGCGTTCCCAGGAGTGACTCTCAACGACTTTCAGGGTTTCCCGAAGCATTATTTGTTCGTGATTGTCGCAAGACAGTTTGCCGAATCGCGAATCCCACAATATCTTGAAAATATATGACTTGCAGAGTCAGCAATATGAACTTCTACGAAAAAATGATTGAAGATGAGGGGTAGTAACACAGTAGGCACGATGGACAGGTCTCTGGTCCCTGACGAAATTGACACATGCCTCTCTTTTTTGCTATGCTACTGAGACCGACGAGGCACGTATCGCCGGGGCGGCGGTTTTTTATTTCTAAAATCTTCGCATACCTTTGTTTTTATTCCATTCTCCTTGTACTTCGGGACAAGCTGTGTATAAGGCATGATACGAGCCCTATGGGCAAAATGAAGATTGGTCTTGTCGGATGCGGTAATATTGCCTCAGATATCAGCCGCGCCCTCACAGAAAAGAACATTCCTGCAACTGTCGTTGCAGTGACTGATATTGACCGGTCACAGGCAGAAGCGCTGTTGAACCGGTATAAGTTGAATGCCTCGATTCTGGATTTGGAGGCTTTGGCCGAAGCGGCGGATTTCATCGTTGAATGCGCTGTGGGCTCCGTGGTTCCTGATGTGGTTCACGCCTCCATTGTCCACGGAAAAGACTGTCTGATCATGAGTCTGGGCGGCCTTCTGGCCGATCCGCAGCTCATTGACCGGGCTCGTCTTGCCGGCATCACGCTGCGTCTTCCTTCAGGAGCGGTCTGCGGGCTTGACGGTATCCGTGCGGCCATGCAGGGCGGATTGGATGAAGTGACGCTGACCACGCGGAAACCTCCGGCTGGCCTGAAAGGTGCCCCTTATCTGGTTGAGAACAATATCTCAGTAGATGGCCTGACCGAAGCGCTGGTCGTTTTTGAAGGTTTTGCCCGGGAAGCAGTTCGCGCTTTCCCGGCCAATGTGAATGTGGCTGCTGCTTTGAGTCTGGCCGGCATTGGCCCCGATAAAACACGGGTTCGCCTCATAGCCGATCCGGCTGCTACAGTGAACAGCCATGAGATTCACGCTGTGGGTGCTTTTGGTGAAATGACGGCACTCATGCGTAATGAGCCTTCACCGCGTAATCCGAAATCGAGTTATATGGCTTCTTTATCCGCATGCGCCGAAGTGGCTGCGGCGGCATCAGCATTTGTATCCGGTACGTAATATGTACCCATGTCCCCCCAGGAAGGCGGGGCTTACATTGGAGAGATAAATCATGTACGCAGTGGTTAAAACAGGCGGTAAGCAGTACAAAGTGACTGCTGACTCCCGCATCCGCGTGGAAAAGCTGGACTACGCCGTTGGTGAGAGCGTAGAACTTGATTCCGTGCAGATGATCATCACCGACGACAAAGTCATTTTCGAAGCCGACGAACTGAAAAATGCGCGGGTTGTGGCCCGTGTTGAAGAGCAGGGTCGTGGCAAGAAAATTCGTGTATATAAAAAGAAACGGCGGAAAGGCTATGAGCGGGTGCAAGGTCACCGTCAGAGCTATACCCTTCTCCATATTCAAGAGATCAAGGCATAAGGAGAAAATACAATGGCATCAAAAAAAGCCGGTGGCAGTTCACGAAATGGTCGAGACAGTCAATCAAAACGCCTGGGTGTCAAACGCTATGGCGGCGAGACTGTGCGAGCTGGTAATATCATTGTGCGGCAGCGGGGAACCCGTCTGCATGCAGGCGTCAATTGCGGCGTCGGCAATGATCATACCCTCTATGCGCTCGTAGATGGCGTGGTATCTTTCCGCTTCTTCAAGCGCAACCGCAAATGTGTGGACATTATCCCGCTTTCCGCGGAATAAGCGATCCCTCTCTTTCTGTATCTCGAAATCCAGACACCCCTGAGTTCTTGGGGGTGTCTGTTTTTGTTGGAAGCAAATCCAGGTAAAGGTTCATTCCATGTTTGTTGATCGGGTCCGGGTCAGAGTGAAAAGTGGCGACGGTGGCAGCGGATGTTGCAGCTTCCGGCGGGAGGCCTTTGTGCCTCGGGGCGGACCCAATGGTGGTGATGGCGGCCGGGGCGGCAATATCTATTTTCGAGCCACGGATCGGCTGACCACCTTGATCGATATGCGCTATCATTCGAACTGGGCCGGCAAAAGAGGTGCTCATGGACAGGGGAAAAACCGGACGGGTCGAGACGGTGAAGATCTTTATCTGGAAGTGCCTCTGGGTACACTGATCCATGATTTTGAGACGGAGGAAATACTCGCTGATCTGACAGAGGAGGGCCAGGAATTTCTTGCAGCCAGGGGCGGTCAGGGCGGTCGGGGCAATGCGCGTTTTGTCACTTCCACGAACCGGGTACCTCGCTTCGCTGAAAAAGGAGAACCCGGCGAAGAGCGTGAGTATATTCTGGAATTGAAGTTGATTGCCGAGGTGGGGCTTGTGGGGCTGCCCAATGCGGGCAAGTCCACTTTTCTGAGAGCTGTCAGCGCAGCCCGTCCCAAAGTTGGCGACTACCCTTTTACCACTCTTTCGCCCAATCTGGGTGTTTCAATCCTCTCTGATCATCGCATGCTGACCCTGGCCGATATCCCGGGGATTATCGAGGGAGCGGCCCAGGGCAAAGGGCTGGGCCATGATTTTCTGCGTCATATTGAGCGGACCCGGGCCCTGGTCTTTCTGGTTGATCTGGGCGATGAGGATCCTCTGGAAACAGTAAGGGTTCTGGAATCAGAATTGGTTCAATACAATCCGGAACTGGCCGATCGACCGCGGGCTTATGCTTTCAACAAATCCGATATCCCTGAAAACCAGGAACGCTTCGAGGAACTGAAAGACAAATTACCGCAAGACAGTTTCCTTATCTCAGCCTTTCAAAAAGAAGGTACAAAAGCGCTGCTGGAAACACTCTGGCATATGGTGGAGCAGGTGCGCCAGGAAGAGGAAACAGCAGCTGCTGAGGCGGAAAAAGAGATTCCGGAACGGGAATATGTCTTTGAAGCGCCCTTTGAAGTGGAACGCATTGAAGGCGGTTTCCGGGTAACGGGGGAAAAGGTACTGCGCACTGTTCTCATGACCGATTTTGAAAATGAGGAAGCCATAGTCCATATGCAGCTGCGCTTGGATAAACTGGGAGTTTTCAAGGCTTTGAAACGCATGAAAGCGCAGCCGGGTGACTCGGTCTTCATCGGCGATCATGAAATGGAATATGAGGAATAGAGCTTGGCGCTGCACAGCCGCAAGCAAATGATTCTTTTTTATTTAACCGCGAAAAGCGAAAAAGGACGCGAAAAAAAAATCGGAATCCAGAATGGGAAGACTGTGAGAGGTATGACCGCCCTTTTCGATATTGTATGTCACCTTTGTATTTTTCTTTCTTCTCAACACAGGCATAAAGCCGTGTGGTATTTACCTGGGAACGCCAATTTTCACATTGGCAGACAGCGGGATACTGTCCTTGAAAAATCTGTGGGTTCTGAGGCGGTATAAGGACTGCTGTCAATCAAAAAAATAGATAGATTTTCAACGACTGAGTCCTCCTTTTTTGAGAAGGACAAGGTCTTCGTACCGAATCTATACCAGATAGTGTTATAGAACTTGTCCGCCATCAGCCAATGTGGAAATCGGCGTTCCCAGGCTGCGCGACTCAAGGCCTTTAATTTATCAGTGTTCATCTGTGGTTCTATGGGCCGCTGTGTCAGTGTCATTCCTTCGAGCCCACTGCAGTTAAACAAAAAACTACATTTGATTACGGCTATGTTGCGCTGTGTCCCCTCCGTGTCCATTACTTTGCATTTGCCCGGCTGTTATGATACAACCTAGTAGTCAAGACAACCGTCAGCACAGGAAGAGAGTTATGCCAAAGAAAAAACAGTATCAGCCCGGCGATCCCCGTCAGATTGTTTTATGGGCAAGACGCTATGCGCAAAGCCGCACCATCTCTTTTCTCGTGCAGTGGGTCTTCATTGTCATCATGGTTCTCGCCATCGGACTGGCGGCGGCACTTACCCAGACGGCTCATGAGCAGGGGCGGATGGGACTTTTCACTCTTTCCGTGGGAGTCATGATTCTATCGGCCCTGCTCATGCTGTGGTTTTCCATATCGCGATGGACCAGCGATCTTATTTTCAGCATCACCAATTGGCTCTATGGTCGTGAAGGCTATGCCAGCTGGTCGGGCAGCAGCGGGAAAGAAGAGCCTTTGCCTTTGTGGCTCACGGGATTGAGCGGCGGTCTCCTCGCCTATCATCTTCTCGGTGCTCTGCTGATCAGCTTCAATTATATGAACATCCGCCATCTGCAGCCCTGGTCGGCATTGTATATGACGCCCTTTCTGATCATCATGGTGGTCTATCAGCGTCTGGGATTCTGGGCCTGGATCTGGCCTGTTCTCTATGGAATCCACGGTTTGTTGCTTTATTTCGGTCTGTCCTGGCGCTTTGGCCGGGAATATGAACTGCTGAATATTGTTGTTCCTATTTTCGGATATGGACTTGCAGCCATCCTCACAGGCCATCTGTACAGCCGTTATGCGCTGCTGAAATTGAAGACGCTGACCCGCCATGCCATTCCCGACGGGGAAGGTACGGAGGAGGAGGCCGATTCCGGGACTCAGGCTGGAGATCCGGACAATGGGTGATCTTGATCGCACCATCCATGAACCCGCCCGCCTGCGTATCCTCACCATCCTCTCCGGGGTGGATGCGGCTGATTTCAATTTCCTGCTGAATACGGCGAGCCTGACCAAGGGCAACCTTTCTTCCCATATGGATCGCCTGGAAAAGGCCGGTTACGTGTCCATCACGAAAAGTTTTAAAGGGCGCATGCCTCATACAAGTTTTTCCATTACAGAAGAAGGGGCCGCCGCTTTGAAAAAGTACTGGGAAGGGCTCGATGCCATCCGTGCCATGCAGGAACAGAACGACATTGAAAAATGATTTTCCTGCTGCAGCGGATTGCTCTCCTCTCCCCTTTCATACGGACCGTGAAGATCACTGTCTGAACCTTTTTGTTGACCAAAGCCTTGAAGCTGTATGACAACCGGGACTTCAATCCCGCTGAACAGGAAAGTATCCATCTATGCGTTTTTCAGCCAAAAACTCCTCTGTTGCTCCGCGTCTACTCCCCGCCCTGCTGGCCGTCGTACTTATGGCCACAACAGCCGGAGCAGCCACTCTCTCCGAAAGCTATCCTGATATGAAAGCAAGCATTTTCGCCAGTTCTCTTCTGGAGCAACTGCCCGAAGGAAATTTGCTGCAAGCGGGAGAAATTACCGTAACACAGGAAGATTTCGATAATCATGTCAAAAAGATGCTGGATCAGCTCTCGGAAGACACCTTTATCTCCTATCTGGATCTTCTGGAAATGTTCTCACTGGAACAGATTATCTCTGCTGAAGTCCTGAAAGAGGAAAGTAAAGACGAGTTGAGTGAGGAAGAGCTGAAAGCACTGTTCAAGAAGTATGCGCAATCCATTGTGGCTGATGTGTCTGTGAGCGACGAAGAGGCTTTGGCTTTTTACAAAGAAAATGAAGGCCAGCTTGGACAGCATGATTTCAATGAGATCAAAGGAGAGCTGAAAAGAATGATGAAGCCTCAAAAGTCCCAGACTGTCTGGCAGGAACATCTCCAATCGCTGGGTGGCCGCATCCCCATTCGTCTTCAGGAAGACTGGGTGAAAAGCCAGATGGAGCATTTTCAGAGCAATCCCATTGAAATGGCACGTAAATCAGGGAAACCCGTCTTTGTCGATTTCAGTGCCACCTGGTGCGGCCCCTGTCAGCGTCTGAAACCCATTGTGGAATCGCTGGAAAAGAAATACGGCGATCAGATCACGATTCTCGTTATTGATGTGGACGAACAGCGTTTCCTGGCCCAGGGTTATGGCGCTTCTTCCTTCCCCTATCTCCTTTTTTATGACAAAGACGGTCAGGAAGCAGGCGACATCCGCGGTTTCGTTCCTGAAGCGGAATTACTCAAGAAATTCAAGAGTCTTGGCGTTGAATAAAGCTTGGGAAGCATTTCTTTTGTCTTGATTTTCAATGTTGATCATCGATAAAAAGCCTGGAAAAGAAAACTTTTAAAAAAGTTTCGAAAAAATGAATAATCTGCTGAGCGACTCGTCCTGTATCGTACAGGGTATGTATCTGACAGTACCCTGACATTAGTGAAGGAGTTGCTTCTCAGATGGAAGACCGAGTCTTTTCATACAGTATTGCAGCCTGTCCGACTCTGGCTGACAGGCGCCCACTGGGAATACCCATGACTGAGACAGCCAACAAAACAGCCATAGAAGATCTGGAACTGACGGCAAAAGCCCGTCAGGGCGATACAGGTGCTTTTGAGGATCTGGTGCGACGGTATAGAAACGAGGTATACGCCTTGTGTTTTTACTTCACACGCAACAGAGAAGATGCCTGGGACCTGTCTCAGGAAGTCTTTATCAAGGCCTGGCGCGCTTTGAGCCGTTTTCGTGGTGACAGCAGTTTCAAAACCTGGCTGATGCGTATTGCAGCCAATCACAGCAAGGACCATCTGAAGAAGCGGCGCCTTCAAGTTACAGCCTATGATGATGCACTGCAAGTGCCTGAGACACGAAGTCATCAGAACCCGCGCGGCCAGGCCGAAGCCAACGAGATCGGCCGGGCCATTGAAGCGGCCGTAGGACAATTGCCGCCTAAATTACAGCTCGCTTTTATCCTTCGGGAATATCAGGGCCTTTCTTATCAGGAAATGGCCGAAGTGATGGAATGTAATGTGGGCACCGTGATGAGCCGTCTGTTCAATGCACGGCGACGACTGCAGAAAATACTCGCCCCACTGGGCTTACTGGAGGGCTATACCCATGATTAAACGATGGAAATTACAAAAGATTGCCGCCCGAGTTGACGGTGAAAACCAGTATTCCGCAGCGGTCACCGATGAGGAAAGCCGCCGGTATGAACAATTTGTGGAAACTCTGCACAATCAGGTGCAGACCTTGCCCCAGGCGCCGACTCTGGCCGATGAGAGCATGCCCGCTTTTCTTTCGGGGATTCAGGAAGGCTTGGAAGAACCGGCCTTCGGTCGGGGACGGCTTTGGGCGACGGCATCAGCTCTGACAGCCGCCTTGATCCTGATTCTGTCTCTCTTTGTGATTTTTTCCAGTGGCCCTGAGCCTGTCCGTGCCACGGAAGTGGAATCCTGTTCGACGGAACTGGACGGCGTAACGCTTCAGACTTTTGACAACCGTGATGGGGTCTCCACTGTGTGGGTCACCATGCCGGAGAGTGACTTATGGTAAGCAGTGTCGTACTGTGCATGCTCCTGTCCACCCTTTGCGGTGGTGATGCGCCTGATTTATCGCTGCATTTCCGGGAAGTGGAGGCTGTGCGCGACTCCGGCACGGGAAAAGAATATGATCAGGGCTGCAAAGCCATTCGCGATGCCTTGCATGACCTTCCCTTTGATCGTTTCACCATGCTCAGCGATCAGAAACTGACTTTGAAAGCAGGCGAAGAAAAACGCCTGTCCCTGAACACGGCTTATTCCCTCTGTCTGCGTTATGAAGGAGTGGATGATTCAGGGCGTTCGCGGCTGGCCGTGACAGTGGAACTGACGGAATCCAGTCCGGGCCGAAAAGTTGTGGAAACGGTTCTGCTTCTGGCACCCAACAAGAAGGCGCGTATTGGCGGACTGCGTAAAGATCCCGGCGAGCTGGTTCTGGTCTTTTCCACACCCTGACGGTTTTGACCCTCTCCCTTCCCCACTCCCCTCCGGAAGTGCCCCTACAGCTGTGCGTGCCCACTATCGTCGGGCATGCCCCATTGCGCCAGAATATGATACAGGACAATACCGAAGGCTGTTGCCACGTTGATGCTTCTTTTATACCCGGCCATGGGGATCTGTACGGCTCCATCGCAACGGGCCAGCACTCTGGAGTTGATTCCGTTTTCCTCGTTGCCCAGTACAATGGCCACGGGACGGGACCAGGTCATGTCAAAGAGTGACGGGGCCCCTTCCACCGTTTCCACTGCAATGACCGGAATCCCCTGTTCTTTCAGGGCATCAATACAGACCCTGTTGCGCTCATAATAGGTCCAGGGCACATAATCAAAGGCGCCCAGAGCTGTTTTTTCCAGCTTTTTATGGGGAGGATGTGCAGTCATTCCGCAGAGGTGCAGATGGGCCACTCCGCCCGCATCGGCTGTTCTGAAAATACTGCCCACATTGAAAGCGCTGCGGAGGTTGTCGAGCATGACATGAATGGGATGGCGAAGCAGAGGCACACGTTCCTCCTGAGGAAGAGCGGCATACCAGGGCTCCCGTTGCGGTGTTTGTTCAGACATGGGGCTCAGGGCTGCTCCAGACTGACAGCGGTCTGCATGGCTCCTTTGAGGCGGACCATCTCTTTCAAGTAGCTCTGATCGAAGAAAGAACGAAGGGCTTCCTGTTCCAGACCCTGAGAGGCATCCTGAACCAGCACTTTGATATCCGGCCCGAAGGCTGAGCCGCTGAAAGAGGCGGTATTGCTCAAAAGCAGCTGGCGCAACTCCGCGATGCGGGTACGGTTATCCCGCTCCGCCCGGATACGATGCTGCATCTCCAGGGGGAACTCGTCTCCCACATCGGAGAGAGCTGTCTGGCATTGCTGCAACAAGGCGATGGCCTCGGCATAGCGGGTGCGGCTTGCTTCTTCTTCGGCGAGACTCCGCAGATCATCGGCCTGGGCCAGCGTCTCCTGATACTGAGCATGGAGGGCGTCCCGTTTTCTGATCATGGCTTCCACTTCCAGACGGCTGCGCTCGGCCGTGGGGTGAAGTCCGTGAACCTGGAGCGCTTTTTCAAAACCGGCCAATGCTTCTTCGAGCAAGCCTTTTTCCAGAGACTGTTCTGCACGGTCACTGTAATAGGCACCGATTTTCTCAACGATCTCCCGTTTTTCCGGAGCCCCTTCCAGAGCAATTTCATACTCTCTCACAGAGCGTTCCATCATTCCCGCCTGGAAAAAGAGATCTCCCAGTTTCACACGGAGATCAGGAGAAAAATCGACAAGCTTCTCGTAGTTCTTCTCAGCATTTTCGAGCGCCGCAGCACTTTCCTGATCCACATAATAGCTGTAGGCATGAAAAATATATTCCTGCAGCTGCCGTTGTGAAATGTTGCCCTGAACAGCCCGGGAACTGACAACAGTCCACCAGATATCTGCAACAGTATTGATGGAGCGGCTCAGGTCATCAGCCAGTCGCGCGTGAGCGGAAGCTCTGAAGCCCCTGCCCGTCTTGTAATCATTCTCGATGAGGTCATTGTTTGCGTTGGCTTCGCGCATGACCCGTTCCAGCGCCTGCATGGTCTCAAAGATCTTGCGGGGTGCCGGCTTGAGGGAACCGGCATTGACAGATCCTTCCGCATCATTATAATACTGGCTGCGCTGGTTCGGCTCAGAAGTGTACATGGGTGACACATACTGGCTCACCATTTTACCGAGAGCGCCCAGCCGGAAAGCGTAGTAGGAATCAATTTTCGCACCCCGGGCCGCTGTCAAAAGAGCCATCTCATTTTCGATGGCACGGAGCGGGTCGGCGATCAAATCAGGATACAGCGCTTCCAGTGCCGGAGGAGACAGGGCGACTCCCGCCTGAATATCGCTCTGCAAACGGTTCAACGCAAGATTCTGTTCCCTGGAAACCAGTTGTAAAGCGGTATTGACAATCACTTTTTGCGCTTGAGGTCCCCAGGCGAAGGCTGGTGCCGCTAGCAGAGCGCAGAGAAGCAAGGCTAGACTCGGAGCAAAGATCCGTTTATTCATGTATATGACTCCCTGTTGTTTTCGGGCTTTATTCCTGTGACTGGCGGATCTGAGCGACCAGCAGTTCTATTTCGTTTGCATGGAGGGCCACAGGGTCGGTCTGTGCAAGCTCCAGATACTGATCCAGTTGTGTGAGCCCTTCCTGGGTCGCATTGCGACTGATGAGCAGCAGCCCCAGTTCCAGATAGGCCGGAGCATATTCTGAAGACATGGAAAGAGCACGTCTGTAAGCCTGCTCCGCCTGAAGGGCGTCACCCTGAAGAGCGAAGATCTGTCCTTGAACTGTTGCCTGCCGGGCTGTATTCAATCCCAGTTCGGCCGCTTCACGGGCCATGGCGGCCGCACGGTCGAGGTTATTCTGGGAAGCCAGGATCTGGGCCTGTTGCAATGCGGCCTGACCTGCAAAGACTTTTCTTCCATTGACGATCTGATCAAAAGCGCTGAGGGCTTCTTCTGTCAGTTTGTTTTCCTGTAAACACAGAGCATGGAGAAAGACGGCCCGTTCATTTTCGGGCTGCTGATGTTTCGCATCGGCAAGAAGAGGCAGAGCCTTCCCATATTCCCCCTGACGCATATAAAGAGCGCCCAGCTGCAATTTTACCCAGCCATCGACATGAGGGGAAATGGAGGGCAAGGCACTGAGGGTTGTTACAGCTGATTCGACCTGTCCGGCGGAAAGGCGCATGATCCCCGCAGCGGCCTGTGCTTCAGGATTCAGCTCTCCCCCATCTGTCTGCCGTTTTTCCACATAGCGTTCCAATGCGGCCAGGTCATTGTCCAGCGCATAGCTCAGAACCGGCAGGATGTCGGCCGCCTCGGCGCCATAGAGCAAGGCCTCATCCACGGCACGGCGCTGACGGCCGAAATCGCCCTGCTTGCCTTCCAGAAGTGCCAGCAGCAGTTTCAATTCGCCATCACCTGCAAATTGACTGTCCACCAGACTGTTCAACAGAGCCAGTTGCTTTTCCCGCTGTTCAGGGGCATTACCGGCCAGCTCTTCACTGGCAAGCAAAGAAAGAAGCAAGGCATCACGGGCGTTGCTTTCTCCTTTTTTCGCCACGGTTGCGAACATATCGGCCGCTTTATCATAGCGTTGTCCATGCCAGTAGACTTTCGCCAGAAGGAATTGGGCCTCTGTCCGCTCCGGATTCTTCTGGATATAGGATTGCAGTGTTTCCGTGGCCAGTTCCAGATTGCCGGCCTTGGCCTGATTCCAGGCTTCTCCCATGGGATCACGCAACCAGTAAAGGACAGCGAAAACGACCAGACCCGCCAGCACCAGAGCAATCAGGGCGGCACTCACCCACTTGGCCACGGCAATGAGAATCCCTCTGTCCGCTTTTTCTTCAGCCTGTTTTTCCGGGCTGACCACTTTCTGACCTGTGAGCAGATTGGTGCCACAGGCCATACAGAGAATATCGCCGGGGGACACCGGTGCCTTGCATTGAGGGCAATGGGTCATCTTCAGTGGATTGCCCGCAGCGGGTTCGGGTGCTTTTTTCAGTGGGCCGCCGCATTGATTACAGATGGTTGCATCGTTTTCAACAGCGCCACCGCAAAAGGGACAGTTTTTATTTCCAACCACAGCCATTTCCCTTTCATTATTCAGCCGAGCAATATTCTGTACAGATTGTTACCATTAAAAGTGTATCATAAAATACCATCGGGCATGGCCTTTCATTTCAGAAAAAGCACCTCTCTGATCCCTTCTTGAACAGAGATGCAGATTGTCAGATAAGGAGATCAATACACTTGCCCCTTCTCAAGGTCGTCGTTTTTTGTCTGTGCCCGCTGAAGGCAGCCCATAATATTGCTTGGGAACGCCCCAGTTGTCGTCTGAATTCACAGGTTTGGGAGGCGGCACATATCTTCTCCGGCGTTTATTCGTCGGCCTGAAGGGGCGATACCTGGCCATGAGCAGAATAATAACAACAATGAAGGCTCCTTCCATATAAGGGATCCATTCCGGATCATAGATATCCCACTCCCAGAAATTTTTCCAGGGCGTAGTCCAGGCTTCCGGATCCAGACGGGTTCCATCGGCCTGCAAAGCCTTCATGGAAGAACTGTTTTTGAACCAGGCAAAAAGGCGCACAAGCACATGCACGACCGTATGCATGCCAACAGTGTAGAGAGAGAATTCCAGGGAAAACAAGATGGCCGGAACAGAATAACGCCGTGAAAAGTAGATGGCTGTCAGCAGAACCGGCACCCCGATGATGTAATAGGTTCCGTATTCCTTGAAGTGAGGAAAAAGCGGACTGAAAAGCTCAATATAAAAATCCATGCACACACCTTCGTCAGGAAGTTTTCTTTACCCACGTTCAGAATCTATAATACTCAAAGAGCCCGGACTTTACAAGAAAGCAATTCAGACCGCTTTTTATGAAGCGGAACTTATTGCTTTTCCAAACAACATGAGAGAATAAACAAATGAAAAAAACGATCCTCAGAATTTCGATTGGAGTCATCGGATTTATAATTATTGCAGCAGCCGGTCTGGTCCTGTGGCTGAATCCGGGACGGGGTCCTGTGGAGCAGGTGGACCCTCATGCCAAAGGCTGGTCGGAAGAGGTGGAGGGAACTCTGGTCCTTCATCTGGCCGGCACTCCCTATGAGATGGGATACCAGCGCGGCTATTTCGCCAAAGACCGGGTGTTGCTGACGCTGGACCTTTTTGAAAACCTCCTGAAACTTGCTCAGGATGAAATGGGGCTTCCGCGCTTTGCCACGCATTTTCTGCTGGACCTGACCTATCAGCTCTGTTCCCCCTTTATCCCGGACCGGTATAAAAGAGAGATGGAAGGACTTGCCGATGCCAGTGGCTGTGATCTGAAAATGTTGCGGCGGGGCCATATTATTTCAGTATTGACGGAACGGGGCTGCAGTGCCTTCGCCGTATGGGGCAAGGCGACTGAGGAAGGAAAATTATTTCACGGACGAAATTTCGACTGGATTCTTTCAGCGGGTCTGGAGGATACGGCTGTTCTCGCCCTGTACGAACCGGAAGGATTCAACCGCTTCGCCTCGGCTGGTTATGCGGGTATTATCGGAGTGCTGAGCGGTATGAATATGGAAGGAATCTCCATCAGCCAGATCGGTGCCGTGACAAAGGACAGCTCCCTGCGCGGGCTGCCTCTGGAGTTTGTGCTTCGGCGCCTTCTGGAAGAGACCTGCAACCTGGAAGAAGCCTCGGAGCTCATGAACTCCGTGAAGCATACTGTGGGCTTCAATTATGTGGTTGCCGACGGCGATGCGGGCGATGCCCGGGCCTATGAGACCACGGCCCATCATATGGCTGTTTTCGGGCCTGGTGATCCCAAAGAAACCGTGGAATATGCCATCCCCATTGAAGATGCCGTCTTCCGATCCGATGAAGCTATGGATCCCCTCATCCGCAGCCTTCAGGATTGTGCCAATGCGCCTGGCCAGCCTTATGGCTCCAATTCATACGATCATCGCTATATGGGTATCGCCACGCGTATTCAGGAACGTTACGGAGATATCGATGCGGACTACGCCCTGGAAATTTTGAAAGCTACGGCCATGGATGATGCGAACCTCCATGGCGTACTTACCAACAGCACTGATCGGGAAATGTGGGTCGCCCATGCGGACAAAGGACGGAATGCATCGTTGCAGCAGTATGTTCATTATGATTTGAAGCAGTTGTTTTTACGACCGGAGGAGCGTGCAGCATCGATGGAAACAGCCGATACCGCTGCGAAGGAATCCGGCGCGGAAGAAGGCGCTGCTGACAGCGATGACCCTGTGGAAGAAGAAAAGGCTGAGGAAACGGAATCCTGAGTGTTGCTTTCAGGATGAGCCTCGAGCTGTTGATTTATACGGGAAATAACGGTGCCCTCTGATCGGGGCAATATACAAAGGAAATGACATGTTCAAAGGACTCGGTGATCTTGGTAAAATGGGCGGCATCATCAAGCAGGCCGTGGAAATGAAAGGCCGCATTGAAGAATTGAAAGAACAGATGGGTGATATGGAAATCCCCTTTTCCGTCGGCGGCGACATGGTCACTGTGGTCATGTCGGGTACTCTGGAAGTGAAGTCTCTGAAAATCTCGCAGGAACTGCTGGAAGAGAAGGATGTGGAAATACTTGAGAGCATGGTACAGGCGGCTATGAACGGCGCCATAGCCAAAGCCCAGGATACCGTCAAGGAGAAGATGACGCAATTGACCGGCGGCGTGGACATACCGGGATTAATGTAATGAGAATAGTATTTTTCGGCACGGCGGATATCGCTGTTCCCAGCCTGGCCGCTCTCCACGAAGATCATGGGGTTGTGGCTGTGGTAACCCAGCCGGATCGCCCTCGGGGACGCAGCAAGAAGCCTGAAGCACCAGCCGTGAAAAAATGGGCATTGGAGCACGGCCTCGAAGTGGTGCAGCCCATGAAGCTGAATGATGGCTCCTTTGAGGCCTGGCTCCGGGAAAAGAATCCCGGACTCTGTGCCCTGGCTGCTTATGGCCGTCTCTTGAAGCAACCCATTCTTGATGTGCCGGCCCGGGGTTGGCTGAACATGCATCCCAGCCTGTTGCCCCGATGGCGAGGCCCTTCTCCCGTTCAGACGGCTTTGCTGGCCGGAGATGAGGTCACCGGGGTAACGATCATGCGCATCACTCTGGAAATGGATGCCGGTGATATCGTTCTTCAGGAAAATCTATCCATCGGACGCTGTGAAACGGCCGGTGAACTTTCTGTCCGTGCAGCTGAACTGGGTGGACGACTCATGTCTCAGGCCGTCAGTCAGATGAAGGAAGGCACACTCAGGGAACGCCCTCAGGACAGCAGTCTGGTGACTTTCAGCAGAATGTTTGAAAAGTCCGATGGGCTGATCCGATGGACTGAAAAGGCAAGCACCATTCACCATCAGGTGCGGGCATGCAACCCCTGGCCCGTCGCACAGTGTATGTTCAAAGAGCGTGTTCTCCGGATCCTGCGCACAAATTACAGCGATGATCCGGTTGAAGGCGAAGCAGGCACGGTCATCCGCTCCGATAAAGGCGGACTCCATATTGCCACTGGAGAGGGGCTGTTGATTGTCACGAAACTGCAATGGGCCGGCAAGAAAGCTCTGGCTGTGGACGCCTTTTTACGGGGCACTCCCATAAAAACGGGTGACCGCTTTGAGGAGATAGGCTGATGGCTGTTGATCCCGTCCGCGATGCGGCCATCTCCACACTGCTGCGCATATTCGATAAACAGGCCCATGTGGATGTTTCCGTGGACCGGACCCTGCGACGGAACAAACTGTCGCCCCGTGGCTCGCGATTCATGACCCATCTGGTCTATGGCGTGGTGCGTCATCGTATGCTGTGCGATTATGTGTTGCAGCCTCTCTGCGACCAGCCTCTGGATCAGCTGCCTAAGCCGGTGCTCATGATTTTGCGCATGGGTGTCTTTCAGGCTTTTTTCTGCGACAATGTCACACCACCGGCTCTGGTGCATACATCTGTGGATCTGGCCAGAAAGCGCAGTCATGCCGGACTGGCAAGGGTTACCAATGCCGTATTGCGCCGCCTCCCCGCATCGCTGAAGGAGATATCGCTCCCTGATCGGGAAACACGCTTTCAAGATTATCTGCGTGTACGCTATTCCATGCCCCGCTGGCTGGTACGCCTCTGGTGTGAACTTTACGGCGAGGCCGGAGCCGAAAATTTTTGCATAGCCTGTGATACGCCAGCGCCCCCTGCTGTCCGTGTCAATACCCTGCTCACGACAACAGACAGACTGCTCGGCCAGATGCAGCAGGCCGGGATTGCAGCGGAAAGACCTGAATCCGCGCTGGATGCTCTGCTGCTCAGCGATGGCACCAACCCGCAGACAACACGCTGGTTCAAATCGGGCCATCTCATACAACAGGATCTGGCTTCCATTCTGGCGGGCGCTCTCGTTGATGCCCAGCCGGGCGAAAAGATTCTGGATCTTTGCGCCGCACCTGGAGGCAAGAGCCTGCATATGGCTGCTGCAAGCCGTGACCAGGCTGAGATCATTGCTTTGGAGCGTTTTTTCGGGCGCATCTCCCGTATCGTGGAAAACCGGGAACGTCTTCAATCCGGGAGCGTGGTTCCCCTCTGCGGTGATGCGCTGAAAGCTCCCTTTGAAGAGGCTTGCTTTGACCGCATTCTGGTGGATGCCCCCTGTTCCGGACTGGGTACGCTACGCCGTCACCCGGAGATCAAATGGCGTCTGTCCAGAGAAACACCCTCACTTTTAGCCGAAACACAGGTCGCCATGTTGCGAAAGGCTCTCCAACTTTGCAAGAATGGTGGTCTTGTCGTATATTCCGTTTGTACCCCCACCCCGGAAGAAACCGTTAAAGTGGTGGAAACTGTGCTTGCTGATGGGGGATCTATGGCCGAAGATGGCCCGGAGCAATTCAATTCGTGGAAGACAGCACCAGGACAGTATCAGACGAGTCCGGAAAATGGAGCCTGGGACGCATTTTACTTGATGCGTTTTCGAAAGCAATCCTGAATTCGGTCTTTTTTGTAATCCGCTTTTTTGTCTGGACCCTCCAATGGTCCTTTGCACTCGTACTGTTTGTGCTGGTCATGGCCGGCTCCGGCTATTATGTGTATAACAATACCCTGAAAGGGGGCGCCCATGTGGTGGTGCCCAATATTGTGGAGCGGCCCATTGCGGAAGCCGCCTTCCTCCTTTCTGAAAAGCGGCTGGAAATCGGCAAGCAGGTGCAGGCCACCCATCCGAGTATCCCCAAGTACAATGTCATTGCTCAGCGTCCCGCAGCCGGTCGCGTGGCCCGGGAAGGCCGCCGGGTCAATGTGATCGTCAGCATGGGCGAAGATTATATGCGTGCGCCGGATCTGTCGGGCAAGAGTCTTGAAGAGGCCCGGAGAGAAATTCTAGCATCGCGCTTCCGTGTGGGCAGTCTTGCCCGCGTCGCTGAGGAGCAGCCCCGTGATACGGTACTGGCCCAGGACCCTCCGTCGGGAGAGCGGCTCGCTGAGCAGGGAGAAATTCATCTGCTCGTCAGTGCGGGCAGTGGCCGGCCCAGTGCGCTCATGCCTGATCTGCGCGGACTGGCCATCTCGGATATCACCCGGGCTCTGGAAGGCTTTGATGTGGTGCTTGTCGCCAATGAAGTGGATATTCCCGGTGCGGTGCCTGATGTGGTGCTGGCCCAGACCCCGTCTCCGGACACGCTGATCTATCAGAATCAGGTGGTCACCTATGACTATCTCCGTTCTGCAGGTACAGCGCCGACAGAACAATATGAAGATACCGTGCGCCATCAGATGTTCTATGACTGGTACAGCCGTGATGTGCGCGTGGATGTGGTGGATCGTCTTGGAAAACGTCAGACCGTGTGGACCAAACAGCCTCTCTATGATGAAGAGGCGCAACGCACCTATATTACCGGTACAGTGATCCGCGTTCCGGTGACCTATATCGGTGAAGTGTCCGTGGAAGTCTATATCGACAATGAGCTTGAGGCTTCCTATGCCCTGAAAGACGGACGGCCCCCGGTGAAAGTGCGGTAGTCACTGCGGCGGGGAAAAGCCTTCGTCTTCGGTATCAGAGTCTGATCTCAAAATTTTATTCAAGGAGAACAAATCATGTCAATCAATAACATCAAAATATGCCCTTCCCTCCTCTCTTGCGATTTCAGCCGCCTGGGTGAAGAAATCCAGGCCATCACGGAGGCCGGGGCTGATATGATTCATTGCGATATCATGGACGGGCGCTTTGTACCCAACATCACTTTCGGCCCGCCCGTACTCGCAAGCATCAAGCCTCATTGCACCCTGCCGCTGGATGTGCATCTCATGATTGAAGAGCCGGAAAAATATGTGGAAGATTTCGTGAAGGCCGGGGCGGACATACTCACTATCCAGGTGGAATCCACAGTGCACCCGCATCGGCTCTTGGGACGTATCAAAGATCTGGGTTGCAAAGCGGGCATCGTTCTCAATCCGGGCACGTCGGAAGAGAGCATCAGATACCTGGTTCCTCTGGTGGATATGGTTCTGGTCATGTCCGTGAATCCGGGATTTGGCGGCCAGTCCTTTATCCGGGACATGCTGCCCAAGATCAGCCGTATCCGTGACATGATCGGCGATCGTGATCTTCAGGTCGATGGCGGTGTTGATGCGGAGACCGCGAAAGAAATCGTTGCAGCCGGTGCCAACGTGCTTGTGGCCGGTTCCTACATCTTCAATCATGGCTCCTATGCCGAAGCCATAGGACTGTTGAAGAATGCCCATGCTGGCTGATCAGGCTGAGCCGTTCTTTCAGCTCTCCAGTTTCTTCAGAATGGCGGAGAGACGCTGCTCACTCTGAATGGCTGCGCGGACTGTGTGGTAATTGATCTTCCAGGCGTGGCCCATATAGTCCCAGAGACGATTGTTGTTTTCATCGAAGAGAGGATACCATTCGCCCACCTCATGATTGATCACATGATCCATGACAAAGCGATGTACATTCTCATAGGCATCCCAGTACTTCTCGTCTTCCAGAAGCAGGAAGGCATCCAGCATACCCACGAGAGTCTCGGCCTGCTGCCAGAATTCTTTATTCCGTTCCCGGGCCGGGCCATCGCTGGGGCCTTCACAATAAACCCCGCCCCGCTCCCAGTCAATGCCATACTGATGACAGTGGTCATAGAGCTTTTTCATGCCTTCTCTGAAGGGAGCCACATCGAGCCCCAGAATACGGAGAGAGTGCATGAGCAGCCAGGCGAATTCCACATTGTGGCCGAAGCTGGTGTTGTTGATGGGCCGTCCTTCGTCATCTTCCACATCCCTGTCGGAGCCCCAGACATTTCTGAAGAGAATGGCCCGCAACGGCGTCCAGTCAAAGGCGAACTGGGCAATGCCCGTACCGAATTCAGGATGGATCATCCGCTCAAAGATCAGATCAATGACCCGTTCTGTATCCCGTTTGTGCCGATGGTTGCCCGTGGCTTCATAGAGGTTGGTGAAGGCTTCCATGAGGTGCATGTGCACGTCCAGAGATTTGCGGTCGCCTCCATAGACGCCCGGCTGTTTCGGTGACCAGTCCTCCTCAAAGAATTCACCGAAGCCGCCATATTGCAGATCGGCGGAACGGGTTTTGATGATGTCGTAAGCATCCACAGCATGCTGCAGTACCGCCGGATCTTTCGCAGCCAGGGCATATTCACTGAGCGAATAGACGGCGAAGCTGTGGCCATACATGATTTTGGCGCGGTCGCGCGGGGTTCCGTCTCTCTCGGAAGTCCAGAACCAGCCGCCGTTTTCCTCGTCTTTGAAATGTTTGAGCAGAAATTCCACGCCCTGCTTTGCAAGAGGAAGAAAGACTCCGTCCTTATCCAGGCCCGCCCGATGAATGGAGGAAAAAGTGTAGATCATCCGTGTCTGACAGACGAGGGTTTTGATATCTTCCCCTGTGGGATCGCCGTTTTTATCCAGATAGGTCAGGTAACCGCCATACTCTTTGTCCACGCCCCGTGTCGTCCAGAAAGGAAGCAGTTCCTCAAAGAGATGATGTTTTATTTCCTGATGGGCTTTTTGTACGCGATCTTTCAGAGACATGAGAGCATTCCTTTCTGATAGCTGAGAATCAGTCTTTATCAACATCGCCGGAAGCACAGGGTTCCGCTTCAGCGTTTTTATCCTGAAACAAGGTGACCAGTTTATCCCAATAGGCAAAAACAATCCACAGCATAAAGGGCAAGGTCAGAAAAAATTGAACCATTGCGGTAGGCACTTCGCTGATCTGCATCAGTTTGTCCTGGAAACGCATGGCCATGATAATAAAAAACACATGGAAAAAACAGATGATCCCGCAGCCGTACAGGAGAATCAGCCCCCGACGGCGCCAGGTCAGACCCGCTGTGGCGAGAACCAGAGCGATATAGGGCGGTATATTCGTGACAAGATGCGCAATCTTCATGCGCCGTTCATGGCCTTGTACTGAAAAAACCAGGCGACTTTCCGTATTCAACACCCCTTCGGTCTCTACAAAACCTGAATCGATGGGAACACCCAAAGCGTATTTCAGAGGAAGACCTGTGACTTGCAGCAGAACCTGGCCATAAAATGGCAGTACTTTCCACCAGAGCACTCCCAGAATAATCACCAGAACAAAAAATTTCAGCGCAAAAACCGCCACAGACCAGGACCGTTGGTTCTTCATGATGAAGGCCTCCTTTTCACCACATACTCGACCCAGACCAGCCAGACGGCAACAACGAAAATGATGTATACGGCTTGCCACAGATATTCATGGGCAAAATTGAACCAGACCCGACTTTGATCCACGGCGCCGATGATGGCCAGAACGGTCAATCTGAAAATGTTTACGCCATACATGATGGGGATACCGGCCACAAGCCCTATCATACGCTTTCGCCAGAGTGTGGGAAAGGCCAGAATAGCTGCTACGAAGATGGCCATGATTTCAATGGCACCGCATTCAGGCACCAGGATAAAAGGAAAAATCAGAGACTTATCCTCGACACCTTCATTTTGCTGATTGCGCAAGGCCGCCAACTCCGCATTGAGCTTTTCCAGTTCTTCCCCTGACTCCTCGGAATTGTTGTCAAGAGAATTTTCCTTTTGATTGATGGTATCCGAAAGCATGTTGATCTGAGAGCTGATCCCCTGACGAAGGACAAAATAAACCCGCGGGCCATTAACCCGCTTCGGATTCTGTTGCCTGCTGGTGATGGCACGCCAGGACCAGCGTTCCCAGGCTGTCAGAGCTTCTTTGGAGACCCGGGCCTTGTCCGCTTCGTCCGCACTTTCCCGCCCTTCTTTCCAGGCGAGCAGAGCGGCACGCGTTGACTCCACATCCAGACGGCTGTAATGCTCCGACTCCACTTCACAATGGCCTATACGATCCAGAACCCAGGCCGTATGGCAGGCCGCTTGAAAAAGATACCAGTCGTTGAGCCTCGTGGGAATCAGGTAGCGATAGGAGGTGAGCGACACGAGCGTTGTCAGGACAAAGACCGTCACAAAAAGAAAAATTCTCTTGCGATTTTCTTTGGATTCTTTTGCTTTTTCTTCGGGCTTTACAGCCACTTCCTGATTTTCTGTCATCCCTGAACGGGCTCCTTCAATGAGGGTGAATGGATATTGCTAAAGTATGCCATAAAAAAGGAGAACACACCAAAAAGATACAGAAAGACAGAGAGGAACAGGGACGCGAGCTGAGAGAGGTCTTGGAGAGTCGGTTGGAGACTAACAAGACCTCAAGTCTCAGTTATGTCCAAAACCAACGCCTCTTATCCTTGACTTTCCCGGCCTCTTATGCTAGACTGTTTATAGTCTAACTGTATATACTTAATCACTGTTGCAACAATACAGCCCGGGAGGAACAATGAACAGAAAACGAGCCGCTTTCTTTCGAATGGATAGAAAACGAGACAAGCTTTTCCTCTTCCTTTTTGCTTGCGTCCTGTCGGGGATTATTCTTTTCCACGCAACGCAGGGATCAAACGATGAGCTTGAAGCCATTCCGGAACTGAATTTTTTTGGTTCAGAAGTCTGGTCATTTCTGGAAGAGCACGGCGGCATCAAATATTCCATAAGTCATTATTTTAAAGGAAGAAATTCTGATGGCACCTGTCTGTACATCAACCACTCGTACGATAAAAAGAACAGATTTTATGTTCTGAATTTGTCTGATAAAACGGTTACAACGCTTACAAAACCGGGAAATAGTGCATTCCTGAATGATGCCCTTGATTTTGTTGCCTGGAGTGACGATTTAAGTAAAGAAGTGCACTTTGCGTGCGGCATGACGCTTCCTACGGACCGGAGGCATATACATATTGAATCCAGCGGAAGATATTTCTATCATTCCTGCAGTATCCGATCGGTTGATGAACCTTATACAGCTCTTGTGGAAGCAAATATCTACCCAGATTATTTCTTTGTCCGCAACAACCATATCTATCTTTTTGAAAGGATCTTCAAGCCTTCTCTTTTCGAAAAACACAGTCTGAGGTACCTGTCATATATTATTTCAGAAGACGAATTGATCTTTGAAAAAGAAGGGCATATCCCGGGATTCAGGAGCCATAGTCTCCATGTGGCTGATATGGATCAAAGGGGTGAGAATCTGATTTTAAAGTCCAGATCAGACCCTCCTTTCTGTGAACTGAACCGCTGGTATCTTTATAACATGAAAGATGGGACAATGACTCCCGGCGCCAGAGTGGGTAGCAGAGAAATCTATGCCCGTTTCCTGGCTGAAAAGTATTTCAAAAAATGACTTGCACCACAGAATTTTTAGAACCAATGATGGACACTGATAAATTAAAGACCTTGGGTCGCACAGCCTGGGAACGCCAATTTCCACATTGGCAGGACACCCGGGAAAAGACCATGACTTATGTATGCATTTGACGGGGGAACAAAGACTCAGAGTTTCCAAAAGCTTTTATTTAATTCGTGGCCGGCAAAAGACCTGTTACCGCATCATTGTCTATAAATATCGCTGCCATAACCCGCTGTATGCCAATGTGGAAATTGGCGTTCCGAGGAAAGAATCTCAACGTCTTTCAGGCTTCTCCAAAGGCATTATTTGCCCATGATTGTCAGAAGACATCTTGCCAAAGCTTTCTTATCGGCCCCGACACTCTCGAATGAAGGTCAGGACAGTTTCAGCTTGCCTCCAGACCATCGTTGCGGTAAAATAGAATTTCCCTTACTTTTTTATCTAAGTTCTGGAGTGTCCGATATGCATAAACATGATGAATGGGTAGTTGTCAGTGCGGAGATATCCGGGCTCACACCGCCAGTTTATGCCATAGAAATCGCCGCACAGCGCATGCAGGGCTGGCGGGCCTATGGTGAGCCCTTTCATATGCTTTTGAATCATCGTGTGGATATTGACCCGGCTGCAAAAGCCTTGCATGGATACTCTCGAACTTATCTCAACGAACACGGTCTGAACCCGCTCTATGTACACAGGCAATTACGCAAATATGCGGGAAGCCGCCCCGTGGCCGTCCATAACCTCGGCTTTTTCTGGAAGGGAGTACTTCAACCGGAAAGGGCCAAACTCCGCCTGTCTGAGTGGGATACCCCCGGTCTGTGCACCATGGCACTGGCCCGAAGACTCATCTCTGAGGCAAAGAGCCACAAATTGCCCGCACTGGTGAAGGCCTTTCACAGTACAGAGAAAGAACAGAAGAGTCGGGCTCTGGAAGAGATGCAGGCCTTGATAAAACTCATGCGCCATGTTTTCCGGGAACGGCTCAATGCATTGGGTCTCATAGGCTTTGAAGAAATCTGCGCCTGGTCGCAACGCTGTCCCACCGCCTCCTGCAGAGAAGCGACAGCGGTTGCAATGAAAGCGCCGAAAGAATGGTATGTCCTGGCGGAGGGAAAAAGAAGAGTGGGCCCCTATTATCTCCGTTATCTTGCGGCATTGGCGGAAGAGGATAACTGGCTGATTAGCAGACGGGGTTCAAAAGAATGGCTTCCCAGTCAGGAAGTGCCCGAGTTCCAGCAGGCTCTAGAAGAAAACAGCCGCTTGTTCCCGAAAGAGGATACGAAGGAGGCTACGGACACACCCAAAATATTTTTGGGTACTGATGCGGCTCTTTCTTCTGAACCACTTTTTCCGAAACTGAAAGGAGGTCTCGAAAAAGAAAAGGAAGAGGAATCATTCAAGCCCAAAGCCATGGTTTATGAACTGATCGGATTGCTGAAAGGCCTTACGGCTGACGGAGATCTCAATGCGCAGGAGCTGCGACTGCTTCGGAATTGGATAGAACAATGCCCTTATCCTGATAATTCCCCCGTAGCTCATTTGAAAAATGCCTTGAATTATATAAGCGACGAGGAAGAAATAGATGTTGAAGAAAAGGATGAACTTTTAACGATTATTCAGGATATTTTAGCCGCTTTTGAGTGAGGTTTTTTTCACGGAGGCATAGGGTCACAGAGGACGCAACGCAGCACAGCCGCAACCAAACATTTTTTTTAAAACCAGGTCATCCTTGTCCAAATTAGCTTTTCTTGGACAGGCCAATGCAACGACCAGTTAGCCTGATTCTGGAAAGCGCAAGTGTTGAATTATTTTTTCTTCCACGAAGTCACACTAAGAAACACGAAGGGAAG
>JAAYJV010000161.1 GCA_012522755.1 Candidatus Hydrogenedens sp.
CTTCCCTTCGTGTTTCTTAGTGTGACTTCGTGGAAGAAAAAATAATTCAACACTTGCGCTTTCCAGAATCAGGCTAACTGGTCGTTGCATTGGCCTGTCCAAGAAAAGCTAATTTGGACAAGGATGAAGAATGATTAAAAATCTTGACTGTTCTTTAAAATATCTGGTAGTATCAACATAGGATCATATCGTGTTTTTTATAAGTATCTTGTGACTGAACAGGTTGCGCTTGGGAACCTCCGTATCAACAGGGAGAGATGCACTATGAAGAGATTATTCTTACCCGTCCTTATGTTTTATTGTCTGTCCTTTCTTCTAGCAGCAACACCAGCCGTTGCAGAAAAGCTGGAAATTGATTTTGACACCATCATGACACATCTCTGGAAAGATACCGCCTGGTGGGAAATTATCATGTCTACAGAGTATCTTCCAGAATATTTCACATTGATGCCAGGCCAATGCGATATCAACGGCGGTTTTGATATCTCTGTGAAGCCCGTAGAGTTGTATCCCAATGGAATGCTTGACAGCGATGAATTTTCGCTCATTGCGGCGATTCTTGCTGATCCGGGCTTTGATGCCACGGCTCAGGGCGGCACTTCCCATGAGCAGGTGTATGCCACCTGGACGCACAACTTTAATCAGATGCGTATTGATCTGGGCTGTTGTGTTGGCGGGCCCGAAAATGTTTTTGAAATGTTCCCCGGAATAGAATATCTTCTTACAGCCATGATCACTCTGGGTGATCAGGACAGCCTGGCCTTCCCCATTCTTCTTTTTGATCTCGTGGTGAACAATGACGTCGTGGCACAATTGATTCATGATCCCCATGTACGTCCTCTGGATCTGGCTAATTACATAACCATGCGCGAATATCTGGCTTGGTGTGGTGATGCCGATGGCGACGGTTGCACTAACTACAGCGAGTATGTTCATTTTTATGGAGAAGGCGGACGAAGTGCTTATCTGCAAGCAGCATTGGATAACTCCATGACGCCTCCCGGATGTACCGGTGATGACCGGCTCTGTGATGGCAGCGGTGGGCTCTACGGCGAGTACTTTGATTCGAGAACGCACACCAATCTTGCTCTCACACGTATTGATCAGCAGGTATCCTTCAACTGGGGCCGTGGAGCACCGGCTGCTGAGTTGGGTGTGGATAATTTCAGTATCTGCTGGACAGGTTGGATTATCCCTGATTACACCGAAGAGTACACCTTCTATACCCGGACAGACGACGGGGTACGTCTCTGGATTGAAGGAGAGCTGCTTATCAACAAATGGGTTGGTCAGAGTGCGACAACCCATGCCAGCATCCGCAATCTTCCTCTGGTTGCCGGCCAGGAATATGCCGTACAGCTGGATTTTTATGAAGCTGGTGGTGATGCCGTGGCCTGGTTGGGCTGGTCCAGTCCGAGCCAGACCAACGGCGAAGCCCGGGCCATTTATGAAATGAATCTGAAGCCGGGAACCGGTTTGGGCGAACGCACCAACAAGTGGTTCAAGAATCCTGATAACGGACTTTATTACAAACTGATCACGCCTCAGACCTGGGTCAATGGTCAGAATATCGCAGAGGGTCTCGGCGGAAATCTTGCTTCCATCAATAGTGCGGAAGAAAACAGCTGGATCCACCGTATTTTCGGTACCAATGGAAATAATTTCTACATCGGCGCCACAGACCGTGATGAAGAAGGGAAATGGTGCTGGGTGGATAGTGGCATCAATTTCTGGCTGGGGGACGGTGATGGAGAAGCCGTTGACGGGCACTATGCGAACTGGGCCTCCGGAGAACCGAACGACTATGGTGATAACGAGAACTACGGTGCTTTTTATCACGGAGCCGCCAACTGGAATGATCTCAATGGCAATTCGGCACTTCCCTGTCTCATTCAGGCTGATTCTGTATCAGTCGTGTTTAATGGACCCCTTCCCGGAAATGCTCTGATACGTGCCAACAGGAAATACGAACTTTATCTGGATATCATCGACGAGGGATGGGGTCCCCTGCAGTTCCAGTGGACTCATAACGGAGTGGATATTCCCGGTGCTACGCTGGAAAAATTCACTATCGCCTCTGTCAAAGAGACGGATGAAGGGTTGTATGCCTGTAAAGTGACCGATGGAAATGGTGTGGTAACTGTTTCTGAATCTGTCATGCTTATGATCGATCCAGGCGATGATATGCCTGTCGCTTCCTGGCAGGTTCTTCTCCTGACCGCTTTGATCCTGGTCGCCATGACAAGCTATATCTTGAAACACCGTAAAGTCCACTGAGCCTGCTCATTTGACAGTATTATGCTGATCTGAATTACTGAGGCGTTGCATAAGCAGCGCCTCAGTTTTTTAATGTCGCATGACATGAAAGCAGTTCTGTGAAATATTGTAGTGACTTCGAAGCCTCATAAGAATTCAGTACTCAGAAACAGGTATGTCGTGAGGACCATAAGATACTCGAAGGAATCAGTGGTGTGCGGGGAGTCAGACGGATCGGACGGATCAGTCGGATCGGACGGATGTGGGAGGGGCGTATACATGTCTTGAGATACAAAAGAGACTCCGGGGAGACATAAGTTTTTTCCTTTCATTCCTTTCGCGTCCTTTTGCGCTTTTCGCGGTCAAATAAAAAAACTTCATTTGGTTGCGGCTGTACTCCGCTATGGTCCCCGGTACTCTCTGTGCCTCTGTTGTGAAAAATATTAAATCACTCATTCCGCAGACAGCGTCTTAATTCTTGCAACTCTGTAATGGGAGGCTGACAGCTCTGATTCATACACACATGGGCTGTACTTTTTCCTTGGCTTGAATCATGTTCCGGGAAGAGTCCCTGTCTCTGTGTTTTGTCCTCTGGGACAACAACCCAAAGGGCATTGACCGGAGCGTTGTTACGAAGTTCATTAATCATCGCTTCCGTCTCATCTTTGTCTGCACTGGCCACCACAACTATTTCAGTGAATCCCTTCTGAATCGTATCCGCGAGTAACGCCAGATTCATATGTCCCGGTATGGCTCGCAGAGCATTGGGAGCGGCATTATTCCACAAAGACCGAAGCATCTCACCGTAATCGGCCCGGTCGAAATACCAGGCGAGTTTCAAAAGTGCGAGTCCCGCCGTGGTACCTGGAGTCACTTCCTGAGCATCATGCACTGTTTTCAGACGTGCGAAAAGATCTTTATGATCCTGGCTTGTATTGAAAAAACCGCCCTCCTTTTCATCATGAAATTCCCGCACCAGGGTCTCACCCAGATCGGCCGCCAGGAAAAGCCATTTCTCTTCAAAGCTGCATTGATACAGATCTATCAAGCCCAGGATCACAGCGGCATAATCTTCCAGGTAGGCCGGGTGCGACAGACAGCCCTTGTGCCAGATACGATACAGTTTCTTTTCCCGAATTAATTCTTCTTCCATAAACCGTCCGAGTTTTAAAGCAGCTTTTTTATAAACTTCATTGTGAAAAGAAAAAGCGGCCTTGGACAGCGCGGAAAGAATAAGCCCGTTCCAGGATGCAATGATCTTCGTGTCGAGCCCCGGGCGGATGCGTTCAGAGCGACGGGCATGCAACTGTTGTTGAATTGCAGGCCATTGACCGCATTCATGTATCTGCAAGTCCGCTGTAAAGAAAATATTCAAGCCTTCATGGCCCTGTTCAGGCGACTCAAAATTTCCCTCAGGCCGAAGAGAGAAAGTGCGCTGGACATATTCCAGATCATCAGCACTGAGCAGTTCCCGAAGTTCTTTCCAGGACCACAGATAAAATTTTCCTTCCAGACCTTCACTGTCCGCATCTTCAGAGCTGTAAAAGCCTCCCCCGTCATCCTGCAGTTCTTGGAGCACATAGTCCAGTGTCTTTTCCGTTACAGCCCGGTATTCCTCTTTTCCTGTAATTTTCCACGCTTCCAGATAGCTCACAGCCAGGTGTGCATTGTCATAAAGCATTTTCTCAAAGTGCGGTACTTTCCATTGACCATCAACAGAGTAGCGATGGAAACCACCGCCAACATGATCATACATGCCACCGGCAGCCATCTGTTGCAGTGTTTTCTCCACCATATGCAGATGATGAGGGATCTGCTGAGCCAGCCATTGTCGTATCAGAAGGGCCAGCGACGACGCGGAGGGAAACTTGGGAGCACCGCCCCAGCCGCCCCACTTGCTGTCAAAATCTTTCTCCAGAAAAGAGAGGGCTCTCTCGATCACCTGATCAGTCTCGACCTTCTCCCGGGAAGGCGAGGCTGTGAAGTGAATTTTAAGACTGTTCGTCAGCTGTGATGCCTGATCTTCTATCCGCTTTCTGTCGGAATGCCACAAGCGCGACAGTTCCTCCAGTACCTGACTGAAAGCGGGCATGCCGTAACGTCCTGTGGGCGGGAAATAGGTACCACCATAAAAGGGCTTCAGATCAGGGGTCAGAAAAATACTGGCCGGCCAGCCCCCTCTTCCCGTCAACGCAGCCACAGCAGCCATATACAATTCGTCCAGATCAGGTCGCTCCTCACGATCCACCTTGATATTGATGAAGTGGCGATTCATAAGGGCGGCCGTGGCCGGGTCTTCAAAGGATTCCCTGGCCATGACATGACACCAGTGACAGGCGGCATAGCCGATGGAAAGGAAAATGGGCTTGTCTTCCAACTGTGCCTTTTGAAGGGCATAATCGTCCCAGGGGTGCCAGGCCACAGGATGATGGGCGTGCTGTTGAAGATAGGGACTGGAGGCCGTGCTCATGCGGTTTTCAGCATGACCGACCTTTCTTTCTGATGAAGGATCCGAAGGGACTGTCATAATTCTGCGCTCCCGGGTTTGAACTGCTCCTTCCCCTCTCCCCCATCCTCATTAACAGGAAGTTCAAAGGCAACATTCCTCTTTTAATTCGGTATAACGTTCACGCATCTTATGCAGCACAGATGCGCTGCCCGGATTCCCGGCGAGATTCCTGGTCTCATGAGGGTCCGTCTTCAGATTGAAAAGCTCTTCATAAACGGGAGTTTCTTCGTGGTAGCACAGGTATTTCCATTCTTCAGAGACAATACCTTCCGATTTGGGTATCCCCGGATGATGAAAGTTGTGTTCATAATAAAAGTCGCTGCGCCAGGAAACATGTCGGCCCAGAAGCCAGGGAACAAGACTTTGCCCTTGCATGCCTGCAGGAATAGGAATCCCCGCAAGATCGAGCATCGTCGGTGCCAGATCCAGGTTCAACGCCAGTACATCATGGCGCTGACTGCGGCGCGCTGCGGAAAGTCTGGGATCATAAATAATGAGCGGCACTCGGATGGAGGATTCATAGCCGTACCATTTTCCGGCCAGCCCGAAGTCGCCCAGGAAAAAGCCATTGTCCGAAGTGAAGATAAAGACGGTATTATTTCCCAGTCCCAAGGCCTCCACTTTGTCACGGATCTCCCCCACTACCCTGTCCATCCCCGTAATGAGACGATAATATTTACGTATGCTCTCCTGCTGCATTTCAGCATCGGCAAAGCGAATCAGCCAGCGGACACGGGCCTCATTATTGTTTTTGAAAAACTCCGGGAAATGATCCTCATAGGAAATGTCGTTTGTGGCGGGAATCGGCATCTCCTTTCCTGCATACAGACTGTCGTATTCTTTCTCGTGAATAAACTGACGCTCGTCCCCATCCTGACAGTGGGGTGCTTTGAAACTCACACTGAGGCTGAATGGGCGATCTTTCGGGCACTGCTCCAGGAATTCCAGGCAGTCTTCGGAGGTGACTTCATTGAGGTGTTTGAAAGTCCCCGCTTCATCCCGGGTCTCGTAATGACCCTGACCGCCGAAGCCTCGCCAGAAATCATAGGTTCCTTCGGGAAGCTCCGTGCCAATACCGTATTTGCCCACAAAGCCCGTATGGTATCCATGCCCCCGCAGCAAAGCCGGATAGCACTGAGCATAGGCTGTTTCATCAAAGGTCTTTGCAAAATCATCGATGCCGTGAGCACAGACATATTGCCCCGAGAGGATGGAAGCGCGACTGGAACAGCAGATGGAGGTGGTGACACGGCATTGATCAAAAATATGCCCTTCCCGGCCCAGCCTGTCCAGATTGGGCGTCTGAATAACCGGATCGCCCATACATCCCAGACTGTTCCAACGCATATCGTCGGCAAGAAGAAAGACGATATTGGGCCGTTCATATTCTTCTGCAGCGGAGGAAGTGAGAGCACTCCTGGTAAATAAGGCACCCGTTGCCAGAGCGATTTGACTGTTGAATTGACGTCTGCTTATTGATTTCATAATGCTTCCTTTTCAAGACCTGATTATCCGCTTTTCACTGCTTTTGTTCAACTGTCTCTTTTTTGCGTTCTTTGGGTGAATGCTTCGATGTTGAGGCCAGCCTTGGGGTCAGGCGATATAAGAGACTTGAAGGGATTAGGGATGTACGGGGAGTCGGTCGGATCTGCGAGGGGCGCAGGTGTTGCCCTTTGGAAATCAGCGTACATCTGTGGTTCCAAGGGCCCTTGTGTCAGTGCCATTTCTGCGTGCCCATTGAGGTTAAAAGAGAAAGGCTAATTTGCTTGCCGCTGTGCTACACTGATGAGCAAAAGCAAACACTCTTATTTTCAGGCAACGCCGTAAAAAGGAAAGAGTAACTCCTGTGAATTCCAAGGCTGTCACATCTGTTCTTATTTGTATCATGACCCTTCTGATGCTCTGTCCCGCCGGGCATGCAGAGGAAGAAACAGTGCCTGTTGTTCTGGCTCAGGACCACGGTCTCCATCCAAACACGGACGAGGATCAGGGGCCCGCTTTCAGAGAACTGATCAGCCGGGTTATAGCAGCAGATCAACCGACTGTCATCCAATTGGAAAAAGGGCAATACCGTATCAGTGGCGGCGGAAGACATTTCAGTGCCTTGCTCATTGAAAAAGCAAAAGATCTTATTATTCGTGGTGAGGGAGTGGAAAGCTGTCTCGTCATGACGGATCCCCGTGAGGGCGCTTTTTTCATAGGGCAGAGCGAAAATGTATTCATCGAAAATCTTTCCATTGATTATGACCCTCTTCCCTATACGCAAGGT
Source organism: Candidatus Hydrogenedens sp. (assembly GCA_012522755.1). GTDB lineage: Bacteria > Hydrogenedentota > Hydrogenedentia > Hydrogenedentales > CAITNO01 > JAAYJV01. The sequence continues at coordinate 7,035 of JAAYJV010000161.1, forward strand.
CATATACTTTTTCTTTCCAGAAAAGAAGGCTGGTTTGATTTTGTTGTACAGAAAAGTTATCCAGCCCTGGATGAGCCCTGGTTTGCTGAGGCACCTCAGCCCTATGGCCAATGGGGGATGATCTTTGACCGGAAAAAAGACTCTCTAAAAGCCGGAGCGGCTGATTTTATATTCATGGAAAAATGGGAGCAGGTAAGCCAAGGGGTATGGCGCATGTACCCCGTGGAATCGCAGCGGGATCGCCTTGAAGACATGCAGATGGGCGATCGTTTTGTTCATCTCGCCCGACATGGCAAAGGCGGTGCTCTCTTCTTCTGGCGTTCAAAAAACTGCGGTGCGGAAAATGTCACCATCTATGCCTCGCAGAGTCTTGCAGCAGGCTCTCTGGAATCGGAGTTTACCCGGCTCAAAGGCATACAAGTCAAAAGAAAAGGAGGCTGCGACAGACTTATAACCACCAACAGCGACGGTGTCCACTCACAACAGGATATCCGGGGCCCGCAGATTGAAGGCTGTTTTTTTGAAGCCATGGCCGACGACGGCGTCAATATCTATGCACGGCCCAACCGGATTACAGTTCTCATATCGGAAAAAGTGATCCGCATTGAACCCGGCGGACAACTGGAGGCTGGTGACGAGATTCAGATCTTTGATCCTGAGAAGGGCTACCTGCTTTATCAAGGGCTGGTGGAAGAAGTAGGTCGTCAACCGGATGGCGATTTACGGGTGGGTTTGAAAGACAATGTGGAAATGATCCGCCCCGGTGCCGTCAACTGGCAGCTGTATAATCTCTCACGATGCGGCTCCGGTTTTCTTGTGAAAGACAGTATTTTTCAAAATCATCGTCGTCATGGGATGATGCTCAAAAGTACACAAGGGCTGGTGGAAAATGTGCGCATACGGGATGTGGGCGGCTTGGGTATCGTCATCGGCAATGATCCCGATTGGCCTGAAGGAGTGATTCCCTCACAGATCAATGTAAGCGGTCTCTCTGTGGAAGCCGTGGGCTTTTCACGGTGGTACGGTTCTCTGGACAGAGGAGCGGCCATACAAATTCTGACCAAAGTTCTCAACGGAAGAGCGCCCGCCAGCAGGGCTGTCAGTCATATTCATCTGGAAAATACTTTGATCTCCGCACCGCCCGGCGCAGCCCTCGTCATTGACGGTGCAGAAGAGGTAACGATAAAAAATATGGACATACACTACACGGAAGAACAGGCCCAGCCCAGAGCCTGCAGTGCTGTCGACCTGAGGAATGCTCAGAAGATATATGGTGAGAAAATTTCCATTGATGCACGAAGTGCGGCCGTGGAAGCGGGTATCTCCATTGATTCTTCTGTGGAGCCGGGAGAAAAAGGCTGGGTCCTCAATGATTACTATTTTCAAGGTACCTCCCCATCCCAGGCCATCCGTGATCAGCGATAAGAGTCAACAATGACTCCAAAACATCCTTGTCCAAATTAGCTTTTCTTGGACAGGCCAATGCAACGACCAGTTAGCCTGATTCTGGAAAGCGCAAGTGTTGAATTATTTTTTCTTCCACGAAGTCACACTAAGAAACACGAAGGGAAGA
>JAAYJV010000162.1 GCA_012522755.1 Candidatus Hydrogenedens sp.
CAGTTAGCCTGATTCTGGGAACCGGAAAAATGAAGACAAAACCTGCCCAAAATACCAATGAATTCAACAAATGACTTGCACAGGCTTCATGCCTTTATATTTGCTTCGTCTTTCCTTTAGTGTGACTTCGTGTAACTTCGTGGAAGAAAAGAAAAGGCAGACTATAAAAATTCTTCATCCTTGTCCAAATGAGCTTTTCTTGGACAGGCCAATGCAACGATCAGTCAACCTGATCCTGGAAATCGGGAAAATGAAGGCAAAGCCTGGCCAACATACCAATGAATTCAACTGCGTGGATTCGATGGTGCCCTTAATTTGGACACCAGTGATATAAATCACGATTCTGTTTTCCGGGTATCCTGCCAATGTGGAAATTGGCGTTCCCAGATAAGTACCAGATGGCTTTATGCTTGTGTCGAGAAGATAGAATAACGCAAAGGCGACATATAATACTGAAAAGGGCGGTCATTCTCCTTAAAGTTTCCCAATCTGGATCCCGGTCATTTTTTGCGTTGTTGTGTCTGAATGCTTCGATGGGCGGGCCGGGTCGCAAAAAAACCGGGATGACGGAGGGGTTGGAGTCAAGGTATTTAAGAGACTTGAAGGGATCAGTCGTCTCCAGAGAGTCGGTCGGATCCGTCGGATCGGACGAATCTGCGAGGGGCGCATTATAGGTGATAGGGAATAGGGAAAGACGCGAGGCATATAAGAGACTCCGGGAAGACATACGCTTTTTCCTCTCATTTCTTTCGCGTCCTTTTGCCCTTTTCGCGGTTAAATAAAAAAAGCTCATTTGGTTGTGGCTATATTTCGTTATAGACTATGTACACTGGCCATGACAATGGATTACAATATAGAAGAAGATTGCGTGCAATCCTGCAGTTCCCCGGGCCGAGACTTATGCCTATGAAAAACATAAAATATATCTTTCTCTTTACAGCCCTCGTGGCTCTGGGTTCATTGGTTCTCCTGCGGTATTATGTCTTTTCGACGCCGCCACCTCTCTCGAAAGAGAGTCCTCCAACCCTTCACAGTGCAGTGACTGCGAAAGATAGAACTGTTCCCGCCGGTGCTGATTCAACGACAGCATTGAATTCTACGGAGGAAGACAGCGGACAGCGTCCCCACTCCAGAGAAAACAGTGGTGCATCTTCAGAGGAAAAAACAGCCGAAGAGCCATCTCAGGAAGAAGGAAAGTCCAAGGATGGAACTGCAAAACCCTCTGCTCCCAAGGCTGTACCAGCCGACGATAAACAGACTCAGGCCGCCAGGCTTGTGGAACAGGCGACCCGTTATATCCAGCGGGAAAACTATGAACAGGCTGAGGCGCTTCTCCGGGAAAGTCTGGATCTGTATAAAGAAAATCCATCCGCCTGGCGACAGCTCACAGGCTTGTACCGGAAAAGCGGTGAGATGGATATGGAACTGGCCGCCTATCTGGACTGGTCCAGAGCCATGCCCGGCAATATGGAAGCGCTTCTGGGTCTGGCTGATGTTCATTTCCGGCAGGGAGACTATGAAGCGGCCCGGAAGCTTCTCGTCCGGACAGAGCGCGAGACCAGGGAACTCAACGATTACGGGCGTATCGCTTCCTTATACAGAAAGATGGATGATCCCTTTGAAGAGGGAAGAATCTTGAGCGAGTGGAAACAAAGGACGCCCGAATCACAGGAAGCACGCAAACACTGGGCCCACTATCAGCGACGGGTGGGCGACTACCAAGGGGCTCTTGTTGAATACGGGAGTCTCGCTGAGGAACTTCCCGCAGATGCGTCGCTGCACCGCCGTCTGGGGGATGTCCATAGAAGTATGGGAGCCTACAATCAGGCAAGTGTCTACTATGAAACGGCCATAGCCCTGCAACCGCAAAACTCCGGACTCCTTTTCCGTCTCGCTGAAACACGGCTGCGCATGTATGATTATGACGGAGCCGTTGAGGCCTGGTCGACCATCATAGAACTCCAGCCGGGAACGCCCCTGGCCGAATCGGCACAACGGCAGATTGATGAACTGAGCAGTGGCATGGTGGAAGAAAGACAGCCGTGGTGAGGGAGTAGGTTTTTTTAACCACAGAGACACCGAGAGCACAGAGGTGCACAGCGCAGCGCAGCCGCAACCGGATGATGCTTTTTTTGGCTCATCCGGTTTTTGCGTACTTGATGTTTCTATCCGACGAGTTTGATTTTTGCTTCGTGTAACGCAAGTATTTTTAATTTAAAGAACTCCATATCTCGAAATCCATAGGCTCGGCGTTGC
>JAAYJV010000163.1 GCA_012522755.1 Candidatus Hydrogenedens sp.
CATGACCTTTGTCCGCCTGCACTTTGGTGATCGCGCTGGTCAAAGTCGTTTTACCATGGTCAACGTGACCAATGGTTCCCACGTTCACATGCGGCTTTGTACGCGAAAATTTTTCCTTCGCCATAACGGCTCTCTCCTTGGTGCGGCGCTATGGGCGCTCGCAGTTCTGTCTTGCCCGGGCTTCTGTTGTTGTTTACCCATGAGCAAGACCGACACAGATTTATTGCCTCGATGCGGCGGGTCGCTCTTTATCAGAAGCGATAGCCACTGCCCATCTTTTCCATAATTTCATTGGCCACGGATCGGGGCACAGCTTCATACTGTGCGAATTCCATACTGTACGTAGCCCGTCCCTGGGTACGGGAACGCAGATCACTTGCGTAACCGAACATTTCCGCCAGGGGTACGAGTGCATGGATCATCTGGGATGAACCCTCGTTTTCCATGCCGACGAGACGTCCTCGTCTCCGATCAAAATCGCCTATCACATCACCTGTAAATTCGTCAGGTGTAATCACTTCAATTTTCATAATGGGCTCCAGGAGGACAGGATCCGCCTTGAGAGCCGCTTCTTTCACAGCCATGGAACCGGCAACCTGGAAGGCCATATCCGAGGAGTCAACCTCGTGATAGGAGCCGAAGGTCAGTGTGACCTTCACATCCATCATTGCGTAGCCGGTTACAATACCGGTGGCTACCGCGTCGCGGCAGCCTTTTTCCACGGCCGGAATATATTCTTTCGGTATGACACCGCCTGTAGTTTTATCTTCAAAAACAAAACCGCTTCCCGCTTCGCCTTTTTCCAGAGTCAGTACAACATGAGCGAACTGGCCGCGACCACCGGTTTGACGGATAAAGCGTTTTTCAACTTCAGCCGATCCGTTCAGGGTTTCACGGTAGGCAACCATTGGTTTCCCAACATTGCCTTCCACTCCGAATTCCCGGCGCATTCTGTCGATGAGAATCTCCAGATGAAGCTCACCCATGCCGGCAATGATGGTCTGGCCTGTCTCTTCATTGATACGGACCTGAAAAGTAGGATCTTCTTCAGCCAGCTTGCCGATGGCCCGTGACAGTTTATCCTGTTCCGCCTTGCTTTTTGCCTCAATGGCCACGTGCACGACAGGTTCGGGAAAGTCCAGGGACATGAGTGCGATAGTCTTCCGCGGATCACAGAGGGTATCGCCTGTGGTCGTGTCTCTACAACCCACGATTGCGGCAATATCACCCGCCGAAATTTCGTCCAGTTCAGTCCGTTCATCCGCATGCATCTGCAGGAATCTTCCCATCCGCTCTTTACGCTCTGTACGGGCATTGACCATCTGCTGACCTGTTTTCGCCTTGCCGCTGTAAACGCGCACAAAGGTGAGTCGTCCCACATGGGGATCGGTCAGTATTTTGAAGGCCAGGGCTGAGAAGGGTTCCGCCGGATCGGGTTTGCGTGTAACGGTCCGTTCGGGCTGACGCGGCTTGGTACCCTTGTATTCACCCATATCCAGTGGTGAGGGCAGGTAATCCACGACGGCATCAAGAAGAAGTCTTGTTCCTTTATTGCGTAGGGCTGTTCCGGTAAGAACAGGGGTGAATTTTGATGCCAGAGTGCACCGGCGAATGGCTGCTTTCAATTCTTCTTTCGTGATGGACTGTTCGTCCTCAAGAAAGCGGCCCATCAACTCGTCGTCAATGGAAGCGACATTCTCGATCATCTCACGACGTCTGATTTCGGCCTCAACAGCAAGCTCTTCCGGTACTTCCGTGACTATCTGGTCAGCGTCCCGGTTTTTGCAGTCCCAGGACACCATACGCATTTCTACCAGATCGATGACGCCCCGGAACTTTTCTTCAGCTCCCACGGGCATTTGAAGAGGGATGGGGTTGGCATCCAAACGGGCGCTCATGGTTTCTATGGCTCGATAGAAATCGGCACCTACGCGGTCCATCTTATTGATGAATGCGATACGAGGCACCTTGTAGCGCTGCGCTTGTCGCCATACGGTTTCGGATTGTGATTGCACACCCGCCACTGCGCAAAATACCGCCACGGCGCCATCGAGTACCCGCAGACAGCGCTCCACCTCGGCGGTGAAGTCTATATGTCCCGGTGTATCAATGATATTAATGTGGTGGTTTTTCCACTCACAAGCTGTGGCGGCAGATGTAATGGTTATACCGCGCTCCCGCTCCTGCTCCATGTAATCCATGGTAGCGGCGCCGTCATGGACTTCGCCCATGCGACGCAGACGGCCGGAGTAGTACAAGAGCCGTTCCGTTACGGTAGTCTTGCCGGCATCAATATGGGCCATGATCCCGATATTGCGAATCTTATCTATAGCTGCTTTCCGGGGCACCTTTTCATCTCCATCTCATAACTGTTCAGTGGCTGTGATAAATGCGCCGCATTTTATTGCGGAAAGAGCTTTTCCTGTCAGATAAGGCTTCTGTTCTCTGAGAACTTCTGACCCTACGCTCTGCCTGATTCAACTGTCCTGATCACAGCAGAGGCGGCGCGCACATTGCGTTCGACGCGGCGCGTCACTCTCCGTTGTATGTGATAATCAATTCCTTCATCATTGTTTCAGCAAAAAAGCCTTCTACTTTCTCCTAGAACCGGAAATGGGCAAAGGCTTTGTTGGCTTCCGCCATGCGATGAGTATCATCTTTACGTTTGATGGTAGAACCCTGCTTGGTGTAACAATCGAGCAGTTCACCGGCAAGACGTTCTTTCATTGTCTTTTCTCCGCGCTTGCGCGAGAATTCAATAATCCAGCGGAAGGCGATGGCTGTACGTGTTGCCGGAGCAATTTCCACGGGCACCTGATAGGTGGCACCACCGACACGCCGTGATTTGACATGCAGCATGGGCTTGGCATTTTCCAGAGCCGCTTCAAAAACGCTGAGTGGATCCTGATCAGTGACTTTCGTTTTCAAAATATCAAATGCACCGTAAACGATACTTTCGGCAACGCTTTTCTTGCCGTTCTTCATCACAGCATTGACAAACTTCGCCAGGGTGATACTTCCGTATTTGGGATCGGGCTGAGGTGTCCGTTTGATAACTTCGCGACGTCTGACCATGGTTTCAATATGCCTTTATTTTTTGCTGTCCTGTGACAGTAATTTATCTCTTGTTATTTTTTCGGCCGTTTCACGCCATATTTTGAACGGCTGACCCAGCGTCCTGTGTGGACTTTTTTGCCGCCTTCATCTTTCACGCCAGCGGTGCCGCCCATATCGCCTGTGGCATCCAGAACGCCACGGATAAGGTGATAGCGAACACCGGGCAGATCTTTCACACGACCGCCGCGAATCATCACCTGAGAGTGTTCCTGGAGATTGTGTCCCACACCGGGAATGTAAGCCGTCACTTCCAAACCGTTTTTCAGGCGGACACGGGCAATTTTGCGCATGGCCGAGTTCGGTTTTTTCGGGGTGAGGGTTGCAACACGGGTGCAGGTCCCGGACGCCTGAGGACAACCTTTCAACGCCGGGGACTTTGTCTTCCTCACGATTTTCTTACGGCAGTTACGTACCAGTTGATTGATCGTTGGCAAAACACTATCTCCAAACACACTTTTTACGGGGAGTTTTTCAGGGAAAAACCTGCGCATAAACACCCACTATGCGGCTGCACAGGTCGAGGGATTACGTACAAGAATACATAGTATAGCAAAAACAAAAACGTCTGTCAAGCAAAAGCGCAATTATTTTCATCAGATACTTCTGCCTGTATCAGCGTCTTTCATTAAGCTCGCAAGATTGCTTTGAGACACAGTATACAGCTATTGAAGACCCCATTGCCACTTTTTATTAAAGACAATCCGGAGAACCACTCAGAACGCTTTTCAGCTCTGTAAAGAGGGACGAGGGACAGGTAGGGGCACGGCATGCCGTGCCCGGTTGAATAGCAATCCTGGAGTTTTATATGTCTACCAGCACATCACTATTCCCTGAGGGTTTTGTGGGCATGGCATGCCGTGCTCCTACGAGCTATTACGTCAGGATCCATGCCTGATCCCTGGTAGAACCCTTCGCGGATCGGACGGATGTGCGAGGGGCTTGGGTCAGGATCAGGGTCAGGAAGATGATACCGGGTCAGGACTTCAGCAGCTTCTCTGTCCACTCTGTCGATTTTCTCCAGTGAAACAATAATAAATGATGACAGATACTGATATCAGGGTACAGTCTTTCCCTTCGTACCCGGATCTTCCGTTTTATCTGATACGGGGAAACATGTTATGCTCAGACCGTGCCCGGAGCTGCTGTTTCCTGTGAAGCAGACAGGGCTTGTAAAACTTATTCAAACGGGTTGTGAACCCGGGGAGAAAGCATCATGTCAGGTAATTTGAGCCGACGCAGTTTCATACAACAGAGTTCAGTAGCTCTTTCCGGTGCTTTTTTGAGCACAGCCATGGCCGCCCCTTCCGAACGTATCCGTATCGGAATCATCGGCACAGCCAATCGTGGCGGACAACTCTTTGATGCCTTGGCGCCCCATGCCGATGCTGAGGTGGTGGCTTTTTGCGATGTCCACGGTCTGGCCTTGAAAAAGTGGAAAGAAGAATATCCCAATGCCATTTTTGAAACGGATTACCGTCATCTTCTTGACAGAAAAGATATTGATGCTCTTGTCGTCGCCACTCCTGATCACTGGCATGCGCTGCAGACCATACAGGCCTGTGACGCAGGGAAGGATGTCTATTGCGAAAAACCTCTTTCACTGAAACTGCATGAAGGCCGGCTCATGGTGGACGCTGCCCGCCGCAATGACTGTATTGTCCAGGTGGGTTTGCAACGTCGCGCTTCAACCATGTATCAGGAGCTTGCCGAAGAGTTGCGCAACGGGCTTATCGGCAAAATAACGACCGGTCATTGCTACAGAGTCACCAACATGTCTCCCCAGGGCATAGGACGTGCCGAGGCGACGGATCCTCCCGAAGATCTTGACTGGGATTTCTGGCTCGGACCCAGGCCCTTCGTCCCCTACCGCGAAACCATTGCTCCCTATAAATTTCGCTGGTGGAAAGAATATTCTTCTCAGGTGGCCAATTGGGGTCTGCACTTCATTGATGTGCTCCGCTGGCTCATGGATGAAGAGGCACCCCGGGCTGTCACCGCTCTGGGCGGCCGCTTTGCCGTGGATGATGACCGGACAATCCCCGACACTTCCATGATCACCTATGAAATGCCCAGCGGCTCTCTCATTGTCTATGAGGAATATGAAGCGAGCGGCATGCGTCCCTTCTCCATACCCGCCGATATCATGATCCGCGGCACCAAAGGCACCCTCTTCGCCTCTGATCGTGCTTATGAAATCGTACCGGACAAGGGCGGTCAGTTCCAGAACAACGAGCTGCGCATGGAAGCCATCAAGAAAAAAGCCAGTGACGGGAGTCATCCCGTGGCCATGATGCGCAACTTCCTGGACTGCATAAAAAGCAGGAAGCGTCCTATCATGGATGTGGAAGAAGGGCACCGCTCTTCGGCCTTTGCCCATCTGGCCAATATCGCTCTGGAAACACGCTCGCTCATTGAATGGGACAGCGCCTCTGAACGGATCACCAACAACGAAGCGGCCAATGATCAGCTCATGTACGAGTATCGGGCTCCCTGGTCACTGGGCTGAGTACCGGTAAAAAATCACTCTGTCATTCGTCGTCGGCAACTTCGTTCTGGATCATCTGGTCCACTGTCTGCCGGCGGCGGATCAGCCTTGCCTCGCCGGATCTGGAAAGCATCACTTCTGCAGCTTCGGGAAAGCTGTTGTAATTCTTGGCGGGCATGCCCGAGCAATAGGCGCCGGCACCGCCGACAAAGAGGATATCTCCGATTTCAGGGCGAACAAAAGAACGGGGCCCCAATCCTTCGGGGTTGCCGGGCTCAGGCGTGAGAATATCGCCGCTCTCACAACAATGACCCACAACGAGATAGTCGTTCTCTTCCTCTTTTCTTCCAGTGCTGGTCATGAGTGTGATGGGATGTTGCGCCCCATAGAGGGAAGGTCGAAGGATTTCGGTCATGCCGCCATCTGTCTTGATGAAACGATATCCTTCTTCGCCCGTATCAACCAGATCAATGACCGAGACCAGGAGTGCGCCTCCGTTAGCAACAAGAAAGGTGCCGGGCTCCACTTCCAGATGAAGGCGGCGGCCATGTTCCTTTTCGAAGGTTTCAAAGGCCGGGAGAAGATGCGTGCCGATTTCATGCAGATCAGCTCCGGTCTCGTCTTCCATACGGGCCACTTTAAAGCCGCCGCCCAGGCTCAGGCGTGAAACCTCGGGCAACTTTGCCGCAATGGTCAAGGCCAGTCTGGCACAATGCATCCAGACTTCCGGATCAGCGCCGGAGCCGAAATGGGTGTGCATCATGGTGATGGAAACTTTATGCCTGGCGGCAATGGCCAGCGCCTTATCCGTGTACTCATGCCAGATTCCAAAGCTGGAGGAGGGCCCGCCCACATTGGTCCGGTTGCTGTGTCCCGATCCCAGACCGGGATTGATCCGGATGGATACTTCCGTACCGGGAAAAAGCTGACCGTAAATCTCCAACTGGTGCAGAGAACAGGCATTGAAGAGACAACCGCGACCGACCAGCTCTTTCAACCTGACCGGTATTTCCTGGGCCGTGATCATGATGTTCTCTGCAGGGATCCCGGCTTTCAGGGCACGCTCCGCTTCAAAGCCGCTGCTCGCATCAATATGCAGCCCCTTGCTGTGAAAAAGGCGGAGCACCGCAGCGGCCGGAAGCGCTTTCATGGCATAGCGCCCTGTCAACCCGAAAGCATTGGGAAAAGCCAGGACTTTATCGGCCTGGGCACTCAGGGTTTTCTCGTCATAGACATATAAGGGCGTACCATAGTTTGCACGGAGGGTGAAAGCCTGTTCCGGAGATACAAAAAGAGGGGAAGCCATGGATAACTCCTCAAGGGTTTTTCAGTCTGTACCGGGCCCGGCTTTGAAGGCGACGGCAATACAAAAAAGATCGTATCACCCGGCTTCACAATCGGCGAATGATGAGACCCGGCATCTTTTTATTCCGCCATTTCAGAGCATAAGGGTATCATGTTTTCTCTCTTGATTTCATACCCGGCCCGAAAGTCAACGGCCTTTGCAGGGAGGCTCAGGGCATGCGAACGGCGAAGGCCAGCAAAGCGACAATCAGCCCCACGGCCACAATTCCCCAGGTGAAGCGTTTACCTGCAAGGCTTTTTGCACTGCGCAAGCCAAGAAAGGCCCATCCGGCACCCCCGAGTGCCAGAAGAATGGCCACATGAGAGATCCAGGGTTGATAGCTGGCAAAGCCGCTTTTAAAAAATACCAGTGCAAGCAGCGTCCCGGCGAAAAGAATGCAGAAGAGAGCATCCACCCAGAGAGGGCGCCGTTGGGGTGAACTTCCCGTGAGCGCTTCCATGCTGATTTCTTTAAGGGGGATGGGTTCTCGGTCAACTTCGCTTTTCAGTGGAGCGGCGCTTTCCTCCGGAGCCAGGGGGATTTCCTCTTCCCCTTCAGGTGCGGCAACCGGAAGTTCGCCCATCTCAGCCTGGAGACTCTCGAAACTCAAGGGTGAAAGATCTTCTTTCAGCTCTTCAGAAAAACTCACGACAGATCACACTTTCCTGTTTATTATGACGGTATATTATTTTTGTGTTCTGAAATAAAAACGCAGCTCACGGAGGGTCTGCATCAAATCACCCAGCACGGAGGCCGGACGCAGACGCAGGCTCAATTCCGTATTGGTTGTATCCCAGCAGGCGGCCTGGCAGTGGCGAACACGCTTTCTGGCTTCTTGAAACATCGGATCATGCCATATTTCTTCCAGTGGCCGTTCTTTTACGGTAAGACCCGTATCCAGATCGCAACAAGGCGTCAATTCTCCCGAAGGGCTGATGGCCGCTACGGCATACCCGGCATAACAGCGAAAAGACTGTCGACCCCGGTAAAACTGGGGAATACCTTTCAGAAAAGCTCTGGAGACTGTGAATATCTTTTTGCGGGCACATTCTTTCACAAGCTTTTTCAGTTCCCCTTCCAGCTCCACCAATTGTTCCGGAGAAAAGAACAGATCCTCGAAAGCTTCCGGATCCTTGAAACGATGAAGAAGGTTGGTATGCAGAGGAGCGAACTTGAGTTTGTTGACTCCTTCACGCTCGGCCAGAGAAATCATGTCACTCATTTTTTTATAGTTATGGGGCGCAATGAGAAAATTGATTCCCACAGAGATTTCGGGAGCCCGGGAACGCAAAAGGCGGATGGCACGCAAGGCCTGGTCAAAGCTCTTTTTGCCCCGCAGAAAATCATGGGTGAATGCATCGGCGCCATCCACGGAAATAGAGACCATGGAGACTCCCGCATCACGCAGGGCATCCACACGCTCTTCCGTCATGAGAGAACCATTGGTGCACAGATGGACGCTGACCCCGCGGGATGCCGCAAAAGAAATAATGTCGCAGAGATCGGGACGCAAAAGCGCCTCACCACCGCTGATGGACACCAGAAAGGTTCCCAGTTTATCAGCAGCCGAGGCGATGACCTCACACCATTCTTCACAACTGAGCTCATTGGCCCGGCCATGCAGAAGTTCTCTTTCACAAACACCGCACATGCGGCAACGCAGGTTGCAGCGGTCTGTAATGAAAAGCAGAAGCACAGGCAGGCAACGGGGCACTGTTCCGAAATAGCGGCTGAAGACAACTGAAGCCATGCACAATAGTTTTGTTGTCATCAGTCTGATCATGGAAAAGGGTACTTTCTGCGGGATGATTCAGGCTCTGAATGCAGCATCACCTGTCCAGCCCGATCTTCGGCCTTATCCCCTATCCAGGAAGGGAAGGGCCCGTTATTCAGTGGCTCCATCGTCATCAGCACTGGAAAGCACTTCGGTCAAGGCACCGTCTTCAGGGGCGACATCCCCAGGTTCAGGAACTTCGTCCGGGACCAGCTCGGGATGTTTGGCAAGCAATTTATCCAGAGCTGTCTCCGCATGACGGGCCGAGGAAGACTCGGGAAAAAGATCCCGCTGGCGCTGATAAGCAGCAGCCGCATCAGCGGGACGCTCCATCTTTTCGAGCAACTCTCCCTTGGCAAGAAAGGAACGCCGGGAAACAAAAGCGGAAGGCCATTCCTGGTGCAACTTTTCATAAGCAGCCAGTGCCTCTTCGTTTTGTCCTTCTTCACGCAAGGCGAAGGCAAGACCATCGAGAGCCGGTGCGGCGAATTCGCTCGTATTGAAATCCTTCAATACACCATTGAAAGATTCCCGCGCCTCGCTGAGTTTACCCGCTTCCAGAGCAGTTTCACCCTGAAGGTAAAGCGCTTCAGCATTCCAGCGTCCCACATGGCCGCTGAGTTCAGCAAAGCGTTCCAGACGTTCCTCAGCATCTTCTATCAAAACCGCTTCAGCCAGGCGCGTCGTTGCTTCCTGGTCCTGCACCGTACGATGCATGTGAATCAGCCCGGCAATGGCGAGGCACAAGATGACAAACAGAGTACCGGCCACATAAAGTTTGATATTTTCTTCCAAATGAACAAGAAACTTCTGCCACTCGGTTTTGGGTTCTTCGGGGGCCAGAAGATAATCGGAAGTCGCTGTTTTTTTCTTGCGTCGCGCCATGGATCGTTTCTTTCATTTCCGTTGGGTGTTTAACAGATACAGAACATGTATGCCAAAAAGTGTAAATGTGTTGCCATCAGGGTTTGAACCGCTCTCAACTGATGGGTCCCCATTCGATGATCTGCCAATTGTCTCCGACTTTTTCCATCATGAGCATTACCTGTCCCTGCAGATTGACAGGCGGAAAAAGGTCAGGCCGGACGGGCTCGGCCATGGTACCGAAGGTGTCGGTAACACGCGCCTTGTTGCCGCGCACTTCAATACGGGGCGGCGTTCGTGTGATCCGGATATTCCGGTAATTTTTCATCAGTGTATTCAGGTCTTCCTGAAGGGCTGCAAAATCACGGCCGTCCTTGTCACTGTAGGCACGGGACACATGAGACAGTACCTGATAGACGCGCTGCGATTCCATGCCACGCTGAACATCTTCGAGAATGAGCGTGATCTTTTCTTCGTCACTCATCCGAGGGTTCATGATGCGCCCGAGATCAAAAGGAGACTGGGCCTGGCAGCCGCACAGCCCCGCCACCAGAAAACAAATCAGGTAGTGTATCGCTTTTTGATTCATGAAATTATTAATTCAATCCTTCATCAGGAACAAGATGCACCACAAGCCGTTTGCTTCCGAAGGCACGGGGCGAAATGGATACTTCGAGTTTTTTACCCGGTTTGCGGAAAAGAAGTTCGGCACCGCCGGAAGCCTGTTTCACACTGACCATACGCCAGTCCGCACCGGGACAGGTGTCTATATAAAACTGGGCGATATCATTCACAGCAGCCTGAATGGTATACACCATGCGGCCCACCTGCAAGGTATGCGATTCATACACGTAGGTACGCTCCAGATCTTCCTTCGCTTTTTCGGGCAGAGGCACATCCCTCATGCGGGTACGCGAGGCTATAGCCAGAACCGGCGCCTGTTTGGGCGCAGGTTGTAAAGATTCTGTTGATGGAGTGGCCTGCGTCTGCCCCGAATCATCGTCGAGCAACTCAACGGGAGGCATGGTATTGCGTTGCCAGGGCATGCTCTGGCAGCCGGCCAGGGTAAGAAGCAGTATGCAGCTCACAGCCGAAAGGTATCTGGTCATGGGTACCTCCTGATCTTTATGTCAAGAACACCAAACGATAGCGAAGGGTGTGTCATCACAGCCATGGAAAGGAAAATAAACACAACTTTCCCTTATGACTCACTCATAGCATAGAAAATTACAGGGGTTGCTTTCAACTTGAACACTCTTTTCCAGGCTCCTCGCCCCACACGACCAGCCTCCGCCGTATAGGAGCTGAGAAGACCGGTATCCAGATCGGGAAGACGATGAGGAGCATGACCAGCCCTCTTCAGTGTTTTATAGATCCTTGGTTTTTTAAGACATCAAGACTTTTTTAAACTCCCCGACAAATCGGTCGGATCAGTC
>JAAYJV010000164.1 GCA_012522755.1 Candidatus Hydrogenedens sp.
ACGTAGGGGCGTTTGTACCGTCTTTTAGCCTTCCACCTCCTCTTATGATTACCCTCCGGTATGGCTTTTCGGCTTATTAAATAGCCTATAATCCTGCCAACCGTAGATACTGAGATTCCATGCCATCTTGCTCCAACAGGACTTTTATCTTCTCTTTTCCCCATCCAGGGTACAGACATCGCAAGGCGCGCACATCTTCGATCAGCTCCTGGCTCCATTGACGTTGACGTACTCGCTTAGGAGGGCGGCTTCGTTCTTCCAAACCTTGCCAGCCTTCCTTCTCAAAGCGTCTTTGCCAGCGGTATAGCGTTGCTGCTGACTTGCCAACCACCTTGGATGCTTCTTTTGCGTTCATCCCACGTTGTCTTAAGGCTTCCCAAACCTCAAGATCCTTCTGTCTGCGTTTGGCGGTCTCGCTTGTATCTGTTTCATATTCGCGTGATTAGGATGAAAGAGGAAGGTCATCGTCAATCATGTTCTTGAATAGTTTAGCATAAGGCACAGACATTTTGCCTGAATTGAGGACCGGAAAGCTAGCCTTATGAACACTCCCGGTATCAGCCTTTCCAACGCCTCTCCTGGCTTTTGTTTCCTTGTTTTTCTTGTATGGGAAGCTGTGTTCGTAGAGTTCATTTTTGTATTGCAAGATGCTCAACATCGCCTGAGCCCCTTCCAAACTCCAACTCACCCCGCGGGTCTTCATTCTATGAACGACATATTTGTCGATGTTAGACTCAACACTGCCCAGTGAGGGAGCCTTGATAATTTCGTCAGCATGATTGCGTAAATACTCCAGACAACTCAACCTGGCTTTGACCCTTGCCTTGTCCCCCTTTGCAACGACATCCAACAATTGTGACTCCACAGCCGCAAAGCCTTGCTCATACAATTGATTCAGAATCGGCTTGACATCCACCGCATCAGCAAAAGCTCTCCCCACTGCCCGTTTGACATGAAAAGGATCCAGCACTCTGATCTTCTCCATCTCACCCAACAGCTCAAAGCTGTTGCCTACCCATGTAGCTCCGTCACCACCAACATAGACTCGCTTGGTGTTCTCTAAATCATAATGACTGTAAAACTTCTCCCTGATCATGTTCTGCCATTGGCTGCTCGGCACGCCGATTGCCATCAAAACATACTTGTTTTTGAGCTTTCTACGGTCTTTCGAGATGTATTTCTTGCCGGTGTATCCGATCGCAAACCTTATTTCTGCTTTTTTGACCTTGTTCTTCTGCAGCGAGATCCAGACACCATCTGATTCACAATAGAGCTCTGGCGCCTCGATTTGACCTGCCTCTTCAGCTTCAAAGCGCTGCTCTTGTTCACTGATTCTCCTGCCTACTTGCCGGATATCGCGGCAGATCGTTGAGGCACTCACTGGTCTTTGACTGATGTAACTGTTCAGATGGGCTGCTTTGCGATAGCTGAGCTCTGCTGCCAGAGCGCATTCTTGCTCTTTGCTTTTCCAGCTGCGCCGTTGATATTTTTCGAACCCCAGCAAAGCATCCAGGGGGGTGTGGATACTGCCGTCCGGCAGCTTGTAACTGTGGCGTCTGTAACTGAAACTGGATTTTGGAAAGTGATAGGTACGAAGTGTGCTGCGGATTGTGACACTATTGCGATATTGGCTCTGCTTCAACTGGCTATCAAAGGTTGAGAGAGCTGTCAGCCCAACTGCCTGGATTACCTGGCGACCTAAATCATCTAAACTTTCGTCGAATGTTTCCGGACTAATTCTTGCTTCTATCTTTTTCCCCTCGCCATTTTCGGCTTCGATTGTTATACTTAACTTGACTACTATTGTCATTGGAAGTTCCTTTCTTTTGTTCTCAAAACTAATTGTATAGGAACTTCCTCTTTTTAATCAATCACGGACATTTGAAACGCATACGTCGGTGTTCCCGGACAAATTATCAGGCGCAAGAAAAGCAGCGCCAGGTATGCCGATCTGGATCACGCCAGTTTGCCCGATGCCATCACCAGCAACCTGAAAGACCTGATGGCTCGTCTTGAAAAAGTTGAAGAGCAGCTCGATCTGCACACCCCACATA
>JAAYJV010000165.1 GCA_012522755.1 Candidatus Hydrogenedens sp.
GACACGATGTGCTACATATCATTTAATGTGCATGAAAAAACTTAAGAATTTGCAGAGAGAGGAGATGCGTTCATGACATTCGATGAAAACTTTAAAAATCAACGTGGATCATTCTCTTCGAAAGTAAATGATATTATGGGGAAATTCAAAAAGCGAGTATGGGGAAAGGAAGGTCTTAGTAAGTCAGAATTTGAAAAGAAATATGACTATACTTCGTACTGTGAAAAAAAACGCATATCAACTACCATAGACTATGTGGGTGAAGCTAAACAGAGATTCAGCGGTGTCTTTTCGGAATCCCAAATTGAAGCGCATTTTGCGTTCAGCAATTCATTAATGATGAGAGGTGGATACAATTACGCTGTTGATTTTTTCGGATATACGACACTTAGCGCTGCAATATGGATTTTAGACGATCTAGCTTTGCATGGAAAAATGGAGGCCCTTTACCCTTTACTGCCTAAAGGAGAATTGGTGTTTAGTGATATTGCCTTTCCACCAGTGAGTCATCCTTTTTATGATACAGAATTGATTTATTCACTTGCAAAGCTGATTCGTTATCGTAATTCCAAGGAATCTTCTGACCATCCAGAAATTGGAACAATCATGTGGGAACATGATAGGGCAGCAAAGGCTGCTAAAGAAGAATCATATCGTAAAGAATTTGATGCAATTCTTGAATTAATGGATCAGGATTCTGTGAAGCACGCCATAACTAAATATGAAGAAGATGTTTGGAGTTTCTACCGTTTAGCAATAGCACTTTATATAAAAATTGATCAGGAAATATCCAGGCTTGAGCAGGAAAAAGAACAACTGCTGCAACAACTGCTCTCAACTAATGAACAGTTCCAAGCCAAAAGAAATCCACTGCTGATGAACACTACAATCGGTCAGAAAAGTAAAGCCGCTGACATTATGTCACTTACAGAAATACAAAGACGTATCGATGATATTGATTCCCGCATTAACTGGTTATATACAAAAATTACAATGACAGATTTTTCATTGCCAAATGATCGTGAAAAGACAATGAAACTCGTTAAAACCATAATCCCCTCCAGTCTAAGGAATGAACTGGTAGACTTTCACGTGGACGATCCATATGAAACCGCTTTCGCTTTAGTATATTTATTAGACTCTGATAGCCATATTCCATGGCTCTATTATGGCAGTATTTCTGTAGCATACACAATGTATGATCAACTGCCATACGACACAACGAAACAGCTTCCCAAGGAGTTGATGTTGCTTTCAGATTGGAATAAAGCACTGTATCAACATCGTTATAAGGGCTACAGATGGGATGATATGTTGGATGCAGATGATGAACCTGTGCAGAGAGAATATGCGAAGAATCTTAGCCAACTGTTTTATGCTAGCTCTTCAACAATCTTTCCTCGAGTAGTACCAGAACAACCATTATTGGAGACCTTCCTCGGAGACCTTGGTGAGCTGACTGAACGCGAGAAAGAGGCATATTCACTATTACTGTTTATGCTTAACTCTGCATATGTGCGCTTTTATCCAGATGAAGAAGATGATGATTCAGAGTCAACAGCCGATGCATCAGACATTGTTCAGCCTGTTATTGAACAAAACAAAGAAGTTGTTGATAGCCAGTTAATTACTGAAAACACACGACTGCGCGAAAAAAACAGTCGTCTTACTCTGTCGCTAAGAAGTATTAAGCAATTGAAGAAACTGTCTGAAGAAAACTTACAGGCAGCCACTATTGAGCTTAATGAGCAAAGACAAGAATTGGCTGATTTACGAGAACTCATTTTCCTGACTGAACATCAAGAACTGGTTGAAGAACCGGTTGAAGAGAGTATTCATTATCCTTATCTCACTTCCGGTAAAATACTCTCTTTTGGGGGCCATCCTTCTTGGATCAAAGAGATGAAGAAGCGTCTTCCAAAGGTGATATATATATCGCCAGATACAGTGCCAAATACAGATCTCATCAGATCTGCTGATTCGGTTTGGCTTCAGACAAACTGTATATCGCACAGTGACTTTTATAAGATCATCGGTGCTGTTAGAGCAAATAGCCTTCAACTGCGATACTTTACTTCCGCTAGCCCAGCAAAGTGTGCCGAACAGATAGTTAAATCATTGGCTTGAATACAAGCAGAAAGTAGGAAATATACAGTGAACAAAACCGCCATCAAAAATTTCGCTGTCTGGGCACGTGTTCAGCTGATTGAATCCGCCAAACAACGGGTATATGAATATGAGATCACGGAAAACGGTGAAAATAATCCGAACCTGGACAGTGTTGGCGGGCGGTTGCTGAGCAAGGTAGAAAAAGAGCAGCGTCAGCAGCTGATCGCTCAGATCCGGCAGAAGGGATATACCCAGGTTATGGAGGAAGCAGCCTACACCTGGTTCAACCGCTTTATTGCCCTGCGCTTCATGGAGGTCAACGGCTATCTGCCCTCCAAGGTGCGTGTGTTCACGGATGAGAATAACGCTTTCAAGCCGGAAATCTTGAAGGAAGCCATGTCCATCGAATTGGAAGGGCTGGATCGCGGTCTTGTTCTTGAACTGCTGGACAGGCAGGACAACGAAGCGCTTTATAAGTATCTCCTGATCATCCAGTGCAATGCGCTGAATGCTGGTCTTCCATATATGTTTGAAAAGATCTCCAACTGGACGGAGCTTTTGTTCCCTGCAAACCTGCTGCGGCCCGACAGCGTGATCGGCACCATGGTTGCCAGCATCCCGGAGGAAGACTGGACGGATGCCGTGCAGATCATCGGCTGGCTGTACCAGTATTATAATTCCGAACTGAAGGACGAGACCTTTGCCCTGCTAAAAAAGAACGTAAAAATCACAAAAGAACGCATTCCCGCAGCCACCCAGCTCTTCACCCCAGACTGGATTGTCCGGTACATGGTGGAGAACTCGCTTGGCCGTCTTTGGTATGAAGGGCACAAAGACTTTGATAAGTCCGGCTGGAAGTATTATCTGGACGAAGCGGAGCGAGAACCGGAGGTAGATCAGCAGCTGCAGGCCATCCGGGCAGAGTATGCGC
>JAAYJV010000019.1 GCA_012522755.1 Candidatus Hydrogenedens sp.
CGAAAGCAGGAATCTTGCGTATATTCAAGTCCTCATGTCGCCTTAAGATTCCTGCTTTCGCAGGAATGACGCAGGCAAGAGTGTTCTCTTGAGGTTCAGATGGGCATTGGGAAGACATCAGCCCTTCTCCTCTTCTTTCTTCTTGAACCGACCTGTCCTACCTGACTTCGTGGTTAGAAAAAAGCATCATCTGGTTGCGGCTGTGCTGCCCTGTGCACTCTGAGTCTTTGTTATCCCGTCAAATGCATACATGAGTCACGGTCTTTTCCCGGGTGTCCTGCCAATGTGGAAATTGGCGTCCCCAGGCTGCAGGACCCAAGGCCTTTAATTTATCAGTGTTAATCACTGTTCATCTCTGGTTACAAGGGACGTCGTGTCAGTGTCATCTCTCAGATTAAGATGTGTTTTTCCGTGTGTGACCTGATTGACCTGGTTCAAAAAGAAAAGGTACTTGGTTGCAGCTGTGCGGCGCTGTGCTGATCCCTCTTTATTTCCGGAAGGAAATACCGAACTGCTTCAGATGGTGCTCAAAATGGAGGACATGGAACCTGTCCCATTCATCAATGCTCATTTTCCCATAACAGGGGTGTGGCGCCGGTTCCAGTTCATCGGCCTGCACGAGATTCAGGTATTCCTCCATGAGGGCCTGTAAAGTCTCCAGATCACCTGTTTCTCTGTCCCTGATCCCCTGCCTGATCAGATGAGCGGGCAAATGCATGTTTTTGGGAAGGGATCGCATGCCGGAGAGAATGAGTTTTTTCGTCAGCTTCCGAGACAGAAAGCTGCTGTAATCGGGCACATGAAGCGAACGCCCCATGGACTGACGAAGTATCCAGATGAGATGTTCCAGAAGTGTTTCCGGCGTGAGTGTCCCCCACAGGGGTTTCTGGTCTTCGTCCAGTGTTGCGAGTGCATCACAGAGCCGGATCATATAGGTGGAGTCGAAATGATCCATGGTCAGATATTTTCAGGCTGGAGGACGACACTCTTGCGCAAAACATCCACTTCCGCCTCTGTAAGGCGTCGCCATTCGCCTGAACGCAGGCCTGTCGCCTTGATCTCTGCAAAGGCTATGCGCCGCAATTTGTCCACGGGATGGCCCACGGCGTCGAACATGCGTTTCACCTCATGTTTTCGGCCCTCATAAATGGTGAGTTCCACCAGAGAAGCATTTTTCCGGCTTTTCAACAGCTTCGCCTGAGCGGGCGCACTCATGCCATCGCTCAGCGGAACGCCTTCGCGAAGACGTTTCAGGGCATCGCTGGAGATCTCCCCTTTGATCCAGGCCTGATAAGTTTTATTCACCAGAAATTTGGGGTGAGCCAGCTGATAGGCCAATTCACCGTCGTTGGTGAAGAGGAGCACGCCGTCCACATCCTGATCGAGTCGACCGATGGGAAAGACGCGCTCTTCGAGCCCCCGCAGACAGTCCATGACCGTCCGTCGGCCATGAGTGTCTTTCGCTGTAGTGATGACATTGGCAGGTTTATTCAGTACGACATATATTTTTTCCGGCTCCTCCGTCCGGATAGCCTCGCCCTTCACAGCGATCTTCTGGGAGGCCGGGTCGACCTGCTGCCCGATTTCGGCCACTTCGCCATCTACAGACACCTCGCCTTCCTGGATCAATCTTTCACAGGCACGCCTGGATCCTATTCCCTGTTCAGCGAGATATTTTTGTAAACGGATAAGGGTCATAAGTCAGTCCATGATTTTAAGTTCATCGAGGGAAGGCAGTTCCTTGCGACTTTTCAGTCCGAAAGAAAGGAGAAATTCTTCCGTCGTTCTGTACAGTTTGGGTCTTCCGGGCAGATCAGCGACGCCGCTGATTTTGATGAAGCGTCTGTCCTGAAGCTGGTCAAAGGCATAGGAGACACTCACCCCGCGGATGGCTTCCACCTCGGCCCTGGTTACGGGTTGTTTATAGGCAATGACGGCCAGGGTTTCCAACAGTGCTTTGCTCATCCGGTTACTTTTCTTGATCTGGAAGAGCCGTCGGATATAGGGGGCAAACTCGGGTTTGCTGATCAATTGATAGCCCCCGGCGATCTGCTGCAGAGAATAGGGCATCTCTTCGCGGCCGTTGATCTCCTGCATCAGTTCCTGCAGAAGCACTTCGGCCATTTCATCATCCAGATCTCCGAGAGCCTCGGCCAGGCGTTTGACGCTCATGGGCCGATCACTCACAAACAGAAGGGCATACAAGGTACGTCGGGACTCGTCCCGGCCCAATGTTTCCACACTCTCGGGAAACTCATCTTTTCCCAAAGCTTCCTGACTCATAAGGCTGCAAATTCTCCCAGCGCCCCTCAGGACACTTCTTTTTTCATGACGGCCAGAAGCGGTTTCAGTGTTTCCACAAGCTGGTGGAGTTTTTTCGGGCGCAAGGATTGCTGTCCATCGGAGAGAGCCACCTCGGGGTTCGGATGCATCTCAATCATGATGCCATCGGCACCGGAGGCTACAGCGGCACAGGCCATGGGAATAATGATGTCCCATCTTCCGGCTGCATGGCTCGGATCCACGATGACGGGCAGGTGGCTGTGCAGTTTCACAACGGGAACGGCCTGAATATCCAGCGTATTGCGTGTTTCCGTTTCGAAGGTGCGGATACCCCGTTCGCATAAGACGACATTGGGATTGCCTTCTGAAAGAATATATTCAGCGGACATGAGAAATTCATTGATAGTGGACATCATGCCCCGTTTCAACAGCACAGGCTTATCCGCTTTCCCCACAGCCCGGAGAAGGCCGTAGTTCTGCATATTGCGTGCGCCGATCTGGATCATATCGGCATATTGCGCCACTACAGGCACTTGCTCCGGCGTAGTGGCTTCGGTGACAAAAGGCAGGTTGTAAGCGTCGGCGGCTTTTCTCAGGACACGCAGCCCTTCCAGCTCCATACCCTGGAAACTGTAAGGTGAAGTCCGGGGCTTGAAAGCACCGCCACGGAGCATATTACCACCGGCCTCACGGACGACACGGGCCGATTCCATGATCTGTTCTTCTGATTCCACGGAGCAGGGGCCCGACATGATGGCGAAATGACCGCCGCCAATGCGCACGCCACTGCAATCGATAATGGTATCATCTTCTTTCACTTCCCGTCCGGCGAGTTTGAAAGGTTTCAGGATCCGGATCACCTGTTCCACATAGGGAAGTGATTCAAGTGAGGTAAGGCGTTCTTTACCCCGTTCATCACCCACAGCGGCCACAACGGTCCGCTCAACACCGTAAATGACATGGGGCTTGTAACCGAATTCTTCAACACGGCCTATGACGTGATCAACCTCATCCTGTCGGGAGGTGGACATGACAATAATCATGGTAATTCTTTCCTGTAAGTTAAGCAGCCGATGCCTGAAGTTTTTCTCATCATTGAGAGACACAGCGGCTGAAGATCAATGAGAAAATGTCCGGAAAAGGCTATCTCCTCGCTCTGACCGCACCTGATCCAAGGCGTGTACAAAGCTTTACTGAAGGTGCTGTCTGAGCTTAAAGTATACTATTTCCCCACTATCAATGTAAATGAGCAGATTATTCTGAGCTGTTGAAAAATTTTCCTTTGTACCAGGGCCGCTTTTCTGCATTCTGCTTTGTACCTGGCTTTTTTGCGTTGTTTTGTCGCAATACTTCGGGCCAGCCTCCGTGATTGATCTGGTTAAAAAGCCTTCCCATTTCTGTGAGATTAAAACAATCCCCTCCTCCCCTTGAAATTCCCTTCCAGAAAACTGGAACCGCCCCCGCTGTACACTCTATTATAATAAACATCTCGAAAACAGCATTTATAAATTCATCGTTCTTTCAAACGATTTCAGGATATCCCATGAAGCCAGATCGCTTTTCGTCGCTTCGAAAAAAGGAGGAATCATGCTTCCATCACGTCATGTCTGTTTGTTTTTCTGTGCATTGGCCCTCACCATGAGCAGTGCCTGGGCGGGCGCTTTCAAGGCTGGTTTTGCACAACGGGACATCACCCCTTCGGCGGCTATTCCCATGTGGGGTTATGGTGCCCGGCACGACATTCCCGCGACAGCCGTTCACGACCGACTTTTTGTGAAGGTGCTTGTTCTTGAAGCCGACAGTGTGCGCGCCGCTCTTATCGGACTGGACCTGGGCCGGAGTCCCACGGCGGCCATGATGAAAATCATCGAAGAGAAAGCGAAGGAAAAGGCGGGCATTTCCCACATTCTCGCTGTGGGTTCCCATACCCATCATGGTCCGGTCATTGAGCTTCTGGATGAGCCGGGTATGGGTCAAGGTAAATTTGATGCGGCTGTGGCTTATGCACAATCGCTTCCTGGCATCATCCTGGAGGCTGTTTATGAAGCTTCGGAATCGCTTCAGGATGCACGTATCGGGCTGGCCGTGGAAGAGAGCGATCTGAACCGGAACAGGCACAGTAAAAAACATCCCAAACCCATCGATCCACGTTTGTCTGTTCTGCGTCTGGATGATCTCGACGGGAAATGCCTGGCTGTGATGGTGAATCTGGCGGCCCATCCCACCATTGAAAGTGTTTTCAAACTGCACTGGACTTCGGAATGGCCGGGACATATGCAAAGAGCTGTGGAAAAGGAACTTGATGCCCCCTGTTTTTTCATGCAGGGAGCGGCCGGAGACATGTCACCCAACACCTCGGAAGAACGGAAAGGCATTGATGGTTTCGGCGAAGCTGTGGCCGTGAAAGCCTTGCAACTGGCGAAGTCCATTGCAACTACAGTTCCGGACAATCCCAGCCTGACGGGGAAGACGGACTTTTTCACCGGTCCTTCCCGTCTGGATTTGAGCAACCGTCTTGTATCGGGCGCACTGAAGCAGGGCTTCTTCCCCGAGATGCTGGCACTCACCGTAGAAATGCCGGACAATCAGGTGACTGTTCGGCTGGATACGCTGGTACTGAACAAAGCTTTTGCCTTTGTCGGCGCATCGGGCGAACTTTTTTCTGACCTTTCCAATCGCATCAAAGCACGTTCTCCCCTTCCGGAGACACTGGTCTTCGGATATTGCAATGGCCACAGCATGTATATCCCCACGCGGGAGGCTATAGAAGAAGGCGGCTATGGTGCGGATCCGATGGTGGCCTGGTGCCCCGAAGGAACCGGAGAAGCTCTGGTGGATCGTGCCATTGAAAATATTGAGACCTTGCTGCAATGACCCGCTTTTGCAGGAACTTTGTCCATGGAAGGCGTTTCTCTCTTCCTTTCAGGCGGACAGGTGTTCTATAATCGGCTGAGCCCTTGCCGACGGATTTCCTTTCGGGTCGTTCCTTTCATCTGTGGGCCCTGTCAGAAGGAATCAGCTTTGTCGGCCAAGTCTTTGCATCGCTTATTCATCCAGTGGGAAAGGAAATAGAATGTCTCTCGAAATCGGCGCCTCATCAGGCAACACCACCATCATCCCTTTACATGAAATTCAGACGGCCGTTGTCAACAGGCTGGAGAGTCGTGATGAAATGGGGGTCACTGATGCTGTGGACACTATTCTGAGTCAGGCGGTTTATCACGGGAGCAGTGACATCCACCTGGAGCCCTGGAATGAATGTGTTTCTCTGCGTTTCCGGCTGGATGGCATTCTGCAGCAGATCGCCGTGATTCCTCAGGAGTTTCAGCCCAAGCTGGTGGCCCGCATCAAAGTTCTTTCCGATCTGGTGGTCTACAGAAAAGATGTTCCCCAGGACGGACGAATTGACCGTGACAAGACTTCAGCGGGCCGGCCCATGCGTGTATCAGCAGTGCCGACGATACGGGGCGAGAAAATGGTCATTCGTGTGCTGGGCTCAACCCGGGATCTTTATCAACTGGATATCCTGGGATTTCCCGAACGCATTGTAGCAGGTGTCCAGAAAATCATTACACGCCCTCAGGGCACGTTGTTGTTGACAGGGCCCAGTTCCAGCGGAAAATCGACCACCATTTATGCGGCGCTCCATGAAATTCTCCATCTGCAGAAACATACCATCAATATTGTGTCCATTGAGGATCCTGTTGAGTTCGCCATGGACCGCATCGCCCAGATTCAGGTAAACCACCATGCGGATCTCACTTTCGCCACGGCACTGCGCTCCATTCTGCGACAGGATCCGGAAGTAATTGTTGTGGGTGAAATCCGTGACTTTGAAACAGCGAAGATGGCCATCCAGGCCGGATTGACAGGACATCTTGTAATCAGCACCATTCACAGTGGCACAGCGGCCGGTGTTTTCACACGCCTCATCGACATGGGTATTGAGCCTTTCCTGGTGGCTTCCTCCATTACGGGGGTACTGGCACAACGGCTCATACGGCTGAACTGTCCGGACTGCACGGCTGAATACACTCCTGATCCGCTCATGATGCATTATTTCGGATTGGATGCGGAAAGCGGGCCCTTTTACAAGGGCAAGGGTTGTAAAGAGTGCCAGAACATCGGCTACAGAAGCCGTGCGGGAATCGGTGAATTTCTGGAGGTGCACAATACGCTGGCTGAAAAACTGCTGCGCCAACCCACAACTTCTCAGATTCACGAAATGGCTGTGTCCAACGGGATGATCCCTCTGGCTGATGACGGTCTGGAAAAAGCACGTTTGGGCATTACCACCGTGGAAGAATTGTACAGAGTCCTTCCTGAACTGGGATAAACGCTCAGGAACAGAAGATGGGACGCAATCGCTCTTTATTGTCAACAACCCAGCGGACTGTCTCTTCCACGAGCTGCTGCACAGGACGCCGGGGTTCCCAGTCATAGAGCCTGCTCATGGCACTGTTGTCAGTCATGTACAGGGGGATATCGGCGGGCCTGTTTTCCATCACACTGTTTATGGGTATTTTCTTGCCGGTGAATTCCTGGCATAAGCCGGTCAGTTCACAGAGAGAAACACTCCCCTCTCTCCCGCCACCGGCATTCAGGGGGCGACCATCCCATTTGTCAATCTGAGAGACCTGTTTCAAAACAAGCTCCGTGAGATCCTGTATATGAAGCATGTCC
Organism: Candidatus Hydrogenedens sp.; assembly: GCA_012522755.1. Taxonomy (GTDB): domain Bacteria; phylum Hydrogenedentota; class Hydrogenedentia; order Hydrogenedentales; family CAITNO01; genus JAAYJV01. Next base: position 6,967 of record JAAYJV010000019.1, read on the forward strand.
CGAAGTTGTTTTCCCTGTCCGCCGAAGCCGATGTAGGAAAGGGGACGCTCGTAGACGTGGGCTGCAATCCAAAAGGCTAGAATGCCCTGATCCACCCGGCCGAGCTGACCCGGTCCGGCAATGACACCACAGCGGTTGATGACTGCGGGAAGCCCGTAGATTTCCTGATATTCAGCGATGAACAGTTCCGCACTGAGCTTGGTGCTTCCATAAAGAGAGCGTGTCCCTTCCAAGGGAAAGGCTTCTGCAATACCCTCATATGAGACTCCGGGAAAAGGCTGATCAGGAGCAAGATCAAAACGTGTTTCCTCTTCAACCAGCTTGAGGCGGTTCAGCAGCTGTACGGGATAGACCCGGCTCGTGGAGAGAAAGAGAAAAGGAGCTTCGTAGCGGCGAGCCCATTCCAGACAACGAAGAGCTCCCATCAGATTGCTGTTGATCACATAATCCGGCGCACTGTCATAACCGGCCAGCACGGAAGGCTCAGCACTGCATTCCACGAGCAAATCCAGCTGCGGCAAGGTGATGAAGTCTTCCCGGTTGCGGACATCGCCATGGAGAAATTCCACACCACTGGAAGTGAGCCTGGTGATATTCAGTTCGCTTCCCCGCCGCTTGAGATTGTCCAGGGCAATGACGCGGGCTGAGGGCCAGTTACTTTTGAATGCCAGGGCCAGATGGGAGCCTGCGAAACCGGCGCCCCCGGTAACAACGATTGTTTTTCCACTGTACATAGAGGGCCTTTCTAAAAACAAATCCGGACGGAAGACATGCAAGCACATCTCCCGCCCGGAGGAAAATTCAAAACCAGATATCAGAGAGGATGTCAGGCTGGATTCGCAAGAACTTCAAAAGAAAGCACGACTTCATTGAGAATGACGAATTCTTCCCACTCGTCAAAGCCGACGCCCCAGTGTGAGCGGTCGATGGTGAATTCGGCGGAGGCGAAAGCCTGGTCGCCACGACGCTCAATGACTGCAGGAAATTGGATGCCCACAGTTTTGTCACGCATGGTCAGGTTTCCGGTGACGGTATACTCATTACCCTCGACAGGCTCCACCTTGCTGCTTATAAAATGAGCTGTGGGATATTTATCCACGGCGAAGAAAAATTCCGCTTTGAGAACCCGGGTGAGAATCACATTTTCAGAGTACAGCTCGGTAAGGTCAATAGTCAGCTCCACGGAGCTTTCATCCGGTGCATCATCAACAACCGTGATGGTGCCTTCAAATTCCATGAATCCGCCCTTCATGGAAAGACGTGTACCGAGCAAACTCTTGTAGCCTACCCATTCAATGAAGGAATCATCATTGTCCTCAATGACGAATGTTTCCACAGCCCCACTAGCTGCTTCCTCGACCCCTTCCTCAACGACTTCTTCAACAGCTTCAGCCACTTCAGTCACTTCTTCAACAGCTTCTTCGGCTGGTGCAGCGACAGCTTCAGACTTGGGCTGAGGCTTGGGGTTGGCTTTGGGAATTTCCTGAACAGGCACAACTACCGCTGTAGACGCATGGTCAATGGTAGTGTCC